>CAZVUD010000072.1:0-1522 GCA_964629615.1 uncultured Clostridium sp. | reverse complement strand
GACTGTAAGAAATTAATGGAATGCGCGATCCGCGAGGCAGAGCGCGCATACCCGTGCGAGGATGTGCCGATCGGGTGCGTTATTACAATGGACGGCGAGATAATAGCACGCGGATATAATAAAAGGGAGGCAGACGGCGATGCGACCGCTCATGCGGAGATGGTAGCAATACGCGAAGCCTGCAGAAAGCTCGGCGGTTGGCATCTCGATAAATGTGAGATATATGTTACGCTTGAGCCGTGCCCAATGTGCATGGGAGCAATAGTCAATTCAAGGATAAAAAAAGTGGTGTACGGAGCAAAGGACGCAAAAGCAGGCGCATGCGACAGCGTGTTCAGCTTTAATTCTTATCCCTTAAATCACAAGCCGCAGGTGCAAGGCGGCATCATGGACTGCGAGTGCAGAGAATTGCTCTCACGGTTCTTTAAAGAAAAGCGCAGTACCCCCCAAAGACGATCCCCTGTATGAATCATCATACAGGGGATCGTCTTTATAATATTTTATAAAAGATCAAGCCTTAAGTCTTGCTTCAAGAGCTGCAAGCTCGTCGTAGAGTGCGTCGGGAACTCTGTCGCCTACCTGAGCGTAGAACGCCTTGATATTCTCGATGTCCTCAAGCCAAGAAGCTGTATCTACACGGAGAAGCTCTCTGATAGTATCAGTGTCAACGCCGTTAAGACCTTCAATGCAGATATCCTCAGCATAGGGAACATAGCCTATGGGAGTGATCTGTGCATCTACCTTACCCTCACAGCGAGCAAGTATCCACATAAGGACTCTCATGTTGTCGCCAAATCCGGGCCAGATGAAGTTGCCTTCAGCGTCTGTTCTGAACCAGTTTACATGGAATATCTTGGGAGCATGGGGGATAAGTGTGCCCATCTTGAGCCAGTGTGCAAAGTAGTCACCCATGTCGTAGCCAACGAAGGGACGCATAGCCATGGGGTCACGTCTTACAACACCTACAGCACCCGAAGCGGCAGCTGTTGTTTCGGAAGCCATGATAGAGCCTACGAATGTACCGTTCTGCCATGATGTGGACTGGTATACAAGGGGAGCAGTCTTAGCTCTTCTTCCGCCAAATACGATAGCAGAGATGGGAACACCTGCAGGATTGGAGAATTCAGAGGAGATGCAGGGGCAGTTTATAGCCTTTGCTGTAAAGCGAGAGTTGGGATGAGCGCCGCATGTGGACTTATCCTTCTTGTCGTACTTTGTGCAGTCCCAAGGATTGCCCTTCCAGTCGATCGCATATCCGGGCTTGGGAGGATCATTGTCAAGACCTTCCCACCAAACAGTGTTGTCTGCTGTGTTGTGAACAACGTTTGTAAAGATGGTGTCACGCAGGCATGTGTGAAGTGCATTGGGGTTAGACTTTTCGTTAGTGCCGGGAGCAACGCCGAAGAATCCGTTTTCGGGGTTAACTGCCCAAAGTCTGCCGTCCTCACCAACTCTGAGCCATGCGATATCGTCGCCTACGCACCATACCTTGTAGCCCTGCTTTGAATAATATTCGGGCGGA
>CAZVUD010000071.1:0-1733 GCA_964629615.1 uncultured Clostridium sp. | reverse complement strand
ATTAAGAGTGACAGCGAGCTTCGCGAATTCAGAAGCCGCGATTGCATGGGATTTATCCCCGACAAGACTTACAAGGGAACATTCGGTATGCTTGAGAGCCTTGTACCGTACAAGGATGTGCTTTCGCACGGAGGTGAAGATGTCAGACGATAAAAAGACCTCCTCTTACATAAGATACCATGCCGATAATGCCAAGTATGACCGACGATACAGGCGTGTGATCCCCGCAATTTCGGGAGTTTTGCTCTCCTTGCTTGTCGTGATGTATGTTGTAGCACTGCTGATAACTCGGCACGGAAGCTTTACCATAAGCGTAAAGGATTACGGCGACAAGAAATATTCGCTTTCCTTGTCGGAAAGCGCAGATTTCCGATATTCCACATCCATATTAAAGGCTGAAGAGGTCATTAATATGAATAATATCACCTATACGGCTCTTCCGCGCGACTTAAATGACCTGGATGGATCGCATAACGGTGAAAATTACCTGTGCTACACATTCTACATTAAGAATTCGGGTGAGAATGAGTGCAGCTATAAATACAGTCTTGATATCACGCGCGCTACGGTAAATGTAGATGCCGCCGTCAGAGTCAGGGTGTATTACGATGACTTTTACTACAAATCGGAAAGTGATGAATACACGCGCCTTGGGAATTACACCGATTACGCAAAGCCTGCCACAGGCGGAAACGGCGCCCCCGAGATAGATCCGGGCGGACGCGTCATGACAAATTTTCTTAATAATGATACCGTTATGCAGGGCGTAACAGACGGCTTTGCACCCGGCGATATCTCAAAAATGACCGTCGTTATCTGGCTTGAGGGTGAGGATCCCGATTGCACCGACGACGTGCTCGGCGGACAGTTTAAGGTGGATATGAACATCGAGGTATTGCGCCCCGAAGAGTGATATTTCGACACGAAAGTCCTTATGCGGCTTTCTGTCTTCTGCAAGCGTTCCATTCCCTGCTGATAGCAGATGATGGTAGCCGCATGAGGATGAAGCCCTTTATATATATCAAATTCAAGGTTATTCATCGCAAAGGTGCATTTGCGAGAATACATACAAAAAAACATTTTTAAGGAGTAAACAAAATGAAAAAATTCAAAAAGCTTATCCCTGCATTCGCTATGCTTCTCGTAAGTGCGGTTATGCTCGGTACATCCACATTTGCATGGTTTTCGATGAATACAAATGTTACAGCAACAGGAATGAATGTTACTGCAACATCAAACAACCCCTATTTTGTAATTTCTGCAACTAAGGAAGACATAACAAAGGCTACAGGTACAGCTACATCTGCCACTCTTACTAAAGAAAGTACAAATGTTCAGCCTGTTGCTTATACGACTACACAGATCACTCCTACGACCGGTGCTGCGATCAATGCTAACAGCTGGTATACTGCAACAAGCAACCAGTATAACGCGTCCAATGGAAGTACACCTGCAACTGCTCAGTCTGTTAATCTCGGTGCAGAGGGCTATTTCGTGACTTATGAATTCTATGTAGGCTTGGCTAAGAATTCCACAGCAGGTAATTTCCAACTTAACGTAAAGCTCACACAGGCAGAAGGTGCTAACAAGGAAGCTATAAAGGCCGCTGTCGTTATCACACCTTGCGGGGGTGCTGAAACTACAGGCAGTGCACAGACACAGGTTACTTGGGACACACTCAGCGCCACAAGCGGCTGGAGAGCAGATAATAGCGTTGAATTTGCTGTTGGCGG
>CAZVUD010000070.1:0-2198 GCA_964629615.1 uncultured Clostridium sp. | reverse complement strand
TTTGCTAAGGTTACAGTTTATGTTTACATAGACGGTACTAATGATAATGTTAAGACATCTACAGGCAGCATCACAGGCAGCCTCAACATTTCTATAAACGGAACAATTCAAACAGAAGACTAATAAAATACGCGACCTCGGCAAGGGCACACGCCCTTGCCGCAGGTGTAATACATATTCTTTACAAGAGAGTATAAAAATAATCCGAAAAGGAACAAATGGGAATGGAAGCAACAACAAAAAAGACAGTTAAAAAGACAGCGGGTATCATAATAAATATAATACTTTGGCTGTTTGTAATATTTTCAGTAGTTATCACGGTGATAGCCGTTTCTGCAAGTGCGAATAAAAAGAACGTTCCCACATTGGGCGGAAATTGCTATCTTACAGTCAGCTCGGATTCAATGAATGCGGACAAGCCCGATGGCATATCTGCAGATGCATACAAGGGCTTTAAGAAAGGCGACCTTATCATTGGCGAATATATTGCTGAGGATACAGATAAGATAAACAGCTTGAAGGTCGGAGATATAATCACGTTCGAATGGGATATAAACGGCGATGGCATAGTTTCATCGGGCGAGTACAATACTCACCGTATCGTTAAGATAGAGCAAAAGGACGGAAAGATCGAATACTTTGAAACCATGGGTGACAATGAGGAATACAGCAGAGGTAAGACCGAAACAGTTTATCCCTCAAGAGTTATTGCTCGCTATACAGGCAAGAAGATAGGCGTTGTCGGAAGTGTTATATCCGCTCTCAGCACACAGCTTGGATTTGGACTTTGCATAGTGTTGCCCCTTGCCTTGTTCTTTGCATATGAGCTTTTCATATTTATAAGGACTCTTATGAAGGTCAAGAACGACGGCAAAAAAATGATCAGCGCGGCTGATGAGGAGCTTATCAAGCAGCGCGCTATCGAAGAATACTTAAGACAACAAGCGGAGAATAAGGCTGATAGCGGCGAGTCCTCCGATGATATAAAATAAGATACTACGAATACATGATCGGATACATGATCGGATATATGAAAGGAGGAAACTGAATGTACGGCTTTTTGAGATGGTTTAAGGAGTTTTTCGGAAACATGCTCACGGGAATATTTGAGATATTCAAGGGCATCATATTCGGTATTGCAAAGGTCTTTGATTTTCCGTATTATTTTTCGCTTTGGAAGAGCGAGGGCTCGACATTCGGCGCGGCAGATTGGATACTTTCACTGCTGTTCTTCCTGGTGATACTCTTTCTTTGGGCGCTCCTGTTTTGGGTCATATTCCTCGGAATACGCAAGATATGGAGATTTAACAGAAGAGTAAATAATAATGAGGATCTCCTGGAGGAGATATCAGACCTTCACAGAGAGGTGACAAGGCTGGTCAGCGAAAAGGACAAGCTCTTGCAGATAAAGGTGACCGAGGCAGGACTCTCATACGAGCAATTCAAGGCTATGTATGACGAGCAGATGCTTGAATCAGAGAAGGGTGATGCCAAGGCTGAAAAGCAAAAAGAGGAAACAGCAGTCACGGGTCGCTTCCAAAGACTTTGCGCTGTGGACGAAAAGTATGCGTTTTATGAGGCTCCCGAATACGACAAGATAAGTGATCTTCAGGACCTTTGCGCGGATATCCGAAATTATGCATGCACGAGCCGCGGACTTTATTATGAGATGCGCACCATAAGGCTTATGATAGCTGGACTTGCCTCCACAAAGCTCGTTGTGCTTCAGGGTATATCGGGTACAGGTAAGACATCGCTCCCGTACGTTATGGGAAAATACTTTAAGAACGATTCCACCATCGCGTCGGTCCAGCCGTCATGGAGGGACAGAAACGAGCTTTTCGGATACTTCAATGAGTTTACAAAGAAATTCAACGAGACCGAGGTGCTCAAGCGCATATACGAGGCGAATTACACAAACGATATGAATCTTATCATTCTCGATGAGATGAATATTGCGAGGGTCGAATATTACTTTGCCGAGATGCTCTCCATTCTTGAAATGCCCAATGCAGACGAATGGAAGATAGAGCTCGTGCCCTCCACTATGGAAAACGACCCTGCAAGACTTGAGGGCGGTAATCTCAAGATACCGCAGAATGTTTGGTATATCGGAACCATCAACAACGACGACTCAACATTTACAGTGTCTGACAAGGTATACGACCGTGCATTTGTTATAAACCTTGACAACAAGG
>CAZVUD010000069.1:0-2535 GCA_964629615.1 uncultured Clostridium sp. | reverse complement strand
CGTGATCGTTATCGCAGTTATTGCGATACTTGCGGCGGTGCTTATACCGACGTTTGTCGGACTTGTGAAGAAAGCAAATAATTCCGCCGACGTTCAGATGATCACGAACATCAACAAGTATCTTGAAGCCTCTGAAATATTAGACGGAAAGAATGATACCATGCATGATGCGGTTATGGATGCGGCAGATGCAGGATATAACCTCGCGGCACTTGTGCTTGCAAAGAACAGCGAAAACACTATACTTTGGAGTCAGGAGTATGACAGATTCATTGCTGTAGATGAAGACGGTGATATCGTTGCCGGCAAGGATGATATTAATAAGAATATTGAAGATAAGGATGCAAAAATAAAAAAGGTAACTGAAGCAGACAAGTATAAGTATTGGATAGTAAGCAATGAAGTTACCTGCGGATATTCAGTATATTATACTGGTAAAACAGATACTATAGAAATAAATAACATTGGATTTGATGCAGGCGATACCTTCGTTAATGTTACATACAGCGGTGATAAGGATGTTATCATACGCACAAATGTTGGATATGTTGACGGCACAAAGTCTTTACGCGCAGAAGGCGATGTTATGTTTGATCTTCTTGCAGAGGGTGAAACCGCTGCTTTGATAGGAAATCTTACAGTAAACAGCACAGCTAATGTAAAGCATTACGGTATAGTAAATGAGCTGAAAATTCAGAATGCGAAATCTTATACCGAGTATGGATATGTATTTGAGGTTGCACAGGCTTGGTATAGCGATGACATTTCCTCAAAGCCGTTCAAAGCAGTTGGTGCACGTTTCCACCAATCAGGTGATTACGACAGCGAAAAAAATGTTGTAATTTTGAAGAATGGCGAGTATCCGCTCCTTTATATCACAGGCGATGCAAAGTACAATGTGCATGAAAATCCCAATACAGGCGCTACAAAATGCTTGTTCTGCAACACTGACCTTTGTCAGCATGTAATGGGCGAAGCCAGCGTAGTTCCGGTAACTTGCACAGCTGTAGGCTCAAGCTTTAGTCAGTGTAGCAAGGAATGCGGTTATATTGAATATATCGTAACTCCCGCACTTGGACATGATGTCGAAGATCTTAATGAAATTTCGGCTACATGTACAACTCCCGGACAGACAGCAACTCAGGTATGCAAGAGATGCGGCGTTAAATTGCAGGGCGATATCATATTCCCATTGGGACATGATTTTACAGGTGCAACAAAAGAAACCGACGAATGCCAACGTGAAGAATGTCATGTTACCTTAGGCGATTATCTTAAAACGGCTGTACATATCGATCAGAACAGCTTCACAAGCGGAAAAGTAGATTTTAAGGGTAAAGATGTCAGAAAAGATATGATCACGGTTTTTCTTGACGGTGATATAGAAGTGACAGCCGATGAATTTACAAGCCTCTTGGGAACGGAGGAATGTGTTTATTGGATATATAAAGATGGTGAGATTGGCGGAACGACCGAAGAAATAAAAACAGAATGTCACGGACACGGTATATTTGCATTGGATCTCGTGCTCAATGGATATACGTTGACTATAAACAGTAAGGATGCCGAAGGAAATGTGTCTGTTTTGGGTATTGGTACATACGGACATTTGAAAATATCCGGAAGAGATAATCCTAAAGTTGCGGATGATAAAAATGCATTGATACTTAAAGGTAAGACCTCTACTTGGGAACCAATGATATGTGCTGTAGTGCGCAGAACACAAGTTACATTTGATAGCATAAATGTAACTGCAGATACATATCCGGTATATTTATCATATTGGAAACTCGAAGAAGAATATCCCAATATATTAAGTGTAAACAAGAGTAATTTGACATTACCTGAGTCAATATCGACAGATAATATGAAAGGTGAAAGCTTGCCTATATATGTGGAAGTTGAATCTGTAACAGGAAATGGCAAAACTTTGGCGGATTTAGCGAAGCTTGATGATGATAATATTTCGATAGCAAATTGGGGTGAATGCTGGTCAGCTACAGACGGAACAATTTGGCTTGCTAAGGAAAAGGATGGAATTGATTATAATACGTTTGAAATAGTTAATACTAATCAGGCAGACCCAAATAATTATAAAAATAATTTCGAACAATATAATGTCAAATTTTTTGTAATGATGAATGGTAATAAAATATATTTAAAATTTGCCAATTATTATGATACAAAATCAAGTTTATCTGATAAGTATTTTTTTATGCTTAATTCGTCAGATGGTGGTATGAAGTTTGATAGTGATGAAAATGGCTATTATGTAAAGTGCCTTTCATGCCGAAAAGATAAACTTTTGGATGAAAACAATAATCCTATTACGAAACAAGAGAAGATTACATATGACAAGAACGTACTGAATGGTAATAATTGGGTCAAGGTTTCCAACGACATGGGATATGAATCTAGCCCGATCAACTCATTGGAATGCGTTAATGTTAGTGCCGACAGCACATGCAATATAAAGTAATTTGACCCCAAATAAAAACAAACATAAAAAGGAGAAAAAATCATGAAAAAAACAAA
>CAZVUD010000068.1:0-2914 GCA_964629615.1 uncultured Clostridium sp. | reverse complement strand
CCAGCTGACAGAGCTCGGAATTCCCGTTGTCGTAGCCATAAACATGATGGATATAGTACGCAAGAAGGGTGATATCATAGATACGCAAAAGCTTGAAAAAAAGCTGGGATGCAAAATCATGGAGATATCCGCTCTCAAGGGCACCGGAATAGACGAGGCGGCAGAAGCGGCAATATACGCCGCGCAAAACACAAAGACCATTCCCCTGCATTCATTTTCAGGCGAGGTCGAGCATGCAATAGCCCATATTGAGGAGGCTGTCGTGCATGATCTGCCCGAGGAACAGCAAAGATGGTACGCCATAAAGATATTTGAGCGTGACTCAAGAGTTATTGAAAAGCTAAATATAGACAAGACCACCCTTGAGCATATCGAAAAGGATATAAAGCTCGTGGAGGATCTTTTGGACGACGATGCGGAATCCATCATAACAAACGACAGATACAACTACATAACCGACTCAATACATTCCTGCTACGTCAAGAAGCACCCGAACAAGCGCTCCACATCAGACAAGATAGACAGCATAGTTACAAACAAGTTTCTCGCGATCCCAATATTTGCCGTGATAATGTTCATAGTGTACTTTGTTTCGGTAACAACGGTGGGTACTTGGGTGACAGACTTTACAAACGATGTGCTCTTCGGAGAGATAATTCCGCCTGCACTCACAAGCGCGCTTGAATCCGTAAATTCTCCAAGCTGGCTCATAAGTCTTATAGTTGACGGTATCGTTGGCGGCGTTGGCGCGGTCATCGGATTTGTTCCGCAGATGCTCGTCCTGTTCATGTTCCTTGCCTTCCTTGAGGCTTGCGGATACATGTCACGTATAGCCTTCGTGCTTGACCGTATATTCCGTAAATTCGGTCTTTCGGGAAAATCCTTCATACCCATGCTCGTAGGCACGGGATGCGGCGTTCCCGGTATCATGGCATCGCGCACGATAGAAAATGAGCGCGACAGGCGCATGACTATAATCACGACCACATTTATACCCTGCAGCGCAAAGCTCCCCATAATCGCCCTGATAGCAGGTGTTATAGGTCAGAGATCCGCCATCATATCGACAGGTGCGTTCTTTATAGGCATCGTAGCCGTTATCATATCAGGCATAATACTCAAAAAGACCAAAATGTTTGAGGGCGACCCTGCTCCGTTCGTAATGGAGCTGCCCGCATACCACATGCCTACTCCCATAAACATACTCAGATCCATGTGGGAAAGAGGCTGGTCATTCATAAAAAAGGCAGGCACGGTAATATTGCTCTCTGCAATGGTGCTGTGGTTCTTACAGAGCTTCGGCTTTGAGGGCGGAGCATTCCTTATGGTGGAAAACTCACAGAATTCCCTGCTCGCATACATCGGCAAGCCGCTTGCATTTCTCTTTATTCCCTTGGGATTTGGATTCTGGCAGGCAGCCGTATCGGTAGTAACGGGTCTTATCGCAAAGGAAAATATCGTAACTACATTCGGAATACTCTACGGTGTTGCTGAGGTTTCCGAAAACGGCAGTGAGGTCTGGGCAAGCCTTGAGAATGCATTTGCAGAGCACGGCGGTATCGCGGCTCTTGCGGCTATCTCCTTCCTTGTGTTCAATCTGCTCTGTGCTCCCTGCTTTGCCGCCATAGGCGCGATAAGGCGTGAGATGAACAGCGCAAAGTGGACTTGGTTTGCCATAGGCTATCAGACTGTATTGGCATACTGCATCTCACTGATCATATATCAGTTCGGAATGCTGTTTTGCGGACAGGCAAATATCGCAGGACTGATATTTGCGTCATTAGTCCTTGCCTTTATGTGTTATCTGCTCATACGTAAGCCCCAGCATAAGGCTTCTCACACCAACATGTAAACAGAGAGAAAGGATATATATGATTTTTTTTAGCAAGATGATATTTCTTCTGTCGCTGGCGGAAGTGCTTCCCACGATACTTATCTGCACATTTCTCGCATGCATCGTAGTGCTTATAATAGCATATCTTATCAGATGCAAAAAAAGTGGAAAGTCGAGCTGCGGATGTAATTGCTCGGGATGCGCCATGAAGGAAAGCTGTCATAAGAAATAAAAATAAACCGAGGCTGTTGCAATTTTGTTTGCAACAGCCTCGGTTTGTATACAAAGTGTATTTTCTTAAGGTTTCGTATAAGTAGCCTTCGGCATCCTTATCAGAAAAACTATCCATACCGGTAAGCTTTTCGCCATTTGGTGTCTTGATCTTGAACTCACTTGGCCTTTCACCACCACCAATTGTCACACTGGTTTGTTTAAAATTTCCGCTTTCAAGTGATACCTTTACGAAGGCGCCATTTCCACAATTTGTATATATTGTTCCTGTAATTTCGGAATTGCCTTTCACCGTAAGGTTCAAAAGTCCTGCAGTCCAGTTATCTAAAAATATTGCACTCTGATTCATCGCAGCTTGAAATGTACAGTCTTCTACCATGACCGTAGGATTACTTGAAATAGCAAATCCGCCTCGCATTGTACCTGCTTCTGTCAAATCTAATGTAATTCCGACTAACGCAAATCCCTTACAATTACTCAAATGAAGCAGATACCCTGATTCGCCAACATTTCCAACCAACTTGATCGTACCGTTTTTAAATGTGCAGTTTTCCACTTGTGTGTTCTTACCAATCTCAATTGCTCCCTGATTAGTAGCCCCTGTCGGACGGTTAATATAGCTATGTCCCCAAAAATCAATGGTAATGCTCTTATCAATAATAAGTTGACTGCTGGTTTCAATATCCTTCAAAACAATAATAGTGTCCCCTGCTTTTGCTCCATTCACCGCTTCTGTCAAGGTTGCATAATAGGTACTGCCGATACGGACTGCGCTGTTACCGGGTGTCCAATTATTAAGGCTTGCGGCAACATCCTCGGGGTAAGTTATCTTGCTGTCATCTATGTTCC
>CAZVUD010000067.1:0-3414 GCA_964629615.1 uncultured Clostridium sp. | reverse complement strand
ACGTTCTTCTTGCTCGTCAGGTTGGCGTTCCCGCAATCGTTGTATTCATGAACAAGAAGGACCTCGTTGATGACGAAGAGCTTCTTGAACTCGTTGAGATGGAGATCCGTGATCTTCTTTCTTCCTACGACTTCCCCGGCGACGATCTCCCGATCATCGCAGGTTCTGCAAGAGATGCTCTTGAGTCCACAAGCACAGATATCAACGCTCCTGAATATGCTCCTATCCTTGAGCTCATGGATGCTGTTGACAGCTATATTCCTACTCCTGAAAGACAGGCTGACCTCGACTTCCTTATGCCCGTAGAGGACGTATTCTCTATCTCCGGCCGTGGTACTGTTGCTACAGGTAGAGTAGAGAGAGGTACTTTTAAGGTTGGTGACGTAGTAGAGATCGTTGGTCTTGAAGAGGAAAAGAAGTCCACAACTGTAACAGGTGTTGAAATGTTCCACAAGCTTCTTCCCCAGGCTGAAGCAGGTGACAACATCGGTGCTCTTCTCCGTGGTGTTGCTAAGAACGAGATCGAAAGAGGACAGGTTCTTGCTAAGCCCGGTTCCGTACACCCCCACACAAAGTTTGTAGGTCAGGTATACGTTCTTACAGAAAAAGAAGGCGGCCGTTCCAAGCCCTTCCTTGCTGGTTACAGACCTCAGTTCTATTTCAGAACAACTGACGTTACAGGTGTTATCGGTCTTCCCGAAGGTACAGAAATGTGCCGTCCCGGTGATAACGTTGACATGACTGTTGAACTTATCAAGCCCATCGCTTGCGAAAAGGGTCTTCGTTTCGCTATCCGTGAGGGTGGTAGAACAGTTGGTTCAGGCGTTGTTTCTGAGATCATCGAATAATTTGAATATATAACAAATATATACAAATAACCGTAAAACGGGTCGTCGCTTGCGGCGACCCGTTGATTTATAATACTGCCGCTTGGCGGCGAAATACATAATTTAACTTGATTTGGGGATGGGTGTAATTCCATACCGGCAGTAAAGTCTGCGAACGCATTTTGCGCTGACAGGGTGAGAGTCCCTGACCGACGGTAAAAGTCCGGATGAGAAAACAAGTTGAGTCGGCAAAAGCTCCGACTTTTTTGTGTCCCCCTTTAAACTGAAAGGGGATTTTTTTATGTCATTTAAAGGTAGATCAAATTCTAAAATATCAAACCAGCAAAAGGTAAAGAGTATAGTTATATCTGCGCTGTTTTGCGCAATCGCATATGTTGCCATGTTCGTTTTCCGCATAAAGGTCGGATTTTTGACCTTTGACGCAAAAGACGCGATAATCGCGCTCTCGGGACTGCTTTTCGGACCTGTGTCCTCGCTTTCCGTATCATTCACGGTAGCGCTTATCGAGATGATCAGTGTCAGTGACACGGGATTTTGGGGATTTTTGATGAACTTTTTGTCATCAGCCGTATTTTCCTGCACAGTCGCGATCATATACAAGCGCAAGCACGATATAGTGGGTGCAGTGATAGGACTGTTTGCGTCTGTTATATCCACTACGGCGGTAATGCTCTTGCTCAACCTTTTTATCACTCCCATATACACTGGCTCGTCTACGGCGGCAATAGCAGGTATGATACCAAAGCTGCTGTTCCCGTTCAATCTTACAAAGTCTGTGATGAACGCTTCACTCGTTTTACTGCTCTATAAGCCTGTATCCCGCGCTGTCAAGGCTACGGGTATGGCAAGAATGCCGCACCGTGAGTCAAATGAGATCACGGTGGAAGAAAAGAAGAAGAGAGTCAAGACAAATATTACTGTAACTATCATAGGCGCACTGCTCGTTGCCGCGTCTGTGGCTGTGTTTATTGCCGTGCTTGGCGGAAATATAAAATTCTTCTGATAGCTTTTGAATATAAAATAAACTATTTTTAATATAATAGTTGATTTTAATATAAAAATAGTGTATAATTAAATTTGTAAAAATATACTCGCAAAATGAAAGAAATTTATGAAAAATATCAAAAATAATAAGGTCATACGCGTTGTCCTCTGGATATTGCAGGGCATCGTTGTCGGTATCGGCGCGATCCTTCCCGGGGTCAGCGGCGGAACGCTCTGTTATGCCTTCGGCATATATGACTATCTTATAGAGGTCTTATCCTCACCGATAAAAGGTATCAAAAAGCATTGGTTCATGCTGATTTTTCTCGGCATCGGAGGCTGTATCGGATTTATCGGATTTGCAGGCATTACCGCGGCTCTGCTTGAATGGAACGAGGCTGTTGTACTCTGCGTTTTCGTTGGGCTCATAATCGGAACTGTGCCCGAGCTCTGGCAGGAATCGGGCGAGCAGGGAAGAAATAAATATTCCTTTATCTCGCTTGCAGTTAGCTTCCTGTTCATATCGGCTGTGTTCTATGTGTTCCAAAATGTACTTGTGCTCACCATTCCCGCCACATGGTACGGATTTGCCATATGCGGTGTCATATGGGGACTCTCATTTATAATTCCCGGATTCAGCTCATCCACTCTTTTGCTGTTTTTCGGAATATATGAGGCTATGTCAAAGGGAATATCGAGGCTGGATCTCGGCGTCATAATTCCGCTTGGCGTGACCATGCTCTGCACATTGCTCCTGCTTTCAAGAGTCATGCGCACGCTGTTTTCGAGATACCATTCCATTGCATCTCACGGAGTTATGGGATTTGTACTTGCAACCACGCTTATGCTCCTGCTCTCTGAGAGCATCATTACATCCCTCACGCTTACAAATATACTAATATACGCAGCCTGCGTTATATGCGGCGGTGCATTGGGGTATTTGTTTACTCGCCTGTGCGCATCCATAAAGAAGAATGATGCGGATATGCAGGAAATTTCTGTTGAATAAAATTGAAAGGTTGAATAAATCATGAAAAAAGTATTGTTTACATCCGAGTCCGTAACCGAAGGACATCCCGATAAGATATCGGACAAAATATCTGACGCCATTCTTGATGCTATAATCGCTCAGGATCCCAATGCGCGCGTTGCATGCGAAACATTCTGCACAACGGGTCTTGTATCCGTTATGGGTGAGATAACAACAGAGGCGTATGTTGACATTCAGTCTATCGTAAGAAATACCGTGCGTGAGATAGGCTACACGAGAGCTAAGTTTGGCTTTGACTGCGACAGCTGTGCTGTCATCAGCTCCATACACGAGCAGTCCCCCGATATAGCCATGGGCGTTGATAAGTCCTATGAAGCTAAAGAAGGCAAGGATAATGACGGACTTGACACAGGTGCAGGTGACCAGGGACTTATGTTTGGCTATGCCTGCGACGAAACTCCCGAGCTTATGCCTCTCCCCATATCCTTGGCACATAAGTTTGCACGTCAGCTTACAGATGTCAGAAAAAACGGAACACTTGACTATCTCCGTCCCGACGGAAAGACTCAGGTCACTGTTGAATACCACGAC
>CAZVUD010000066.1:0-3459 GCA_964629615.1 uncultured Clostridium sp. | reverse complement strand
AAAAGACCACCGCAACGTAAAATTGTTGCGGTGGTTAGAGTTGACAGGAAAGAACACAGGATTGCTTCGTCCGAGGGACAATTATACCGAGGTCACGTTGTCACAGTAAGTTGATCCTTACCTTTGACGACAAGCCGATAAACATCTCCACGACCGAAGAAATCGAATATATGGCAAACAGTTCTGACATTCCATCGTCCACTTCAGCGAAAACAAAACACCACGGATTTTTCTTCCGTGGTGTTTTGCCGTAAAGGTGGCTTATTCGGTTGTTATAATTTTACCGCTAATTTTGCACGCCTTCGGCAAAGCCTTTTTGTTTTTTGGGAGCTCCCTTAATGCAACAGCCCCTTTTATCATTCTTCAAGCTTATTATTTTTCAGTATGTTTTCGGCTATTTTCACAAGGCGCTCGCGAAGCCATAGCGGCTCTATTATTTTGACATCAGATCTCAGTGTCATGAGCGCGCCGAGAAATTGCTCTATGTTGTGGAATTCGCATATGTATTTATTTCTGGATTCCTTGGATATGATAAATCCCTTAAAAGAGATAACAGACAGCTTGTCGGGGATCTCTACTGTTGCGGTGTATGGGATCTGCATCTGGACATATGTGCTGTCGGCTGTCATTTCGGCTCCTGTGATATCGTCTGCAAGGTCGGACAATGCGTCGTCGTTGTCAGATGACATAACAAAGGGAAGGGAATATTGCTCGGTGTAATAATAGCCCTTATGCTCTGCACTGTATTCAAGCGGCGCGCCGAGAGAGTTCTTCAGGTGATCCACGTCTCTTTGCGCTTGACGGTGAGATATGTTAAATCTCTCGGATATGCGCATGGCATTGGGGTAATACATATTTAATATTTTTTTGTGAAGCCACTGTATTCTTATGGATTGATTTATGGCGGACGGATTTCTCATGAATTTTTCCTTCCTTTATATTATATAGTTATACTATGGTGTTATTTTCACTGTCATCCTGCTCAGCAGATGTGTCACATTTGCTTTGCTCAGGGTCGTATTTTTCGAGCCTTGAGAGGCATATGCTGATCATAAGATAAACTGCTAAGAGCGCGGATGTTACCGCGACCGAAAGAGCTTTTATGCTTGTGTCTCCACTTATCATGATGCAGGCTGAGTTTACTGCACAGCAGACAAGAAGCACGGCAGAAGCGGATGCGGCAGTGAAATAGAACATGCGGTACTGCTTACCGCATATGCATCTCAGCTCGTTTATCGCATATATCGCGAAGAGCAAAAATCCGAATTCAATAAATCGCTTTTTGGGACCGTTCATTACGGTGGCGTTTTCAAAATAATAGCTTACAGTAACGGTGAGTGCGGCTATAACGGGTGAAAGTCCGAGATATCTGACAGCACTTTTTTGAGCGTAGCCTTGCGATATGAGAAAATAATACACACAGGACAGGACTGATGCTATCATGCACACTATGTCTAAGGCGGCACTGCTGCCGAAAATCAGATCTGATGTGAGCATAACCGCCTGGAAAGCAAATGCACATGCAGGTATCAGGGGCGTAAGTCCTGCTTTATTTGAGCTTTGAGCATCGCATACACGGTATTTTCTAAATATAAATATTGGTAGGATGGATGCGATGATCGCGACGAATATAAACGCGTATAAAACGTATGTTATGGGGACGGCTTTAAAATACCCCGGATCTTGGTCAAAGAAGAAAAGCGTGCAGACTGTGCACAGGCACGCACACATAATTATTAAAGTCAGCATGACTGCCTTGAATGCTTTAAAGACAGACAGCTTGTTTGAACTACTATCGGAATTCATTTCCATAGCCTCCGAAAAATGATTGTCTTACCTTATATTATATTATAAAAATGTTAACACAAAACAAACAAAATGAAAAAAACACAAAAAAGTTCGCTCTTTTGTGAAAAATGCTGCTGTGATAATACAGTATCCTATCGTTGTGGGCGCGTAAAAAGTCCTTTTTACGGTCTTTTTGCTTTAAATTTGTGCATGTTTAACAAAATAAATGCGATTTTTATGGTGTTTTTCTACATTTAAAGCCTCAAAAAAATTATTCTCACTATTGACAAAAACCGAATAATAGTGTATAATACTAAGGCTTGATATGCGTTGAAGCGAGAGGTTGCTCCCAAGGGACGCTGAGGGAGGTAATTTTCGCAGAGTATGTCCGTATGAATCGGGCGACAAAGCCTTTCATACACACACCTTGCAACATGCGGCATAGTGGTGCAGAGTGCTTACCTTATTGATATAGATCATCGGATGATGTCCAGAATATGCTGACTCGGGACAAAGTCCGTTTTTAATGTCAAAGGCACGAAACGCTCGGCACGGTGTACGAAAGAACGCCACATTTTGAAGCGCGCGAATGTATCATTTTCTATTATATACACGTGCGCAAAGCTTTGAAAGGAGGCAAATACCATGGCAGTAAAAGAAAAGATCAGAGTTCGTCTTAAGAGCTACGATCACACTCTTATCGACACAGCAGCAGAAAAGATAGTTACTGTTGTTAAGGCAAACGGTTGTGAGGTTTCCGGACCCATTCCGCTTCCCACAGAAAGAGAGATCGTTACTATTCTCCGCGCAGTACACAAGTACAAGGACAGCAGAGAGCAGTTTGAGATGCGTACTCACAAGCGACTCATCGACATCATTAAGCCCAATCAGAAGACGATTGACGCACTTATGAATGTTGAACTTCCCGCAGGTGTTGAGATCGAAGTTAAGCTTTGATCCCGGACAAAGGACACCGCAACAAAGATAACAGCCGGCGGATATCCGCGACGGTAACTTTGTAAATCATGTTGAACGGGAGATCCCGTATCAACCAATAATTTACAGGAGGAAAGAAAAATGAAAAAGGGTATTATCGGTAAGAAGATCGGTATGACTCAGATCTTCGACGAGAAGGGAAATGTTATCCCTGTAACACTCATCGAAGCAGGTCCCTGTGTAGTTGCACAGAAGAAGACAGTTGAACATGACGGTTATGACGCCGTTCAGCTTGGTTTTGTTGATGCAAAGGAAAAGCACATCACAAAGGCTGAGAAAGGTCACTTTGAAAAAGCAGGTGTTTCTTATAAAAGACACCTCAAGGAATTCCGCCTTGACGATTGCTCCGCGATCAACGTTGGCGATGTTATTACAGCCGATACCTTCGCTGCAGGCGAGAAGGTCGACATTACAGGTATAACAAAGGGTCACGGTTACAGCGGATGCGTTAAGAGATGGGGTCACCACATTCTTCGTATGACTCACGGTACAGGTCCTATCCACCGTCAGCCCGGTTCAATGGGTACTATCGACCCTGCACACATCTTCAAGAACAAGAAGATGCCCGGTCAGTACGGTAATGAACAGGTAACGATTTTGAATCTTAAAGTTGTTAAGATCGACAGCGAAAGAAACCTCATTGCAGTTAAGGGTGCTATCCCCGGTGCAAAGAAT
>CAZVUD010000065.1:0-3477 GCA_964629615.1 uncultured Clostridium sp. | reverse complement strand
TCCCAAACGGTTTTCAAGACCGCCTCGTTATGACCACTTCGATATCCCTCCGTATCACATGACTATAATATTTTACCACAAAAGTATGCATTTGTCAATACTTAAAAGCAAAAATATTATGCCACGGATAGGATTTTTTGAAATTAAATTAAACGCTTTGGTTTTTCTTGAATATTGGATATCAATAGTCATTCGATTTTTACCACATCAAACATAAGCACCTGAAATCTATCCGTGATCTCCCTATCCATATGCCAATGCCCAAAAAACCAACGCTTAAAGCTCACCTCATACATTACCCATTCAAGAAATCCCGTAAGCTCAGCGTCATGCATATCAGGGCTAATTCCCATTCGCCTTATTATCTCGCGCGGCGCTGTATGTGTAACGATATAATCCACGCAGTTATCTGATCTCTTCAAAGTCTGAACCGCTTCTTTATATTCTGCGTCTATCGGCAGCTCTTCCTTCCACCACGAATGCCCTTCTTTGCGCAAATATTTATCTATACTGTATGCGCCTCCCATGGTAAATATCTTTTTTCCGTCTATACAAAAGATCTGCCCGCGCATAAGGTGGAGCACGTTCTTTCTTATTCTATGTACAAATCCTCCGTTCCATACCTCGACGGGATATGAATATATGGCATTGAAATTTTCATGATTGCCGTCGCAAAAGCATATAGTATACGGCTTTTTTTCAAGCTCATCAAGAAATGCGTTCTCTATATCATCGTCAAAAAACAGATATCCGAAATCTCCGCAAACTATAAGTGTATCACCCTGCCCGGGTCTTTCTTGTCCTAACACACCGTCATTATCAAAGCGCGCATGCTCGCCGTGTGTATCGCCTGTTATGTATATCAATCAATATCCCCTCTTCAAAATATAATATCATCCGTGACAAACACATTTACTCTTCCGCTTCTTACTGCTCCTGCATCTATCGCGATCATGCGCTTGCCGTAATAAATGCTTGAGTCAGCATGCGAACGTGACACATCAATATTTGCGGCAAGGCGGGTTGGACGGTGTCCGCATACGATGGTCTTATCAGGCACCATATCATTTACGCCTTTCAGAGTTGTCCATTCAGTAAAACGTGCACTGTTCCAGCGAAAGCAGTCTGCATCGCGCCAATTTTCTAACAGCACTCTGTTTCCGTCATTTCCTATCTCGGTAGGCAGCCAGCCATGGGTAAATATGTAATTTTCGCTTTCATAGTAATCAGACATATGCTCTATAAATTCGATCAGCTCATCTACCAATTCAGCACGCCGCTGTGGCTGAAGCTCGCCAAGAGGTCCGATACTTCCCTCTCCGAACATATCTGTGACTGTTCGCTCAACTCCATTTCGGATATCAAAAACAGACATCGAACCGCGCTTAAATATCTGCAAAAGATTCTCATCGTGATTGCCGCATATGAGGACCTTGTTTTTGAGAGCACGTACAAACTCGTACACCTTAAAGCTTTCGTTTCCGCGGTCAAAAAGGTCACCGCAGCAAACAAAGAGATGATCACTGTTTTCAGGGTCAAATCCTGCTTAATCAAGTGCTTCTCTAAGCAGTGTATAATGACCGTGGATATCTGAAACCGCAAATATTCGCTTTTTAGCTTTCACACAAACACCTCTATCTGATATTTTTCAATTTGTCAAGCACTGCAAGAGAGATGGTCTTCATTCCGCTTGCATTTGGATGAAGTCCGTCAATGCTATCATACGGCTCGGTGCCGCATATGTCTATAAGTCTGCAACCGCCATCCTTTGCGCATTTTGCTATGCAATCAGAATACTCTCTGTAAGTCCTCACAACTGCCTCTAACGGCTCATAGCTGCCGCGCTTGCCAAGTGGCAGTGTTATACACCATATTTCCGCCAGCGGGTAATTTCGGCGTAATTTGGCTATCATTGCATTATAAGCAACAGAAAATATGCTCAGGTCTTCCCTCTCATCTTCGCATTCGGGGTAGATCCTGTTTCTTTTGCCCATGTCGTTTATTCCCATCAGTATCATTATTACATCGGGAGATCTTCCGTCCTCGCCGAGCGATGACGTACGAACGTCACTGCATCCATACGATTCTATCTCATTTTGCGCCTCCGAGCACACCGTGCTTCCCGAAAAAGAATCATTTACAAGCAAATATCCTCCAAGTGCTGATATTACCTGCCCCCACCATGTATCTTCAAGATAATACACTCCCGTTTCGTATCTGCGATATGCACTGTAGAATTCCGCCCCAATGGGTCTGCTGTACCCAAAAAGCGTGCTCACAGAATCGCCGAGAATAGAAAATAGCTTGGAGCTGTAATTATTTTCGGACATATATCTCTCCCCTTTCATGTCGTATCTTGAAATCGATCGCCTGATTTTGCACAGATCAGCTTGCACCTTTGTACGTTTTTATTCTTCAGTATAGCCCATTATACCAAAATGTTTACTACTTGTCAACATGTGCATAGTAATCAAAGCTCGGTTATGCGAGATCATATGTTTAAGGAGCTTTGAGGAAGAAATATCAAGGCATAATACATCGAAAGGTCACACTGAGCGGTTGTAATTACTTTTGGGTATACACAAAAACAGATGCTTAATTTTCCGGAAAACAAAAAAGCCGACTTAATTAACGCCATAAAGTGTTAAAAAAGTCGGCTTTCAACTCAGGTCTGATTTTTCGCAACTTCACTTCTCATAAAAAACATATATTTGAAATTTTAACCGCGTCGATCATCTCAACTCATTATCTGACGCAGTATGTATTAATGCTTTTCATGTCTATTGCAGATGTTTTCGACTATTTGAGAAGACTTATAATCATTAAGGCTAACGGGAATCATGCAATCACCATTAATATTGAGGTAATACATTTTTACCGATCCCACGCCGGTTTTTATTGTTTCCTCCATTAAAGTGATCTCATTATTATCAGTTACACTTTGAGATATCATTTCTACAGAAAAACTGACAAGATCTATAATATAAACATTTAAAGCCTTGTTTCCGTCGGGAGCAGTTACAATATCGGTAATATAATGTTTAGGGGAGATAAGCTTTCCGTCTTTCCTTTTTTTAACCACCGTGTTTTTCAAATCATAACCCACAATTGTACTATCAGAATAAGCTATTTGATTATCCTGCATTATTTTTTCAAGCATTTGATCAATTTCTGTATCTTTTATTTTCAAAGAACGGCAAATGCAAAAGACAACAATACAGATCAATAAGATCGGGAGACCAATTGGACCACCGCCATCAATGAATATCGATATAATTGCCGAAGCTACCGCTAAAATCAGTAAAATGATCTCCAATACGGAAAGATCCTTCTGATTAAAATATTGTTCTGCCCTATTTTTGCTTTTCATTGTGCTGCCCTCCTCAATCAGATAGTTTTCATTTGCGACAACAAATTCGAACCCTATAGTTATTGCTCTTTATATAATTCATCGCCATGTTTATCCAACACACAATT
>CAZVUD010000064.1:0-4177 GCA_964629615.1 uncultured Clostridium sp. | reverse complement strand
CAAGGCATTATACACGACCCTTCTCCTCCTGTCAAGTAATTTTTCGTAAATTTATTTCTGTTTACTTATCTCATTTTAGCACATTATATATATTTTGTCAAGTACTTATTTTGGGTTTGTGCTAATACAAAAAAGCTGTCGCATTTTGAGTGCGACAGCTCCGTCATTATCTGATCATTTACCGATATTAATGTCGATATTTATATTATATTGCTTTCCTTCAGCCTTTTTATTTTGCTTTTCCTGCTTCTTTTGTTGCTTCTTTTCAGCCTTTTCCATAGCCTTCTTTTTTTCCTCAAAGGCTCTCATCTGCGCCTCGGTATACTGATTTCCGCAATTTTTGCATCGAAATTCATACCAGATAAATTTCACCTTTCCCGAAAGAGTGGTATCGCCGACTCTGAAATCGTAATCTGCCGCCGTCTTTGACGTAGATCTTACCTTTCTTTTTACCTTGCGCAAAAACACAGGTCCGCCGCAATCGGGACAATTGTGCTTTTTAACTCGCATATAAAAGATATCACCATAGTCCTTTTTAACACCGCTTACCACTATCTGCACCTCCGAGATAAAATTTTATATTCCAAGACAAGCCGCGCCTATAAGCCCTGCATCATTGCCAAGCTCGGCGATCCTGATCTCACACGGCTTTACAAATCCGCATCCGTATGTCTGCTCCATAGTCTTTGGAATGAGCATATCAAGAAGATATTTTCCCTCTCCCGACACGCCGCCGCCTATTGACAGCACCTCGGGCTGGAAAATATTGATCATGCTTGCAAGACCGCTGGCAAGGTATTTTACATATTCATCCACTACCTCGCGTCCTGCCTCGTCACCTGCTCTCATTGCCTGAAAAGCAGTTCTTCCCGATATCTTGCCGTGATCCTTCACAAGCTCGAACATAACGGTATCCCTGCCATTTTCACGACATTCCTGCAGCTTTTCATCAGTCATTTTTATAAGCGCACTTGCCGAGCTGTATGCCTCCCAGCATCCACGCCTGCCGCAATTGCAGGGTCTGCCGTCCACATTGATAACTATATGACCAAGCTCGCCGCCTGCATAATTGGAGCCTGATATCACCTTATTGTCTATGATGATACCGCCACCGACACCTGTGCCGAGCGTTATCATTATGGAATTTGACGTTCCGCGTGCGGCACCTGCCACAGCCTCGCCCCACGCCGCCGCATTGGCGTCGTTCTCAACATGCACCACATCTACGGAAAATCTCTTCTGAAATTCCTCACATATCGGGTAGTGGCGCATGGGGAGGTTGCAGGAATACTCAACATAGCCATCCGTGTGGTTGGCAATTCCGGGGGATGCTATTCCAACTGCCTCGACATCGTTTTCATTGATACCTGTATCCTTGCAAAGCTTGTGGCAAAGCGCCGCCATGTCGTCCATGATCTCATTTTCGGGTCTGTGTGAGAGCGTGGGAACACTTCCCTTTGCAATTATTTTATAATCATCATCAACTATCGCGGCGGCAATGTTCGTGCCGCCGAGATCTACACCTATTCTGTACATATAAATATTTTTGTTCCTTTTTAATACTTCGGCGCAAAAGCACCGTCTTTTCATTATATCGCCAAAAGATAAATTTGTCAAGCAAAATGTGGCAATGATAATGATTTATGTTAAATATATACTAAATTATGACTGGCTTTTTGTTAAACATGACGACAGCTTCTGAATAAGAGGTATTATCATGCCGCCTATCGCATTTCCCAAAGTAACTGTGAGTATGACGCCCATTCCGTCGAAATATCTTCCTGCCGCGGCAAAATAATACATATCGGCAATAGAGTGCTCAAATCCCGCAAAAATAAATACAGCAACGCACATAACCGCCATAAATACCGCAAGGATCGGCTTTGTTTCAATATTTTTCTTATAAGAATCCACTGCGATGAACATGAGCAGTCCGCAGAATATGCCAAGGCACACAAGGCTGAGCATATTATCAGCAAGCTTGACCTCAACCACCGTCGACGCCGCCGCACGTATGCTATCACCGATGCGTGACAATCCCATTATGTAAGCAAAGGTATATGCGCCGCACATATTGCCGAGCCAAACGACAGCCACCTCTGTGATATATATCGGCTTGTTTTGCGGAATGTATCCCACCATGCCGGTAAAGAGATTGAATTTGAACACAAGTATAGTGCAAAGCCCCACAGAGAAAAGGAATGCTCCGAGCAGCTTATTGGGGCAGACAAGGTACACGCCGCCGCCAATACATATGCACATTCCCGACGCAACAGCTAAAAGAAAAATGTTTAAGTATTTTTTTAAGACCGACACGCCTCACACCTCAAGGCAAAGACCGTCATATGCAGTGAAAATGCCCATCTCTCTTGCTATTTTTTCGGTTTCGGCATGCGAAGCATGGAGCGAGGGCGCAATATGCGTCATATACATTTTTGTATGGTCATCCATGATGCCTACCGTCTTGAAGGAAGGTATCATAAGTCTGATCATGGGGATGCTGTTGTGATCCGAAAGGCGCATATCGCCAACATAGTCGCCGCAGGTCGCATCTATCGCGATAAGATCGATATTCTTCTTTACAAGCGCATGATATGTTCTGTGGTCTATCCAGCCGCCGTCTGTCGCATAAAGTATGCTCTTGCCGTCCTTTTCAAAGAGCAGGTGCTGGGGGCTTGCATTATCATCATGATTTGCATAAAGTCCCGTGATGCTCATTCCGTCGCCCATGTAGTTCTTTTCAAGCTTCTTCATGCGTATTATCACAACGCCCTCAAAGCTCGGAATATCAGCCTCATCCGACACCCAAAGGCGCAAGGGCTGCTTGCGGTCAGCCGCCGCGATCTGTCTTATGTGGTCTTCGTTGTAGTGATCGTCATGGAGATGTGTCACACATACATCACTTATGTCAGAGAGCGATATGCCTGCTATGCGCAAGCACTCCATGGCATGAATGCCGCAATCTATAAGTATGTGTCCCTCAAGCATAGCACATGATGAGCGTCTTGCATCCTTATCGAAGCAGTCCTTCAGCTCATTTTGCAGCTTAGGTGAGAAATCTCTTGCACATGTTCCCAAAAACTGAAATTTGATATTACTCATAATATGTCCCTCCTTGCGGTATGATATCCGCAAAATATAATTTTTATATAAGCTTTATAATGTCGCTCGGTCTGTATGCGATACTGCATGCGCCGTATGATCTGAGCTCATCCTCGCCGCCGTAGCCGTACGCCGCTCCGATGCAATTTATACCGTTTTCCTTTGCGCCCATGACATCGTGATATCTGTCGCCCACCATCACGGAATTTTCCCCGTTTGCGCCAAACGCATCAAGCGCCATTTTGACTATATCGCTCTTTTTTGAGAGGCTGCCGTCCATGGACGCCGCAAATATCCCGTCAAAGTATTTTGATATATCAAACATATCCAGCACCTTGTGCGCAAAATAGTCGGGCTTTGATGTGGCAACGAGCAATATCTTGCCCTTTTCCTTAAGGCATGCCAGGGTGTCCTTGATCCCGTCATAAAGCTTGTTCTCAAAAACGCCCTTTTCGCTGTAATATTCTCTGTATACCTCTGTTGCCGCAATGGCATCTGCCTCCGAGAAGCCGTAAAATTCCATAAACGAGGTCTTGAGCGGTGGACCCATTACCTTGTCAAGGGAGTCAAAGCTTTCGTTTATTCCATACCTTTCAAGCGCATACATAAATGCCTTCTTGACGCCCTCACCCGAATCGGTAAGAGTGCCGTCCAGATCAAAAAGTATTATATCGTACATCTTGTCATTTTCCTTTCCGAAGGCTGACCACGCACTCCATATGTGTACCATTGTCCAAACCTATTTCCATATCTTCCTCAATGATCGGAAGCTTGAACTTGATGGACTTGAGCCACTGTCCGTTGGGCTGGCGTTCTTCATAGATTTGGATTTCGGAGATCAGCGATTCCATGAGCCTGCGCCGATCCTGCTCATCCATCACGGCATACAACTTATCAAAGTAAACCAGCACTTTGTAAATATTATCGGCGGTCAGCTTTTCGGCTTCAATGGCAGTTTTCTTGGCTCTGGCTTCGATCAGCAGCGTCTCGGCTTCCTCGATCTTATCGTACATTTTGTAAAGACGGTCATCAAGGTCTGCCTTACGCTTGTAGTAGTGCTTGTCGTCGGGGTCAA
>CAZVUD010000063.1:0-4226 GCA_964629615.1 uncultured Clostridium sp. | reverse complement strand
AAAGCATACGGTATCGGAAACTTCTCAAGACCTCCGATCCTTGCGGTCTGGATTATGCCTACATATGTTATGTCGTGAGATACCATGGCGTCAAATTTGATCCTTAGCCTGTCGTTGTCGTCTGATACGTTGTGAGATGAAAGTATCCCATATGAGATAGTGTTCTTTCTTGCTTCTTCTCGCGAGATGCCGCGACCGTCTGTTATCTTGCCGTCCTCAAAAAAGACGCCGCCCTCATATAGCTTTATCATTCCGACCTCCATGTCCGATATATAGATATCATTAAATAATATACACAGCTATTATACCATTTTTATACGGTTGCGTCAAGCAGTTTGTGATATTTTTACAGCATGTTTCGGAATTTTGTTCGTGCGTGTTGACAAAATAAAATGAGGATGCTATAATTATCCGTGTAAGTGGCGATCAATATATGTGACATTACATGTATAAAGTGCGGCACATATCAATTTACAGACAGGAGAAAAAATATTTATGAAGGACCATCTGCCATACTTCTTTATCAATGCTGATGCAAAATGCATACAGCCCTATATATCATCCAATGAGTTTACAAGAGATGCGGAGCTTACAGATCAGATAAACGATGGTAATACCACGACCCTTGTGTATCTTACATATGGAAAAAAACTTAAGGTCAGTGTTATCAGGGAAGCCTATGATGGGTGCGGCGCAGTGCGACAGCACATACGTGTCGAGAATATTTCAGATGAAGACATAGTTCTGGATACAGTTTCTTCACTGTTTGTAAGCGGAATAGGCTCGGATGGCGAAAAAATGTGGTATGATGACAGATTTGTCCTCCATAAATGTCACTTTACATGGCAGGGTGAGGGACAGTGGCGCACACAGAGCTTGTCAGACGTTGGACTTTATCCTACATATAACCATGACAACCACGCGCTCCTTCGTATCGTGAACGCTGAGAGCTGGTCTACGTGTAACTATTATCCGATGGTCATGCTTGAGGATAAGGAGATGGGCAGGATATGGTATTTTGAGCAGGAGTCGCAGAATTCATGGACGGTCGAGATCTCATCTGAGGGATACAGAGATCAGTCTGCTCTGTGTGTATTTTTGTCGTCTGCATATGAAAGATGCGGAGGCTGGCATAAGACCCTGCACGCAAACGAGGCTTATGAAACAAACTCTGCGGTATACGGCTGCTGTGACGGCTCGTTTGAGGATGCGATAAAGGATCTTTGCATATATAAGAGGATGACAAATAAGGTAAAGTGGGATATGGAATATCCTTATGTGTGCTTTAATGATTACATGAATTGCCTGTGGGGATTGCCTACAAGGGAAAAGCTCATACCTCTCATAGATAAAGCCCATGAATGTAATTGCGAGGTGTTCTGCATTGATGACGGCTGGTATAAGGGAAAAGAGTGCAAGGCAGGCGGACTCGGCACTTGGGATATAGATGATTCACTTTTCGGAGACGGCGGACTTAAATCTGTTATAGAATACATCGCATCAAAGGGCATGAAGCCGGGAATATGGCTTGAGCTTGAGAGCGCGACATCTGACAGCTTTATAGCGCAAAATATACCGAATTCGCTCATGCTCAGACACAAAAGACCTGTTGGGGCAAACAGATGCTTTGTGAATTTTTCAGAGCCTAAGGTAAGAGAATATCTTGAGGGAGTTATCGACAGGCTGTATTCCATAGGAATAAGGTATATTAAAAATGACTATAATCAGACCGCAGGCGAGGGATTTGACGGATGTGAGAGCCTTTGCGAGGGCATAGATGTAAATACCCGTGCGTTTATGAGCTTCATTGCACACATAAACGAGAAATATCCCGATCTTGCAATTGAATGCTGCTCAAGCGGAGCTATGAGATGCGATACGGAGACTGTAAGAAGCTTTACCGTGCAAAGCACGAGCGATCAGGAATTCTATGAGAATGTCCCGTCTGTCGTACAGGGCATACTTACTCTCATGCCGCCCGAAAAGGCAGGAATTTGGGCGTATCCCTATCCCGTGCCGATCATGAGCAGGATGGATTTTAAATACACCGAGGATTTCCAAAGACAGTTTGCAGACGGATCGCAAACGGTATACAATATGGTCAGCGGAATGTTCGGATGCCTTTATATGTCAGGCAGGATATGCCATGCGGATGAGTATAATACAAGCCTTATAAAAGAGGCGGTATCTCTGTATAAACGCATAAGACCGTACATTATAGAGTCCTTCCCGATATACCCAATGGGGCTTGCGCGTATGGAGGATAACGGATATTTGTGCCTTGGACTTCGAAATGAAGGGGAGCGCAGTATAATGCTCGGCATCTGGAAGAAGGATACTTGTGATGGGTCTGTAAGCATAGATATGTCAAAATATGCAGATGCACTTACCCTTGACACGGTATATCCGAGTAAGATCGAGGGAACACATGTAAATGTTTTAGGCAAGACTGTCAATGCGGAATTCGGAAGTAAGAATTCTGCAGTGTTCATGATATTAAAATATTGATAAATATTTCGCGGCGAGCTTATTTAGTAGGCTCGCCGCGAATTCTTAAAAATTCTTAAAAATCCATCTTATGTGTTGAATACAAGTCACCTCTGTGGTATAATACAGGTTAGAAAATCGCGGACCATGTGTCCGCATATGTTATATTTGTAATATTATAAACGGAGAATTGATATGATAGATGCTATTATAAATGCTATAGTAATATTCAACCTCGTTGTGGGCGCGATATTCCTTGTTTGCTATTTTTACCAATTTATATATATTTTAGTGCCATTTATCAAAAAGGCAAAGCCTCACAAGGAGGAAGTGATACATAACGTCGGAATACTCATTTCCGCAAGAAATGAGCAGAACGTTATCGGGCAACTGATAGATTCCATAAATGCACAGGATTATCCAAAGGAAAATATCAAGATATTCGTGGTTGCCGATAACTGTGATGAGGATGATATGACGGCAAGTCTTGCAAGAGAACGCGGCGCTTTCGTTTACGAAAGACAGGATAAGAGCCAGATCGGAAAGGGATATGCGCTTGATTTCCTTCTTGAAAACATAAAGAGAGATCACGGACTTGACGTAGCTGATATTTTTATAGTTCTCGATGCGGATAATCTCCTTGACAAGCGCTATGTAAGAGCAATGAATCAGACATATTGCGACGGCTACAAGGCGGCTACGAGCTACAGAAACTCCAAAAACTACGGCGACAATTGGCTCTCGGCGGCATATGCGCTTTGGTTTATGAGAGAAGCAAGATTTTTGAATAATTCGCGTTGCCTGCTCGGTACGAGCTGTGCGGTTTCGGGTACGGGCTTCTTCTTTGAAAGAGAATTGATAGAAAAGTTTGGCGGCTGGAAGTATTTTTTGCTTACAGAGGATATAGAATTTACGACGGATTGCATAGTTTCAGGCGAAAAGGTCGGATATTGCGACGAGGCTGTTTTGTATGACGAGCAGCCTACGACCATGCATCAGTCATGGCGTCAAAGACTTCGTTGGTCTAAGGGATTTTTGCAGGTGTGGTCAAATTACGGCAAAAAGCTCTTCAAGGGGATTGCAAACGGAAGCTTCGGCGCGTTTGACATGACCATGACGGTTTGCCCTGCATATCTCATATCCGTGCTTTCCATAATACTTGATCTTTTCGGCATCCTCATAGCTGTGCTTGCAGGATCTGCATATACACACTATGTACCCCAGCTTGCTCTGACCATCCTCGGAGCTTTTGTACAAGCCTATTTGCTGTTCTTTGCAATGGCTCTTATAACTCTCATATCCGAATGGAAAAAGATCAATTGTGCCAACCACAAAAAGGTGCTCTATCTCTTTATGTTCCCGTTCTTCCTCATTTCTTATATGCCTATTGCACTTCAGGCGCTTTTCAAGAAGGTAGAATGGAAGCCTATAGTACACACTAAGAGCGTAACGGTAGAGGACATACTTAACGGAAAACATGACTGATGACAATATCCCGTGCAAAGCGTGAAAGCTTTGCACGGGATATATTTTATATTGTTTTATGCGACAGTAATAAAAAAAGAACGGCGACACCGTTCTCTCTTTGAATTGTGGGGTGAGTAATGGGTCTCGAACCCACGACCTTCAGGGCCACAACCTGACGCTCTAGCCAACTGAGCTATACCCACCATAAATCAAATGGCGTGCCTTGAGGGACTCGAACCCCCGACCTACTGCTTAGAAGGCAGTTGCTCTAT
>CAZVUD010000062.1:0-4722 GCA_964629615.1 uncultured Clostridium sp. | reverse complement strand
TTATCTCAACAACTTCTTCGTTAAGACCGAGGTTAAGAATTGTATCCATCATACCAGGCATGGATGCACGTGCACCTGAACGTACGGAAACGAGAAGGGGGTTCTCAAGGTCACCGAACTTCTTGCCTGTGATAGCTTCCATCTTTACGATGTATTCGCTGATCTCAGCCATGATCTCGTCATTGATCTTTCTGCCGTCCTCGTAGTACTGTGTGCAAGCCTCTGTTGTGATGGTGAAACCCTGGGGAACAGGAAGACCGATGTTGGTCATTTCTGCAAGGTTTGCACCCTTACCGCCGAGAAGCTCACGCATGTTCGCATTACCTTCTGTAAAAAGGTAGCAATACTTCTTTGCCATTGGATAAATCCTCCATATAATAAAAATTTTTTGCGTGTTTTATGCCAAAAATAAGCCGCAAATTTCAGACGTACGGGTGTGCCGTGCGCCGCAATTTGCATACTTTTAACTTTAGCATCTCATATTATAGCACATATTTTTTGTTAGTGGAAGAGCTTTTGGTAAAAAAACACATAAGTAAATTGTAAATTTATTATGAACTGACATTATAGAGACAAAAAACATTTGACAAACGCATAAAATATATAGTATAATAAATAGAAATAAAATTTACTGCGCGATCGCCGAATACCCCCTATAAAGGTAATTTCGGCGGCTTTTGTGCGTTTAGGTTAAAAAGGAGTTTGAAATGGCTGATATATTCGATATATTTAAAAGGATAGAAAAAACAAAGAGCGACAGCGATACAAAGCCCATAACGCATATCATCGTCGGGCTCGGAAACCCCGGGAGGGAATACGAAAACACAAGACATAACGTTGGATTTTGCGCTATTGACTATGTGGCACGCTCATGCGGCGCAAAGATTGACAGAGCGAAGTTTGATGCCCTTGTCGGCGAGGGAGTCATAGGCGGAAAGCGAGTGTTGCTCATGAAGCCGCAAACGCTTATGAATGCGTCCGGAAAGGCTGTCGCGCCTGCGGCAAGCTTCTATAAGATCCCGACCGAAAACATTATAGTTATATCTGACGATATAAATCTTGACGTTGGCAGGATGAGAGTTAGAAAGAGCGGAAGCGACGGCGGACAGAGAGGATTGCGTTCCATTATAAATATGCTGTCAAGCGATGCTTTCCCGAGGATACGTGTCGGCGTCGGAAAAAAGCCGCATCCCGATTACGATCTTGCCGCATGGGTGCTCGGCAACTTCTCACCTGATGACAAGAATACGATAAGTGAGCTTTTTCCCACCCTGTACAGCGGTATTGAAAAGATGCTGAATGATGATGCGGATGGCGCTATAGCTCTCTGCAATTCTGCAAATACAAGTAAAAAGTAAGATCCGAGGGGATATTTTATATGAATATACTGATCGACAGCATCCGCTCTGACGGAGAGTATGTTGAGCTTTTAAAAACATTAAAGGGAAATTTTCATAAAAAACCGCTCCCGTCAGTTGCGGGAGGTCTTTGTGATGGCGCGCAGGATGCCATGTGCCTTGCTCTTTGTGAGGATACACAGGAAGATCGCAGATTGCCTCTGCTTATTATATGCTCTGATGAAAAGGAATGTCTGCGTCAATCTCAGATGTTTGAGCGGTTTGGCAAAAGGAGTGCTTTTTACATAGCGCGCGATCTCACATTTCAAAATATCACCGCCTCTCATGAATATGAGCACGAGAGATTGCGTGTGCTGTCGGGCTTGATAGAAGGCGCATATGACGCAGTGTTTACAACGCCCGATACAGCTCTCGGATACACTATTCCAAGGCATGTGCTTGAGGAAAATATCATAAAGCTTGATTATGAAACGAGGATGGATCCTCACACATTGGCAAGCATGCTCGTCAGCGCAGGATATATGCGGGTGGATATGGTCGAGGGCGCAGGTCAGTTTGCACAGCGAGGCGGTATAATCGATATCTATCCGCCGTTTTCAACATTCACCGATGACGGAGGACAGGAATACAAGGAATCGGGAGCTTTGCGAATAGAATTCTTTGGAGATGAGATAGACAGAATGGGCGTATTCGATGTCGATTCTCAAAGACTTATGATAGGTATAAGCTCTGCCACCATAACTCCGGCAAGGGAGATGCTTGTAAACGCAGATGCGCGCCGCAGGATCGCAGATGCGGTCTCGACCGAGATCAAGGCGTGCGATGACCGTGCGGCTATAGAAACGCTCACAACGGAGTTGAATTTGCTTAAGCAAAACGACGTTGAGATAAAATTCATAGATAAGTACATATCTCTCGTATACCCCGAGAGGTCATGCTTATTGGACTATTTTGATTCAAGCACCTTGCTTCTCATAAGAGGCAGCAGTAAGATCAAGGAAAGGCTCAAGGCAGGTAAATTCCGCGAGGAGCAGATAATAAGCGGTCTTTGCGCTGAAAAGACGATACTTCAAAAGTATGCGGAATATTCAAAGCCAACGGCAGCTCTTGATGAGTTCTGCGCCAAAAATGTTACACTGCATATAGATTCCCTTGCGTATGGACTGACCGACAGACGCCTGTCCGGGCTTTTCGGCTTCAGAACACGCTGCCCTGTAAGCTATGCTGATAAGTTTGATCTTTTGTGTGAAGATATAATCGGATATCAGCGCGCAGGATATAAGATAATCGTCATGACAGAAAATGAGCAGGCGGCTAACAGCCTGCGAGATCTGCTTTGCGATGCTGATATAAATGCCGTCAGCGAGAGCGAAAAGGGAGATATATGTATTGCGGATCTGCCCGTCAAGGCGGTCTATGTCAAATGGAAGGAATACCTTTACGCGTATGAGCTTATAGGTGCGAGAGTTGCGGTCTTGACCACCAATTCCGATGCCAAGGCAGGAGCGCTCAATACATCGGCAAAGCTTAAAAAGGCTAAGAAAAAGCGCCGCGACTGCATGGAGATACTTTCATATGCAGAGCTTGAGGTCGGAGATCTTGTGGTTCATGAAAACTACGGAATAGGCAGATATCTCGGCATTGAGAACATTAAGATAGACGGCGTTTGCCGTGACTATATAAGCATACAGTATGCAGGCACTGACAAGCTTTGCATACCCGTAGAAAAGCTGGATATGGTATCCAAATACATCGGAGCACATTCTGATGACGGGCTTGTGAAGCTGTCCAAGATGGGCGGAGAGAGCTGGAAGAAGTCTAAGGCGAGGGTAAAGGGTGCTGTCAAGGAGATGGCTAAGGAGCTTATAAAGCTGTATTCCGAAAGAATGAAAAAAGCAGGATTTGCCTTTGATGCAGACGATTACATGCAGAAGAATTTCGAGGAATCCTTTGACTATGAGGAAACACAGTGCCAGCTTGATGCAATAGAGGACATCAAGCATGACATGATGCTTCCTGTGCCCATGGATCGCTTGCTTTGCGGAGATGTTGGATACGGAAAGACGGAGGTCGCGTTCAGAGCGGCTTACAAGGCTGTATTGTCAGGTAAGCAAGTAGCTATACTTGTGCCAACGACTATACTTGCGCTTCAGCATTATCAGACTGCGCTGGCGAGATTGCGCTCGTTTGGCGTTAATATCGACATGATATCAAGGTTCAGAACGGCAAAGCAGCAGGAGCAGACACTGCACAGGCTTGCCAGAGGCGATATAGATATCATCATAGGTACGCACAGACTGCTCGGAAAGGATGTAGTTTTCCACGATCTCGGTCTGCTCATAATCGACGAAGAACAGCGCTTTGGCGTGGCACAAAAGGAGAAGATAAAGCAGATAACGGGAAATATAGATGTTCTGACTCTCACAGCGACCCCCATACCCAGAACTCTCAATATGGCTATGGGCGGCATTCGTGATATGTCTATACTTGATGAGGCTCCCGGAGACAGACTTCCTGTTCAGAGCTATGTGCTTGAATATGACGATATCATAATCAATGATGCCATAAGGCGTGAGCTCAGGCGCGGCGGTCAGGTATTCTATCTGCATAATTTCGTTGAGAGTATAAACAGCGTGGGGGATAGGCTCTCAAAGGCTATTCCCGAGGCAAGGATCACGGTCGCACACGGCAAGATGGGTAAGGAAGAGCTTGAGGATATATGGGCAAAGATGCTCACAGGCGATATAGATATACTTGTTTGCACTACGATAATTGAAACGGGCGTGGATATCCCAAATGCCAATACTCTCATAATCGATAACGCAAACAGGCTCGGACTTTCACAGTTGCATCAGCTCCGCGGTCGTGTTGGACGCTCATCCCGCCGCGCGTATGCGTATTTTACCTTCCCGAAGGACAAGACCGTAAGTGAGATAGCGCAAAAAAGGCTTGAGGCTATACGCGAATATACGGAGTTCGGCGCAGGCTTCAGGATAGCCTTGCGCGATATGGAGATTCGCGGAGCGGGAAATCTTTTGGGTGCTGAACAGCACGGACATCTTGATTCCATAGGCTACGATATGTACATAAAGCTTTTGAACGATGCGGTCGTAGAGGAAAAGGGCGGTCATGTTGAGGAAAAGAAGGAGTGCGTGATAAGCGTGGATCTTGATGCGTATATTCCCGAATCCTATGTTGAATATCCTGCTCAAAGAATGGCTCTTTATAAGCGTATAGCTCTGATAAACGATCAGTATGATGCGGACGATATCGCAGATGAATTGCTTGACAGATTCGGAGAGATGCCGCAATCTGTGGACAATCTTTTGCGCATATCGCTTTTGCGCGCAAATGCGGTCAAATG
>CAZVUD010000061.1:0-5080 GCA_964629615.1 uncultured Clostridium sp. | reverse complement strand
CATCTATAAAAATAGGTCTGGCATCTCCGGAAATGATCAGAGAGTGGTCTTATGGCGAGGTATACAAGCCTGAAACCATAAACTACAGGACCCTCAAGCCTGAGGTGGGAGGACTTTTCTGCGAGCGCATCTTTGGTCCTATGAAGGACGGCGCGTGCGCGTGCGGAAAGTATAAGAACTCTCACTCCAAGGAAGTACACAAGTGCGAAAAGTGCGGCGTTGACGTAACTACAAAGAAGGTCAGACGTGAGAGAATGGGACATATAGAGCTTGCAGCTCCCGTATCTCACATTTGGTACTTCAAGGCTATTCCTTCCAGAATGGCTCTCGTGCTTGACATGTCACCAAAGCAGCTTGAGCAGGTACTCTACTTTGCGGAAAATGTAGTGCTTGATCCCGGCACGACACCTCTTGTGACAGGTATGGTGCTTACAGAAAAGCAATATCTCGAATATCGTGAAATGTACGAGGACGAATTTCGAGTTGGAATGGGAGCGGCTGCCATTAAGGAGCTTCTCCAGAAGATAAACGTACAGGAGCTTTCGGAGCAGCTCAAGAATGAGCTGATATCCGCAAGCGGTCAGAAAAAGACAAGACTCATCAAGCGTCTTGAGGTAGTTGAAGCATTCAGAAAATCAGGCAACAAGCTTGAGTGGATGATACTTGATATCCTCCCCGTGCTTCCTGCGGACATCCGCCCCATGACACAGCTTGACGGCGGACGCTTTGCATCCTCTGACCTTAACGAGCTTTACAGACGTGTTATAAGCAGAAATAACCGTCTTAAGAAGCTGCTTGAGATCCGCACACCTGAAATAGTTATCAGAAATGAAATGAGAATGCTTCAGGAGGCGGTAGACGCGCTTATAGATAACGGCAGAAGAGGCAAGCCTGTAACAGGACCCTCCAACCGTCCGCTCAAATCTCTCTCTGAGATGCTTCGCGGTAAGCAGGGTAGATTCCGTCAAAATCTGCTTGGTAAGCGTGTTGACTATTCGGGACGTTCGGTTATCGTCGTAGGTCCTTCACTTAAGATATATCAGTGCGGTCTGCCCCGTGAAATGGCACTTGAGCTTTTCAAACCCTTTGTTGTAAAACGACTCGTTGAAATGAGCAAGGCTACAAACGTAAAGGACGCACAGAGAAAGATAGAGAGAGTACATCCCGATGTTTGGGACGCTCTTGAAAATGTTATCAAGGAGCACCCCGTGCTTCTTAACAGAGCTCCTACGCTTCACCGTCTTTCCATTCAGGCATTTGAGCCTGTGCTCGTAGACGGCAGAGCGATAAGACTCCATCCCCTTGTATGTACTGCGTTCAACGCCGACTTCGACGGTGACCAGATGCCTGTACACGTACCGCTTTCCGCAGAAGCGCAGGCAGAGGCGAGATTCCTCATGCTTTCTGCAAACAACCTTCTGAAGCCTATGGACGGTCGCGCAGTTGCAACACCTACGCAGGACATGATACTCGGTTCTTACTACCTCACAATGATGAAGCCCGGCGAGCCCGGTGAGGGCAGCGTGTTCAAGGACTATGACGAGGCTGTCATGGCTTACGAGAACGGCGTTATAGGACTCCATTCCGTGATCAAGGTAAGGATCACAAAGGAGATCAACGGACAGACAAAGTCAAAGATAATAGAGACTACCCTTGGTAGACTTATCTTCAATAAGCCCCTGCCTCAGGACCTCGGATTTGTTGACAGAAGCTTGCCTGAGAATGAATTCAAGCTTGAGATCGAATTCGTCGTTAAGAAGAAGCAGCTCGGTCAGATCATCGATATGTGCATAAAGCAGCACGGCTTCGCTGTCTGCGCAAATATGCTTGATGATATCAAGGCTATGGGCTATAAGTATTCGACACGTGCATCCTTCTCCATTTCGGTATACGATATGACTATTCCCGAAGAGAAGAAGGGATACCTTGCAGACGCCCAGAAGGACGTTGATAAGGTATATAAGCATTACATGCGCGGCGAGCTTTCCGAGGAGGAAAGATATTCGTCTGTAATAAAGATCTGGGACAACACGACAAACAAGGTAACTACTGCGCTTGAAGCAGGATTCTCTACCTACAACCCGATCAAGATCATGGCGGACTCCGGTGCGCGTGGTTCTATGACACAGATGCGTCAGCTTGCAGGTATGAGAGGACTTATGTTCTCGGCTACAGGTAAGACCATGGAGATCCCGATCAAGTCAAACTTCCGTGAAGGTCTTAACATCACAGAGTACTTCATGGGTGCAAGATCCTCCCGTAAGTCGCTTTCCGATACAGCTCTTAAGACGGCTGAATCAGGTTACCTTACAAGACGTCTTGTTGACGTTGCACAGGAGATCATCGTAAGAGAAGAAAAGTGCGACACCAAGAAGGGCGCTTGGGTAAATGAGATCATGGACGACAAGAATGTCCTTGAGCCTCTCAGCGACAGAATACTCGGCAGATACACCATGGGGCCGATAATCGCTCCTGACGGTACTGTTATCGCTGAGGATGACGTTATGATCACTGACGATATAGTTAAGAAGATCACTGACGCAGGTATAGATAAGGTATACATCAGAACAGTTATCCAGTGTCACGCAAAGAACGGTATATGCGCGCATTGCTACGGTGCTGACTTGGCTTCCGGCAAGCTCGTTAATATCGGTGAGGCAGTCGGTATCATAGCTGCACAGTCTATCGGTGAGCCCGGTACACAGCTTACCATGAGAACCTTCCACTCGGGTGGTGTCGCAGGAAGCGATATTACACAGGGTCTTCCCAGAGTTGAGGAGCTCTTTGAAGCACGTCAGCCCAAGAAGGCTGCCATCATGGCTGAGGTCGCAGGTACTGTACAGATCATATCCGGTGAGGTCGCAGGCATGAATGATATCACTATCATGCCCGATAATACTCACGGTGAATATACGACTCAAGATTACAAGAAGTATGAGGTTCCTTACGGAACAAGACTTGCTGTAAACGACGGAGACCATGTTGAGGTCGGTGACGCCTTGACTGAAGGCTCTAAGGCTCCTGCTGATATCATGAGAATACTCGGACTTGATGCAGTATACGAATACATCATCAAGGAAACTCAGAAGGTATACCGTTCACAGTCTTGTAACGTAAACGATAAGCATATCGAGGTAATAGCACGTCAGATGACCAAGAAGATCAGAGTTGAGGATAACGGAGATTCTGAAATGCTCGTAGGTGCACTTGTTGACGCTTCCACATTTGAGGAAGAGAATGACAAGGTACAGGCAAGAATAGATGCAGGCGAGGATATGCTCAAGCTTGCAACAGGCTCTCCTGTGCTCCTCGGTATCACAAAGGCTTCTATCCTTACAGAGTCCTTCCTTTCCGCAGCTTCCTTCCAGGAGACCACAAAGGTACTTACAGAGGCTGCTATCAGAGGTAAGGTAGACCACCTGCTCGGACTTAAGGAGAATGTCATCATAGGTAAGCTTATTCCTGCAGGTACAGGTATGAGCTGCTACAGAAATGTAGGCGTCAAGAAGGTCCAGAGTGAGTCTGACAACAAGTTCGGCGAGACCATGATCGAGGCTATGGAAAGCGAGGAAGCTAATGCTGCTGATGCAGAAAATGCGTATGTGGCAGAGGGCGGAAATGCTGTACTTGAAGAGATCAACGATTGATAAATGGTTGATAAATGATTGACGTTTGTACAATTTTCACAAAAAAATTGTTAGAAATTTCATAAAAAAGACCTCCGCGAAATTATCGCGGAGGTCTTTTTACACAAAAATATTAAATAAATACTGTTTTCATTTGTGCAAAAGGGAGAAATTCAAATCAATTCCTAATGACTATTGACAAAAAATGATGTCAATGTTATAATAATGCCGTACGCAATTTATTCAACTATGGGGTAACTTTGCGCAAAAACGGACAGAAACGCAAAAAGCGACGTTAACGGTATGCTTTGAGCGCCTGTAATATAAACATTTAATTCTTTAAAGAAGGAGGAAACTAGGAAGAATGCCAACCTTTAACCAGCTCGTAAGACAGGGACGTCAGGATAAGACATACAAGTCTAAAGCACCCGTGCTTCAGAAGGGTCTTAACACATTGACAAACAAGTCTACAGATCAGCCTGCTCCTCAGAAAAGAGGCGTATGCACAAAGGTATCTACAACAAGCCCTAAGAAGCCTAACTCGGCTCTTCGTAAGATCGCCAGAGTAAGACTTACAAACGGTCTTGAAGCAACTACCTACATTCCGGGTATCGGACACAACCTTCAGGAACACTCAGTTGTTCTTATCAGAGGCGGTAGAGTTCGTGACCTCCCCGGTGTGCGTTACCACATCATTCGCGGTACGCTCGATGCTCAGGGTGTCGCAAACCGTAAGCAGAGCCGTTCCAAGTACGGTGCAAAAGCTCCCAAGAAGGGCGCAAAGAAGTAATATACTTCTTAATTTTTAAAGGTAAAAATAAAGTAAGAAAGACACAGTTCGTCCGAGTTAATCTCAAAATGTTTATATTAACGAGGCGCACAACAGAGGCTTGCTTTTGAGTACCAATGATTTCATTTTTTAAATTTGATGAAGGAGGGAAGTACAGTGCCGATAAGAGGTCGTATATCCAAAAGAGACGTATTGCAGGATAATATGTACGGTTCTAAGCTTGTAACAAAGCTTATCAACAACATTATGTATGATGGCAAGAAGGGCGTAGCACAGACAATCGTTTATGATGCATTTGCAATCGTTGAAGGTAAGATTGGTCAGAATGCCCTCGAAGTATTCCAGGAAGCTCTTGATAACATCAAGCCCCAGCTTGAAGTAAAGGCTCGCCGTGTAGGTGGTTCCACATATCAGGTGCCCATGGAAGTTAGACCCGAAAGACAGCAGACTCTTGCTTTGCGTTGGCTTGTAACATACACAAGAAACCGCAGTGAGAGAACTATGGCTGAGAAGCTCGCCGCAGAGATAATCGATGCTAAGAACAGCATGGGCGGAGCTTTCAAGAAGAAAGAAGAAACGCACAGAATGGCAGAGGCAAACAAGGCTTTTGCTCATTACAGATATTAATATCAAGGAGACCAATAAATGCCTAGAGAATATTCAC
>CAZVUD010000060.1:0-5427 GCA_964629615.1 uncultured Clostridium sp. | reverse complement strand
CGATACAACAGATACGGACACGACCGACACAGACACAACAGATACGGACACGACCGACACAGACACTACCGGCACTACCGGCACAACGGCAGCTCCCGAAACAGAAGAATGGGAAGAAGTCAACATGGAAGTTAGTGCTGCAGATGACGGTCAGTATGTAAACAACTCTATGGCTGAAGCAGGTCTGTTCATAGATCTTCTTCCTAACGGTAGCATAGCAGGAACCGACACATCCAAGATCGAAAAGCTCGATGACGGCACGATCGTTTGGAAGACAGGTGCGTTCGGTGCATACTACAGAAAAGCTACAGGTAAGTATGCTTACACTGTAAACTTCTACGTACAGGCAAACGGCCCTGCTGCAGGTGCATTCGTTCGCGGTAACGACATCAACGGCTGGGACCCCAATCTCTACGGTGAAGCAGGAAGCGGTTCCAAAATCGATCCCACAGTAGCTCACGGTGACTCCGGTATATACTACTATGCAAACAACGGTAAGCTTGGTATCGTTATCAAGTCTTACAATGCTGAAACCCCCAATGTTCCTAACATCCACTCCTACATCGTTGAAGGTGTAGTTAACGGCGAGATCACAGTAGTTGACCTCGAAGATACTATCTACTTCCTTTCTAACGGCAAGACCATGGCTAAGATCACTCTCACAGGCTCTAAGGACTATGAGAACTTCATAGACGGTCAGGTTGAAAAGGCTGTAATTAAGACATGGGAAGGTCAGGAAGAGACAATTGAGAATGCTCTCATTTGCAGTGATATCCGTGCATCTCTCCAGGGTATCAGCTGGAGAACAGGTGTTACACGTATCCTCTCTGTAGGCGTTAAGTCTGCTAAGGATGTTGCTGTAAACAAGGACCTTGACGTAAAGACAGCACTCGTTGTTGAAAAGGCTAAAGTAAACGAAGGCGGCGACATTAATGTAAGCGCTTCCGGTGAAGCAGGCTCTAAGGTAGCTCTCTACTATGGCGACAAGCTCGTTATGTACTATACACTTGGCGCAGCTAACGGCTTCAAGCCCAACGGCGGCGAAGGCATCACTGTTGAAAGCCAGGATCTCCAGGATCTCAAGACAGTAGGCAAATACACAGTTAAGCTCATGTCCGGTAACACTGTTGTCCTCGAAGTTGAAGTTGAGATAGTTACTTCCACAGCTCCCGTTACACTTCTTGACGTAGCGGCTATGGAAAAGCACCTCAAGACTAATGCTTCTACAAACAGCCTCCTCTACAACGTTGAGAAGGATTACATTAAGTTCTACGCTGAAGGTTCAGGCGACTGGTCTGCATACCTTATGAACGGCAACAATGCATTTGCAGGTGCAGACTACTTCGCATTCAGATACAGAACAAGCGCAAATGCTAAGAAGCACGAGATATTCCTCGGCACAGACACACACGCATTCCCCCAGAACGTTCAGTTCACAAAGGAAATAATCGCTGACGGCGGTTGGCATACAGTAGTTATCGATCTTTCTAAGTACGGCATGGACGCGCTCAAGGTATTCAGAATCGACCTTCTTAACGATGGCGGTATTGAAAAGGGCGACTGCATGGATGTTGCTTGGATGGGCTTCTTCCGTACAGCAGAGGCTGCTGAAAGCTACGGCAAGAACATATTCCCCAGCTTCTCTGTAAACTATGACAATCCTGAGGGCGCAAGAATGTCTTGCGATACACTCATAGTTGACGATGAGCAGAAGGCAAGCAGTCAGGTTGAGAAGAAGTTTAACGAACTCTATCCTAACGGCTTCAGCTATGAAGACATGAAGAAGCTTACTCTCCGCGGTTGGGCATCCTTGAACGACCTTACAATAGTTAAGCTCGGTTACTCCATCGACGGCGCAGATCCCGTATATGATGATACATTTGTTCAGGATCGTCCTGACCTTGCAGGCGCAGGTGTTAAGAACGGTAAGGGTTACGCAATCACGATCAATCTCGCAGACGTTGCACCCGGTGCACGTTCACTCCAGCTCGTAGCTCTCGGCAGCGACGGTGTTGTATACGACCTCGACAGATGGGGCAAGATGACAATTATCGGCGCAAGCAAGACTCTCGACAAGGTTGAGATCGCTGATAAGCCCGAAGCAGAAATACTTCCCCTTGAGCCCGATGCAAACGGCGTTCTTACAATAACTCCCGATCACATCGATCCTAAGAGCATCACAGGTCACTTCGCAGCAAAGAAGGAAACAAGCGGCGCTGAATTCAACGCTATCCAGGCTTCCAACAAGAAGACATATGAAAACGGTATTGTTAAGCTTTATGAAGGTTGCTTCAAGCTTGGCAACATCGACCTTTCCAAGTATTCCAAGATGACAGTTACATACGCATGTGACGGTGGTGAAGGTACAGTTAATTCTCAGAAGCAAACTCCTCAGAAGCTTACTCTTCTCAGCAAGTCTGTAGCTACTAACTTCCAGACAGCAGGCACTGATATCAGCGAGTTCACTATCGCTGACGGTCACTGGGAAGTAAATGCAGGTAACAGCTGGGTATGGACGACAATGGAGATCGACCTTAAGGACGTTACATACAACGGTGATGTATTCCTCACAGTTAACAAGTTCTGGGGCGGCGGTGTAATATTCTTCGAGAATATCGTTCTTGAGCCCTGATAACTCAGTTATCTGAAAATTTAAGATCAATTTACCCCGTGGGCAATGCCCACGGGGTTTTTCTCGGAGTTTGCCGTTTGTCGGTATATACGGGTTATCATAAAATTATTGTGCATCATGATGACATGAAACAATCAACATTTCAACATTTTTACGGACCGTCGGCAACTTGCTTACATTCATCGGCATATACGGGTTATCATAAAATTATTGTGTACTGCGTTGACATAACGCAATCGATATATTACTGTTTTTACGGACCGTCGGGGACGCCGGTCCCTACAAATTGTAATCATAATATCATTATTTGTCCGTTGAAATATCAATTATTTCACGTCAACATAATGTACAATATTATTATGATAATCTGTAGGGACCGACGTCCTCGGCGGTCCGCATAACATTGAATTTATATTTATTCCACGACTACATGATACACCTCATCATTTCTCCCACTGGAGAAGGCTTTTGCGAGAAAGTTTTTTGCCAAGCTTTTTTTCAAAAAAACGAAAGAAGCCAAGCTTTTTTTCAAAAAAGCGGAAAAAATTTCAAAAAACTATTGACAATTACTTTTCAAAATGTTATAATTGCAGTACCTCTGTATATAGGGCTTTTTTTTCGTGCCTGTTTGCGCAAGCAGGACGCCTTTTCAGAGGGAGGTACACGGACGACCCGACGGTCGTCAAATAAATTTTAAACGGGAGGTGCCGAAATCATGGCTAATGACGTAAGAGTCAAGATTACTCTTGCATGCACAGAGTGCAAGCAGAGAAACTATGACACAAAGAAAAACAAGAAGAATGATCCGGACAGATTGGAACTTAAGAAATACTGCAAGTTCTGTCGCAAGCACACTCTTCACAAAGAAACAAAGTGAAGCGGAGGGTGTTCAATATGGCTTTCATTAATAAAAGAAGTCTTATCGCCTTGTTCGTGTCTTTAGTATTGCTTCTTTCTTGCTTCACCGTATGTGCTTTTGCAGAAGCAGAGGCTGACGGAACTACCGCGGAATCGACCACAGCTGAAGCAGCTGAGTCCAATACCGAGGAAAGCACAGAGAGCAGTACAGAAACAGACAGTTCTTCTACAAATGAAACTACATCTACAACTGAAGAATCCACCACAGCTGCTTCTTCTTCCACAACAACAGAAACGAAGAAGGATCACACAGAGCTTATCGTAAATCTCGTAATTGGCGGTATTCTCATTGCCGTTGGCGCATTTCTTATTATCAAAAACCGTGTTAAGCTTGCAGCTTTCCTTCGTTCTGTAAAGAGCGAGATGAAGAAAGTTGTTTGGTCGCCTAAGGATCAGACTCGCAAGAACTTTATCGTAGTTGTTATCATCTGCATTATCGTTATAATTGCAGTTGCTATCCTCGACTTCGCATTCGGCTGGGGCATTGCAGGTCTTGCAAAGCTCTTTAAATAATAAGAACGCTTGATTCCAAAGACGGAGTGTTTTTAACATGAGTGATATTGATGGAATGAATGTCGGCCTGAAATGGTACGTTGCGCACACTTATTCGGGTTATGAAAACAAGGTCAAAGCAAATCTTGAAAAGATCGTTGAAAACCGCGGACTCGGAGATCTCATCTTCGACATAAAGGTTCCTGTTGAAACGGTCATTGAAAGGGACGGCGATAAGGAAAAGGTTGAAGAGGTCAAAGTTTTCCCGAGCTATGTTTTCATCAAAATGATTATGACAGATGAGAGCTGGCACGCAGTCAGAAACATCACAGGCGTTACGGGCTTTGTTGGTCCGGGATCGCGCCCCACTCCTCTTTCCGATGAGGAAGTTCTCAATATGAACATTGAGGATGTAAAGGTTCAGCTCGCCTTCCGTGAGGGAGATGAAGTTGACGTTATCAGCGGTTTGTTCGAGGGCTACAGCGGAATAGTTACTTCTATATCCGAGGACCTCAAGATAGTTACCGTTCTTGTTAAGCGCGGCAGAAGAGATATGCCCGTTGAACTTGACGCAACTATGTTAAAGCTCAAGGCTCATCACTGACAGTGTTTTTAAAAAAAGCATGCGCACGACGCGCTTGCTCACAGCGAAATTGCTGTGTTCGTAAGTGGGAGGGAAAAAATTTTTTGAATTTCCCGTGTAATTAACCACTATTGGAGGTATATTTAATCATGGCTAAGAAAATAATGGGTTATATTAAATTGCAGCTTCCCGCCGGCAAGGCTACACCTCAGCCCCCTGTAGGTCCCGCCCTCGGTCAGTACGGTGTTGCAATCCCTGTATTCACCAAAGAATTCAACGAAAGAACAAAGAATGACATCGGTCTTATTATCCCCGTTGTTATCACAGTTTACGCTGACCGTTCTTTCACATTTATCACTAAGACTCCTCCTGCAGCTGTTCTTATCAAGAAGGCAGCAGGTCTTGAATCCGGTTCCGCTAAGCCCAACAAGACAAAGGTGGCTACTCTTACAAAGGAACAGGTAAGAAAAATCGCAGAAACAAAGATGCCCGACCTTAACGCTGCTTCCATCGAAGCTGCTATGAGCATGATAGCAGGTACTGCTCGCTCTATGGGTGTTCTTGTAGAAGACTAATAGGAGGTAAGTGAAAATGGCTAAAATGGGTAAGAAATATTCCGATAGCGTTAAGCTTATCGAAAAGAACAGACTTTATGACTCAAACGAAGCTTTGGCTCTCGTTTGCCAGACTTCCAAGGCAAAGTTTGATGAAACTATTGAAGTTCACGTTCGTCTTGGTGTTGACTCCCGTCACGCTGACCAGCAGGTTAGAGGTGCGGTAGTTCTTCCTCACGGTACAGGTA
>CAZVUD010000059.1:0-5448 GCA_964629615.1 uncultured Clostridium sp. | reverse complement strand
ATAAATAATACATCTCATCATTTCTCCCACCGGAGAAGGCTTATGTGAGGAAGTTTTTTGCCAAGTATTCTTAAAATTCGAATTTACGACACGTCAACATGATTTACAAAAATCAATCCATAACATGCGGGAAAGTTTTTTGCCAAGCTTTTTTTCAAAAAAGCGGGGTTTTTTGCCGAGCTTTGTTTCAAAAAAGCGTGGTTTATATCACTTTATAGTCAATATCTCATCTGCGCTCTTTCTCTTGGGAGCAACAGGCTCTTCATCCGCATATCCTATCGCGATAAGCGCGGAAACCGACTGACCCTGCGGAACATCAAGCGCGCACTTCACCTTTTCCTCATCAAATATACCCATGATAACAGTGGAAAGTCCGGCATCATGAGCCGCAAGGCAAAATGCCTCGGTGGCAATTCCTGCATCAAATGACTGCCAATGAGTTCCCTTGCTTGTGGTAAATGATCCGTCGCGCTCATATCCCGAGCGGCAATCTACCGTAGTTACCACGACCATGGCAGGCGCATTTCTGATGGTGTTCTGATTGTATTCAAATCCCATAACGCACTCATCTGCGATCTTGTCCTTAAGCGCACCGTCAAGTATTCCTATGTATCTTGTGGTCTGAGAATTTTTCCAGCTCGGAGCATATGTAGCCACCGACACTATATCAGAAAGTATCTCTCTTTCCACAGGTGTGTTCTTAAATCTTCTCACACTTCTTCTGGTCTTTATACATTCAACAGCATTCATATAAAATATCTCCTTAAAAGCATATTTATTATACATACATTGTATCATATTTCCGTGTAAAAATCAATAGAGCGATAATAAAAAAGGGCATAAAGCCCTTTTTTATCAGATAACGCCCTTTTGGAGCATTATATTTGCGTATATTGCCTTTTCGCCCGTAGCTATGATGCAATAGCACTTTTTAGCTTCCTCGTAAAAATCAAATCTGTCGATATTGCCGAGTGCCTCGCGTCCGCGGTCGTCGTGCTTCTTTATTATATTTGCGTATTCGTCCCAGATAGGTGTTTCAACACGACCTACATCGCGATCCATAAGCTGCATGAGTATTGCAGGCTTTTCAACATATGTATCGAGCGGAAATACCTCAAGAATGGCATCAAGTATCTCGGGAACTCCGTGTCCGTCCATTCTTATAACTATGTGATCCTTTCCCATAGACTCTGCAGGAAAGTTTCCGTCAGAGATGCATATGCGGTCGCTGTGCCCCATCTCGCACAATACCTTGAGCAACTCTGGGGGCAATATCTTCGGTATACCTTTAAGCATGATCATATCCTCCGTTGTGTTTAATGTTACGTTTTAATTTTAACACTTTTTCGCATTTATGTCAATATGAATTATTGCAACAAAAAACATCAAAAAAGACACAGCCGCTACTTTACGGAAAGATCTTTGTTGCAGCTCTTAAAGAAAGATCGGCACATAAAGAAGCCTACGAGAGAGGTGATAGTATCTGTAACGGGATAAGTAAGCCAGAACCAATCAAGCCCGATAAGCGAAAACAGATACCCGAGAGGAACAAATAAGACAACCGTGCGAATAACAGTCAAAAGCGAGCTTTTCAGGCTCTGCCCCACCGCCTGAAACAGGACGGGGTATGTAAGTGACGTCACAAGTGGCAAAAAGCTCCATCCAATGATCCTGAACGCATTTATGCCTATACTTATTACCTCCTCGTCAGACGAGAAAAATCTCAGCATAGGCTCGGGGATTATGTTAAAGCACAGCGTGCCCACAAACATGAGCACCGCGCCAAAGGCTATGGCGCAATTCAGAGTCTTTCGGCATCTGCCTATGTCCTTTGAAGCGTAATTGTAGCTTATTATCGGAACTATACAGGTCTGCATAGCTCCCAATGGAATGAAAAAGAATGTCTGCCACTTATAATAAAGACCAAGCGTGGTGACTGCGGCATCCGAAAAAGTGGAAAGAATGAGATTCAGACCGAATATGTAAAATGTGTATGCCGACTGCATGAGGATATTTGGCAGTCCCATTTTAAATATCTTCGCAATATAGTGCGGATAGAGGCGCACTGACGGAGAGCGATAAAAGCCCTTCTTCATGACAATGGCTGCCGCGACCACCTGCCCTGCGACAGTAGCTATGGCTGCACCCGATATTCCCATTTTCGGAAGCCCGAAAAGTCCGAATATAAGTATCGGATCAAGCACTATATTGGTCAGTGCACCAAATATCTGCGCCATCATCGGGGTCTTCATATCTCCCTTGGATTGCAATATCTTTGTCCAGATGCTTTCAAGAAAAAGTCCAAAGCTGAAAACGCAGACTATTCTGCCATATGATACCACATCGTTTATAACATCAGGGTCCTGCGTTGACATTCTTGCAAATGCAGGCATTATCGCATAGCACACCGACGCAAATATCACCCACAAAACACATGCAAGCGGTGTTCCTACTCCTGCATATTCATATGCCTTGTCATTGCTCTTTATGCCGAATTTGGCAGCCATGACCGTATTTATACCAACACCTGTACCAACCGCCAAGGCGATCATAAGGAGCTGTATGGGATATATTATTGAAAGCGCAGTCAGCCCTGAATCAGAATATCTTCCCACAAAAAAACTGTCGATTATATTGTAAAGCGCTTGTATCAGCTGGGCAATCATTACAGGCGGCGCCATTTTAAGCAGTATCTTACTTATTTTCTCTTTGCCGAAATAATTGTCACTGTCCTGCTCTATATCCATTACGTAAAACCTCCGACGGAGCTCAGAAATAAATAATAAAAAGGGATATTTGCATCCCGTATGATTATAATGCTTACACGAATATTTGTCAATACACTTTTTGAAAATACATAAAAAAGCTCCGTTTTTCGTGCATTCCCTACCTTTGCACAAAAAACGGAGCCAATATCAGACCGTGCCCTTTCCTTTATTCAATGACGTAATTATCGTCGGAAGCATGAGCGAGAATATTACCGCCGTGACCACACCTGCAAATATCCTTGCGGGAATAGCCGCATATATTGCAATGTAGGAATTGTAATATCCGTATGCATACTGATCTACCAGCATTGCCAATGTGTTAAACAGCGTAACTATCACGGATGATATGCAGGTTTCAATTATCAACTTGCTTGGCTTTAAGCTGCGCTTGAATACTTTAAAGAGTATTCCCATAGACAAGCCTCTCATGACAGCAGGCAGTATCCATAAAACAGTGGTCGCGCTGAATCCGTAATTCAACATCTGACCCAAAAGTGAGCCTATAAATCCTGTTGCCGCACCCCATATAGGTCCACCGAATATCGCCACAATGATAACAGGCAAGCCGCTTAAAGATATCTTAAGCGTTCCGCCAAACGGGGCACTTACGCTTACAGCAAGGAAATCCAAGCCGACATATATGGCTGCCATAATGCCCGACAGGCATATGAGCTTGAGCTTGCTGCTAAAATTTCTTGTTTTGCGTTTTTCTTTTTTGATGTCGTTTTCTTTTTTCAAAATAAAATACCTCCTTTTGCCCGTTATTCCAAAACATAAGGAGGTAGGTCCATATTTTTGGCAGCGGGATGCGACATATGAACCGCGGAAATATCCTTCGTCCGCGCAACAACTCCCCGTCTGCGCAGCACTTAACACTCATATGTCTACTCTGCATTAAAATAATATATTTTGTTTCTCGCGCAAATACAGTTTAACTATTATCTGCACGTTTATCTCATTATACTACACCGTAAGCATTTTTGCAATAGGCGAAGAAGAAAAATGATAAATTTTTTATCACCATGGGAATAAGATCTTATATCGACCATTTTAAAAATTCAAAGCAATAAATAAAATTAAATGCTCAATTGTCATTATAGATAAAAAGATCGTCTGTTTTTACCCCCAAAAGCTTTGAGATAATGTATATTTCTTTATCGGTAGCACTCCTGACCTGCCCTTCAAGCTTGGAATAGCTTGTGGGATTCATGTCACAGCCCATTGTCTGTATACGCGCGATAAAATCTTTTTGCTTTATTCCCCTTTGCTTTCGCATACGTTCAATATTTTTTCCAACCATGTTGGCGTCACCGTACTCGTGCTTTCTTGTTTTCATGTGGTATTCCCCTTAAAGCCTTTTTAAAAATTATATTCCAAAAAGCACTTGACAAAATTCCATAAAAGAATTATAATATAAATAATTCTAATTCGGAATAATAAACAACTGTAGGAGGAGATCATTATGAAATACTGTACTTATTGCGGTAACGAGGTTTTAAATGAAGCTGTTATATGTCCGTCATGCGGATGCCGAATCGAGGATATAGTGATAACCCAGGATAGAGTGAGCATCGGCTTTTGCATTCTGTCATATTTAATTCCCATATTCGGAATAATATATTGGGCTTGCAATTATAAAAAAGTCCCAAACAAGGCACGGGCATGTGGTGCATGCATGATAATAAGTATCTTAATGCCTGTGATTATATTATTTATGTTTGGAATTTTCGCAGGATTGGCAGTGTAATTATATGATGTATCTCGTCCATTGAGATGTTAAAAAACATTGCATATAAATAACAAATCGGCAGAGGATCTATCTCTGCCGATTTGTTATCTAAATAAAAATAAAATATACAAGCTCTATTGAGCACCTTCAGGATTCGACCGATTTGGGTACCAAATCTTACCCACATGATTTAAGAGTCAGTGTACGCGTAGACCAACATAAAATAAAAACAAAAAACGTTCAAGCTTTATGGTGCACCTTCAGGATTCGACCGATTTGGGTACCAAATCTTACCCACATGATTTAAGAGTCAGTGTACGCGTAGACCAACATAAAATAAAAACAAAAAACGTTCAAGCTTTATGGTGCACCTTCAGGGATTCGAACCCGGGACCCACTGATTAAGAGTCAGTTGCTCTACCAACTGAGCTAAAGGTGCATATAAGCTTGAACGTTTCTGGCTCCCCCTGCTGGACTCGAACCAGCGACACCCTGATTAACAGTCAGGTGCTCTACCGACTGAGCTAAGGAGGAAAAAGATCTACACAAAGGATGTGTAGTATATAAAATGGAAACAGCTAAATCAAGGCGACTTAGCTGTTCTGTGTTGGCGATGAGCTATCTTCCCGGTCCGTCGCCAGACAAGTATTTTCGCCTCAGCAGAGCTTAACTTCTGTGTTCGGAATGGGAACAGGTGGACCCTCTGCGATAAAAACACCAACTTCGCCCGCATAAACGGACTATTTTGTATCAGCGATGAGCTATCTTCCCGGTCCGTCGCCAGACAAGTATTTTCGCCTCAGCAGAGCTTAACTTCTGTGTTCGGAATGGGAACAGGTGGACCCTCTGCGATAAAAACACCAACTTCGCCCGCATAAACGGACTATTTTGTATCAGCGATGAGCTATCTTCCCGGTCCGTCGCCAGACAAGTATTTTCGCCTCAGCAGAG
>CAZVUD010000058.1:0-5502 GCA_964629615.1 uncultured Clostridium sp. | reverse complement strand
ATATCTTACAGTGAGCTTTCCGAGCTTTACGACCGCGCCGTTGCCGACAATCCTGTGAGTCAGGAGATACTTGACTGCATAGAAAAGCTTGACAATTACGTAATTGAGAAGTTCAGAGTTGCGTTTGGTAACCGTATCATGAAGCAGCTTAAACGATTTGTTCCTGTTTACGTCGCATGCGGCGGAACAGAGAAGGAGGGCGTGGATTACATCCTTGCAACCAAGGTCTTCCGAAAGTTCGAAAGCCTTAATCTTTCGCTGATACGCGACGAGATCCGTCCTCTCATTTCCTTTATGGATAATCTTTTCGGCAAGGGCGAAATGAAGGATTGCACGGCTTATCTGCAATTGCTTCAGAAAATGTATTGATAAATACCTGAAAAAGGTGGATGAAATATTATGGATATTAAAGATTTTAATAAAAATTTCTCCGCGACGGAAAGCAAAACTTCCGTCCCTTTTTCCAATTATACGGGAAAGCTGGTATATGACATATCCTTTACCGCAGATCTCATTTTGTCAAAGCCGCGCGTCAAGGAGATGTATGCAGAGCTTGCAAACTTGCTTTTGGTACGCGAAGGTGTAAGGCACAAGGTGCTTTGGACATGCGACTCATTTTATTTTGAAAATGAGCGTATAGCCTCTATCAGCTTTACGGACGGTAAGCTGTGCTTGCAGACATATGGCGGCAGATATGCTGAAAACGACAGAATCTCGGCTAACCGGGTTGCAAAGGATGATGCATGTCGCTATGCCCATCAGATGATTAATGATCTTTGCGAACGCAAGGGACTTGCCATGCGCAAGGGTGAGAGCGATCTGATATCGGCAGACGATATCCACAGCGAGCCGTTTGACTCTCTTATTGCGCGCGGTCTGATAAAAAGGATACGCAGGGACAAGGAAAGGCACGATATATACGGTGACACCTTGGATACTCAAGAGGCGCTTATGTCAAGGCACGGCGAATACGGGGATATACTTGGTTCATTTTTTGAAGGCATGGGCAAGGCAAGGCTCTCAAACCGCTTGATGCTTCGCTCTGTGGATGAGGTTTGGGTGAAGGCTATAGAGGATTGCATCCCGTCGCTTGACGAGCTGATAAGAAATCCCAATCACTATATTGCTGAGTCGGAGGACATACTGCCAATAGAAAAGACCAAGCGTGTATCAGGCAGGTCGATAGCACATCTTTGCCGACATACCGACTACATAAGCATGCAGGAGGACGGCGATATGACTCCTACAAAAATGCTTAATGTTTTCAGGGAAGATTCACTTTTGACATATGAAAACAAGTTTTTGAACACGCTTATCATGAAGCTGTATCTGTTTGTCAGCCGACGCAGAAAAATCGCCCTTGAGGTGGGTGTGGACGAGAGCCTTGACAGCTTTGAGTTTGAAAATTCCTTCACCTCCGAGAACGGACGCGGCAGGGTATCATTCAAGGTCGAGTATTCCGAGCACACAGATAGAGCTGATGTTAAAAACACGCTTCTGACCACAGGACTCTGGAGCAGGGTAGAGCGGCTTAATGATATAGTCACGGGATATGCAAATTCCCCCTTTGCCAAGGAGATGGACAGAAACTACATTCGACCTCCGATAATGAGAACGAATGCGATATTGAAAAATAAATATTTCAGAGAGTGCCTTGCTCTTTGGGAGTTTATCGAGAGCTATGACGATGCTGGATACGGCATTACAGTTGATGAAAAGACATTTGAATTGCCGCCTGAATACGTAAATGCGGCATACAGAAGCGCGGCTGTGCAGTATGCTGTCTTCAGACATAATATAAAGGGCGATCATGATATTGGCGCTGCATCCGAAAGCTATGTCATTCCCGAGCTTTCGGTCACAGAGGCAGAGCCTTCGCCTTATACCGAGAGCATGGTATATGAGCGCGAGGACGACTGCGATATAGGAGATATCGAAGCCGCGATACGTGTGGCTCTCATGGCAGATGAGCTATATGTTGAGCCTGAAGATGATGAAGCTTTCGCTGATGCAGGCGACGCAGACGCTTTGCCTGACGATATTCTGCTTGACGAGTCTGTTGACGGCAAGACGGTAGAATTTGACAAGGAGAGCTTTGGTGCTATGTGCAATGAGCTTATAAAATACGGCAAGGAGAACTTTGTGGAGATCGGTTGTGCATTCTTGCGCAATGACACCCTTAAGATGCTCTACAGTCGCCACAATGCGGTATTTATGCACGGTGAGCGTGCTTTGGCACGGCTTACCTTCAATGAGCGATCCATGAGGCTTTATGTCGCGCTTAAGTATGATGAGATACCGAAGAGATTTGGTGCTTTGCGTGATAACGGAAAGAAGAATACAGGCATGCCGTCCTACATCAAGATAAAGAGCGCGCGGCATCTTGAGTATGCAAAGCAGCTTGCGGATATCATACTCTCAAGGACACCTGACGCAGATGACGGAAATATGGATGCTGTATATCGCGATGCCGATATTGCCCATGTATCTCTCGGAAGCCTGCGTGATGAGCATACAGCCATTATGGCAAGCGATATAGCCAAGCTTGCTGTCAAGGAGCAGGCGGCGGACCGTTTACACACGACAGTTGTGCCTGATACATCATCGGCGGATGCAAGGAGCATTGCATCTGAGATATCAAATCTTTACCGACCGATCGGAAATTACGATAAGCCTACGGAGTACGGTCTTGACGATACCTCCGCATTTATCGAGGATGATAGAGCGGACGGAGATACAGAGGTCAGTCATGAAAATACTTAAGAAGATTAAAAAAGCGGCGACTGCAATAACGGCAGTGCTTATCATAGCTCTTGTCTGCGTTGCCCTTATAACATCTCTCGTAAACAGAAAAAACGGCAGACCGACATTTATATTCGGCTATTCGATGCTGTATGTCGAAACAGGCAGTATGGAGCCTGCAATACCCGAGAAGAGCTATATACTTACAAAAAAGTATGACGGCGCTGTGGATATCGGAGATGTGATAACGTTTGTATGCAGTGATGCATCAAGTGAGGTGTACGGCAAGCTTATCACACACAGGGTGATCGAGATAACAGAGAGCGGATATAAAACTAAGGGAGATAATTCCATGCCTGATACATGGACCGTACGGAGCGACGATATTGTTGCGACACATATAAAAAATCTCCCCGTGATGACATTTTTCGGCAGAGTCTTTGCATCTCCTATAGGACTTGTCCTTATAATAGCGATGTTTTTGGGATCCTGCGTTTTTCTCTACATTCCCGACATAACGGCGGCACTGAGAGATGAGGACAAGATTAAGGCAGAAAAGGAAAAGATGATCGAGGAGCGCGTAAGGGAAGAGGTCAGACGCATGCAGGAGAAGGATAAAAACGAGGTGGACAAATGAAGAGATTTTGCAGAGATCATTTAGATGCCATCGCTGTTATAACCGTGATAGCAGTTTGCTTGGCTTTCTTTACATACACACTCTCGCTCTTTACCGGATATTCCGATGATGTAGGCAATATCGCGCTTGAACGCGCGGAATTCTATACAAAGGAAGCGTCGTTTTATGTTCAGGGCAAGATAGATGCAATAAAGGCTGAAGCTGAAAATTATGCGCGCTTGCTTTCTCCCTGCGCCAATGTCGCCGAGCTTAAGGCAGGCATAAAAAATGCGCTCTCGGGTGATGTCAGGGATCAATACATAACAGATATACTGTATTTTAAGGACGGATGCCTGTTTTTGTGGGATGGCGAGGAATATTATGACAGCGCGTCGCTGAGTGAGCTCAATGCAGACGGCGATATTACGGTCGTAAGGCAGTTTCTTTATAACGGCAGGATGAATTCCGTTGCGGTCTCGGTAAATGCAGAGAACGCGTATTTTGACCGTTTGGTAGCTGTGTTTGATGTAAATAGCGTTTCGCTGGATCGTACAGATATTTCCGAGTTTACCTTGCTGTGCAAAAATGACGGCAGGATAATGGACAGGCTTGAAAACAAGGATACCTTTAATGTTGGAAATCAGCCCGTGCAGAACGGCATAATAAAGAGCTTGTTCGGCGCAGATCCGAATATGTCAGATACCGTGTCGCAGACATTGCTCGGCGATAATGACGGCTCATTTACATTTACGCGCGATACAGAGAATTATATACTCTGTATATCGCATCTTGGCGCATATGACGGGGATCTGACGCTTATGTGCATGTATTCGGCAAGAGAGGTCTACGGCGAGGGCTTTGCGGCAATGCAGAGCATCATGTCCGCTCTTCTCGGGCTTGCCTTGGTCATGGCGGTTCTGATCATAATGATCATTGTAAACAGGATCATTGAGAAAAGGCGAAGATACCGACTTGAGATGGTAGATCCGCTGCTCAATTGTCCGACAGCCAAGAAATTTGTAAAGAGATCCGACGATCTTCTGAAGACATATAGATCTTCAAAATTTGCCTTCGTGTCATTAAAGATAAATAACTTCCGATATGTTACCGAGCATTTTGGGGACAACGCAGGCAGAAAGCTTCTTAAATACGCATCCGATACCGTGCGCGGAGCACTTATGGTGGAGGAGACCTTCGGATACGCACTTGACGGCGAGTTTTTGATGCTTCTGCAGTACCGCGACCGTAAGTCGTTTTCCGAACGACTGAACGGCGTGTATTTAAGACTGTCGGATTTTGATGAGTTTGATGCGCTCAATTACAAGATAAGCGTTGCTTTTGCCGTGTATGAGATCGAGCAGGGGAAGGACCAGAAGATAAGATCCATGCTTGATAAGCTGAAGATGGCAGAAGAGAATATGTCTGTTAAGTCTGAATATCTGAGTATAAGCTTTTATGAGGACATGATGCACGAGCGATATATCAAAAAAGCAGAGATAGAGGGAAAAATGGAGCAGGCACTCCAAAACAGCGAGTTCCATCTGTTTTATCAGCCGAAATATAATCTCAGATCTAAGAATATGGATGGCTGTGAGATACTTATACGTTGGTATGATCCCGAGCTTATGAGATATCACCTGCCGCAGGAATTCTTACCTGTGTTTGAGAAGAATCTGTTCATCGTAAAGCTTGACCATTTTGTGTTCTTCAAGGCGTGCGAAAACATAGCAAGGACAGTGGAGCAGAGGCAGATATGCTATCCTGTTTCGGTAAACGTGTCGCGAGTGACTGCCATACAATCGGATTTCACGGACTATTACATAAGAATAAAGAAAAAGTTTAATATCAAAGATAATTTCATAACTCTTGAATTTACAGAGAGCTTTGCCTATGAGAATTATGAATTTTTGTCAGATATCGTGAAGAAATTACACGACAACGGATTTATGTGCTCCATAGACGATTTCGGCACGGGATATTCCTCTTATAATATTCTCAAGACGATAAAAATGGACGAGATAAAGCTTGATAAATTCTTCCTTGATAAGGGTATTTCGGCAGATCGCGATCAGCTTTTGCTTGAAAGTGTAATAGACATGGTAAAGAAGCTTGGCATGAAGGTTACTCAAGAGGGCGTGGAGACC
>CAZVUD010000057.1:0-5657 GCA_964629615.1 uncultured Clostridium sp. | reverse complement strand
CAAACGTGCGCGTCTGCCTGTTCCGCCACTTCCGCATGCGCCATTGCTGACGACTTACTTATTATACTATAAAAATGTCGATTTGTCAATACTTTTTTGAAAAATTATGCGAAAATTTTTTTGTGTGTCGTCTTGCGCAACACTAAGATCACATGTTGCGCAAGACACCTGATATCAGCATCCGATCATTATTTCAATTATCTTGCTGTCAGTTTCCTTCATTCCGTCATGACCAAGGGTGGATATGTTCTCAATGGTCTTTTCAACTCCGCGTCCGACAAGTCCGTCGCCGCCGCAAAATTCGCAACCGCGGCTATACATCTCAAAGCCCATTATTCCTGCATCTACCGACATGGCGATCTTTGCCGCACAGCTCGCTTTTGCTCCGTCACAAACAATTCCGCTCGTTATTGCAAGCGCATTGACAAGTGTGTGATTTATGACCGTAAGATCACGTGTAAGAAGAAAGGCGATTCCTGCTCCGGCTCCCGCTCCTGCACTTACAGCTCCGCAATAGGCAGAAAGTCTGCCGATGCCCTTTTTGAGGTGTAATGTAACGAGATTTGAAAGCAATAGCGCGCGTATAAGCTCTTCGCGGCTCTTGTTGTAATATTCGGCATATGCAATGACAGGCAGGGAGGTAGTCATTCCTTGATTGCCACTACCGGAATTAATAATAACAGGCATATCGCAACCTCCCATGCGCGCATCCGATCCTGCCGCCGCCATTGCCATGGCGCGCGTTCTCGGCTTATCGTCGCGAGAAGATATGATCCTTCCTATCTGTGCACCGTAGCAATTCTTCATGCCCTCGTCTGATATCGCGCGATTGTATCTGATCTGCCTGTCGATCACGCTCTCGATGTCACTTATCTCGGCAGTAAGCGCGAAATCAAATATATCCGATACATTCAAAAGGGAATAGTCAGGCATGTCCTTGTCCTCATGCTCGCATGAGCAATCTCCGTTTACAGACCAAAGGCACTCTCCGTCGCGCATTATGCTTACGATATTCGTATGCTCATCGCATATACGCACGCATGAGGTGTGACCGCTTCCGTGAAGCTCGACTATTATGTCCAGCACATGCGAGGAGTCAAGTGCGGAAACGTGGAATTCAATTTCTCCCATTTTATTCTTGAGCCCGTTAGCTTGGCTTTCCGTGACCTTTGATATTACCTCAAGCTCAAGCGATGCATCTCCGTAGAATATTCCTACAGCTGCCGCCGCCTCTATGCCCCTCATGCCGCCGCTGTTGGGCACGACTACGCTTTTTACGTTTTTAACTATATTTCCGCTGACCTTGATATATGCCTTCTCGGGCATGCAACCAAGCACTTCCTTTGCCCGTGCGGCACAGTAGGCGAGAGCTATTGGCTCTGTACAGCCCATAGCGGCAACAAGCTCTCTTTTTAAAATTTCGGTATATGCTTTATATGTTTTGGAATTTCTGTCCATTATAGCTCCTTTTATAGGTCATTTCAAAAAAGGCTTTTGGGATATACGCCTGCATCTGCCAGCTTTTTGAATTCGCCTGCAACATATTCGCGGTCCTCATGGTAAGTTACTCCAAACCATTTGGACTCCGTCGGTATTACCTTTACCTTAGCTTTACCTTCGCCCAAAAGCTCGCCTATGAATATCGGAAGGAGAAATTCATTCTTCATGCTTTCGGCATTGCCGTCAGAAAGCAGGAATTCTTTAAATCCGTTTTCAAGCGTGTCCATAAATCTTTCGGAAAAAGCCCACATGTTCATGGAAACACAGGATCCTTCATTTACGGTATGATACTCGCCGTTATTGTCTGCAGCGTATACCTTGCCGTCTGCGTGCCTTGAAATGTTCTTGGTCTCATTTATGCTTGAAAGGTATCCGTTTTCATCTGTATTGCATATGCCACGGGTGACGGTTCCGTTATCGCTGAGAGTATTTTTCAGTATAAATCCCGGCATTGCAATGTCAAGCACACCGTTGCTTTCGTCCATTTTGTTTACAAGGAAGTCATGGCATTTTACAAAAGCGTCCTTGCCATAATAGTCGTCGGAATTGATGACGAGAGCCGGGTTTTTGAGAATGCTTCTGCAGGCAAGCACTGCGTGACCTGTGCCCCAAGGCTTTGTTCTGCCTTCGGGGTTTTTAATTCCGAGCGGAAGGTCATTTACTTCCTGATAGGCATAAGAGCAGGGGTATATCTTGCTTATCCTGTCGCCTATGACTTCTTTAAATTCTTCTTCAATGTCCTTACGGATAACGAATATAACATCGTCAAATCCTGCTTCCATAGCGTCGTGCACGGAGTAGTCGATGATAAGCTCACCTGACGGTCCTACCTTTGCGAGCTGCTTGATGCCTGCACCGTACCTTGAACCGATGCCTGCTGCCATGATGATGAGAGTGGTCTTCATTTTTAAGCCTTTCTTTTATGAGTGATTAAATTAATAGCTGTAAATTATGCGATGTACAGAGATTCAAGCTCTTTCTTTATTGCACGTATGAAATCCTTGGTGTTTACCCGTGTAGCGCAAGGCTCGTCTGCCAGCGCGTAAAGGTCACCTGTCAGTATTCCGGAATTCATTGTGTTTATTGATGCCGTCTCAAGCTTGTCTGCAAATTCGACAAGATCTGAAAGACCGTCCATCTCACCTCTGCGGCGGAGCGCGCCGCTCCATGCGAATATGGTGGCGATCGGGTTTGTTGAGGTGTCCTCGCCCTTGAGGTATCTGTAATAGTGCTGTGTCACTGTGCCGTGAGCCGCCTCGTATTCATATGCGCCGTCGGGCGATACCAAAACGCTCGTCATCATGGCGAGAGATCCGAATGCGGTGGATATCATATCCGACATGACATCACCGTCGTAGTTCTTGCACGCCCAGATAAATCCGCCCTCACTTCTGATAACTCTTGCGACAGCGTCATCTATCAGCGTGTAAAAATATGATATTCCGTTTTCTTCAAATGCTTTTTTATAGTGCTTTTCAAATATGTCCTGAAAAATGAGTTTGAATGTCTGGTCATATTGCTTTGATATGGTGTCCTTTGATGAGAACCAAAGGTCCTCCTTGACCTCAAGTGCATATCTGAAGCAGGAATGCGCAAAGGATATGATGGAGCTGTCCTTATTGTACGAGCCCTGGATAACGCCCGGACATTCGAAGTCATATATCGTCTCTTCCATTCGCGTTCCGTCCTCGCCTACAAACGAGAGTGTTGCGCGTCCTTTGCCCTCAACGCGGTATTCGGTAGCCTTGTAGATATCTCCGTATGCGTGACGTGCGATGGTTATCGGCTTTTTCCAATTCCGAACGGCAGGCTTTATCGCATCTATCCTTATCGGAGTTCGAAATACGGTGCCGTCAAGTATTGCGCGTATGGTTCCGTTTGGAGAGCGCCACATTTCAGACAGGGAATATTCCTCCACTCTTTGCTTGTTTGGAGTAATGGTAGCGCATTTTACCGCAACGCCGTATTTTTTTGTGGCATTAGCCGCGTCATATGTGACACTGTCGCGTGTTTTCTCTCGGTTGGGAAGTCCAAGATCGTAATATTCTGTCTTCAGATCAACAAAAGGAAGTATAAGCTCATCCTTTATCATCTTCCATATGATGCGTGTCATTTCGTCGCCGTCCATCTCAACGAGCGGAACGGTCATTTTTATTTTTTCCATATTTTCCGTGCTCCTTTCACGCATCATTTCAAAGACCTGCGTTTTTATTCTTGTAGTAGTTCATAAGACAGCCGTCAAGAAGGATCTGCTTTTCTTTTTCGCCCAGACCCATTATATAAAGATCCGTACTGTGTGCTATCCTGCCGTCCCTTACTATATAAGCCTTAAAGCTTTCGTTACCATCAGCTATCCCCTTGCGCACGTTGGGTATAAAGATGAGATCCCCTACGCAAAGATCAGGAAGCGTGTCTTTATTCGCAGTGAAGGGAAGTATGCCCCAATTTATGCAGTTGGAGCGGTATCTCTTTGTGGCATATTCAAAGCATATGTTGCCAAGACCGCCGAGCACCTTTTGACAGGATGCGGCTTGCTCTCTTGCGCTTCCGTCGCCCGGACGGTTTGCAAATATGCATGAGCCGGTCTGTGTGCTTTTCATAAGCTCGTCTGCGTTACCGAAAAGCGAGAGTGCGCCGTATATTTCATGGGAATATTCTCCGCGGCGTCTTACTTCCTCACAAAGCTTGACTTTTTTGGAGCGTCCGACATATTCGGGAACGCGCCTTGACAGCGTGAATTCGGAAAGCTTTATCGGATTTGACCTGAGCGACGAGGTCTCGCCTGACGGGATAAGCTCGTCTGTTGTAGTTACGGGATCATATATAACTGCGCACATTGAAAGAAGAACATGATCTGACAATTCATACTGCTCGGGCCAGCTTGTGATATTTGGACCGAGTATCAGATCGGTGTTCGGGTCGGGATGTCCGAAGCCGTTGTAAACTCTCTTTTCATATACGCTTGTGTCGAATTTATATTCGATCTCTGTGTTATCGTATTCTATATCGGTTGCGGGAGTTATCCTGCCTTGGTTTGCGGCAGTTGCGGCAATGGATCTTGCGTCCATGAGTGCAACGCCCGATACCTGACTGTCTGCAGGCTTTGATCCCTCGCGGTTCGGGAAATTTCTCGTGGTATGTCTGAGCGACAGGGCATTGTTTGCAGGAACATCACCTGCACCAAAGCAAGGTCCGCAGAAGGAGGGCTTTATCGCAACGCCGCTCTCAAGCAAGGACTCGGTAATGCCATTACGGGTAAGCGCCAAGGATACGGGTATGCTCGTGGGATATACAGAGAGATTAAAATAGTCATTTCCCACATTTCCTGTCTTGAGTATCGCAGATGCCTCAACTATGGAATCAAACATACCGCCTGCACAGCCTGCGATTATGCCTTGATCTGCCATTACAGATCCGTCAGGCAATATTTTGGATCTGAGATCGTATTTAAGATCAGGATATCTTGATCTTGCATCAGCCTCAACAGAGGCGAGAATGTCCTCGGCATTTGCAAGAAATTCCTTTATGGTATATACGTTTGAGGGGTGGAAGGGAAGAGCTATCATACATTCTGCCCGAGAAAGATCTATGTCGATCGCGGCGTCGTAATATGCAACTCCCTTTTGTGTGAGGGGCTTGTAATCTTCGCCTCTTCCGTGCGCCTCCAAGTATTTTTTTACGGTTTCATCTGTTTGCCAAATAGAGGTAAGGCAGGTGGTCTCGGTCGTCATTACGTCAATGCCGTTTCTGAAATCCATGGGCAGATATTTGATGCCGTCGCCCGCAAATTCAAGCACCTTGTTTTTTACATATCCGTTTTTGAATGTAGCGCCGATAAGTGCAAGCGCAATGTCGTGAGGACCTATGCCGCGCTTTGGCTTTCCGTGGAGATTGACAAGCACTACCTCGGGATATTTTATATCATATGTGTCGCATAACAGCTGCTTTACAAGCTCAGGTCCGCCTTCGCCGATGCCCATCGTACCGAGCGCTCCGTAGCGTGTGTGCGAGTCCGAGCCGAGTATCATCTTACCGCATCCTGCCAATTGCTCCCTTGCGTAGGAATGTATTACCGATTGATTTGCAGGAACGTATATGCCGCCGTATCTTTTTGCGGCAGAAAGCCCGAAAACATGGTCGTCCTCGTTTATCGTTCC
>CAZVUD010000056.1:0-5677 GCA_964629615.1 uncultured Clostridium sp. | reverse complement strand
CAATCCGGGGCGATATTACCAACACAGAAGCCATGTCTATCTATACTCGGAATGCGTTCCAGAACGCTATCCGCAATCATCAGGTGTGTGACCCAGCTCGCCATCATCTATCCCTCCTAAATCATCCCCAAATGTTGCAGAGCTTCCATAATAGCCGCTTCTTTCTCGGGAGGGCATTTTGCCTGTCTGGAATCCTTAGACTTCGGCTTATTGTAGTTCTCACGCTCGATGATGCCGCACTTCTGCTTGACCTGTGCGATATACAGGCTGGGAATTTTATAGCCGTAATGCTCCATTACATATTCCTTGATTTCGGGATATGTGGCTTTCTTCTCCGCATCGGTCAAATCCAGCTCGTCCATATTAAGTTCGATCTCAATATGCTGTCGATTTTGAAGTTTGGACAAAAGACATACCGTCTCTACGTGCCCCGTTGCAGGGAACATGTCCACAGGCTGAACATCGCCTGCATCATAGCCGTATTCTTTAAATATCGCTATATCCCTTGCCAGTGTGTCAGGTCCGCAGGATATGTAAACTACCCTCTTTATATTTCTTTTGGCGATGTAGGCAATAAGCTCTCTTGTAGTTCCCTTTCTCGGCGGATCGAGTATGACAACGTCAAAAATTCTGTCGCTCGGTATCATGCTCTCTATATCGCTTGCGTCAGCGCAGAAAAATTCGGCATTACAAATGCCGTTTTTCTCGGCATTTTCCTTTGCGCATCTGACAGCGCCCTCAACTATCTCCACGCCCATGACGCTTTGAACATCATTTGCCATGGAAAGTCCTATCGTGCCCGTTCCGCAATAAAGGTCAAGCAAGCGCTCGTCACCGTGCAGATCCGCCATGGTCCTTGCCACGCCGTAAAGCCTCTCGGCTCCTCCGCGATTCACCTGCCAGAATGACTCGGGGGATATCTTGAACCTGAGACCACAAAGCTCGTCCTCTATATGATCCTTGCCCCACAGTGTGATATACCTGTCCCCAAGCACCACATTGGTGTTCTCAGAGTTGATATTCAGCATGATGCTCTTTAATTCACCGTATCTTTCGGTCATATATTTTACAAGCTTATCCGCGTGCGGAAATCTCTCGCCGTTTATGACAAGGCACAGCATGATATCTCCGCTTATCTCACCGAGGCGCAGATATATATGTCGGAGCAGACCCGTATTTGTCAGCTCATCATAGGCAAGTATGCCGTATCTGTCGGCAAATCTGCACACATCAGAAACTATCCTTCCAAATATATCAGGCTCAAGCGAGCAATTCTCACTGCTGACCACCGTGTGGGTCTTGCCGGCATAGAACCCTGCCTTCATACCGTTTTTGGTCTGACACACAGGATACTGCGCCTTGTTTCTGTATCCGTATCTCTCGCTGACAGGCATAACGGGCAGGATATTGATATCCTTAAGCCCTGCCTTTAAAAACAGCCCCTCGACATGCCTGTGCTTCATCTCAAGCTCGCAATCTCGCGTCACATATCTGTAAACGCATCCGCCGCAGGATGCAGGCGCACCGCAAAACGGCACCGTCTCGCGATACTCTGACGCCTCGATCATGCGGCTCACAATGCCGACATAATAGCTCTTTGTCGCCTTTATTATCTTGCAATCCACCACGTCGCCCGTGACAGCGCCCCTTATAAACACGACCGCTCCGTCTGCTTTTGCAACGCCTGCGCCGAGGTGATTCATGTCCTCAACCTTAAGTCTTATGATATCGTTCTTATTTATCTTCATTTAAAAAGTCCTTAAATATCATACATAGTATTCTCTGCCGTCATCAAGGCAAAGGCACGCGAGGCGACCGCCGCGCATATTGCCGCAGTCTATATTGATGCTTCCGTTTCCGTAAAATATCCTGCCGTCGCCGCCGTTTTCCTCGGTCGTAGGCTCGTGACCTACTATGACGGTCTTATCTTCAAAATATTTCTTTCTGAGGTCAAGGCTCTCGCTTATGAGATCCTGCGGCACAAGAGAATCAAGATCGTTTATGTCACAGCCGTCCTTAAATCCTGCATGTACAAGTATATAGTCCTTGTCGCCAACGCTCACCTCTTCAAAGAGCGCCATGTCCGAAAGGTAATCAATCGCGCCCTCCTTCATATCGTCGTCAAGCTCACGGAAGCCTGCAAGCGTCTTGTCGCCGCCGTCGGCGCACCAAGCCGTCATCTCGCTTATAAAATCCGCAGACGGAGAATCGCCGTCCTTCAGCATGCGCGAAAATCCCGACAGCATGCGCAATGCCAGAAGATCGTGATCGCCGACTATGGGATATACATTGTACCTCATGCTGATGTCCTCGATAAGCTCCATGGAGCTGTCGCCAAAGTCCACTATATCCCCAAGTATATACATAATATCGTTGTCGCCAAAGCTTATCGTGTCAAGCATTTTTTTGAATGCATCATGATCACCGTGTATGTTTGATATAACGTAAGTCATAAATATCTCCTTTTAAAAGATCATAGGATCTCGGTCCTGTCTGAAAAATATATATCGCATTCAGCCTCGGGGCATATAAGCGATACCGTGTCACGCAACATACTGCACACGGGATATTCCGTATAGAAATGTCCTGCTTCAATGAGATTTGCGCCCACGCCGCAGGGGTCGAGCAGCTCATGATGCTTAAATTCGCCCGTCACATAGGTGTCTGCGCCGCACGCCGCTAAAAGATGCGCGCAAGAGCCGCCCGAGCCGCCGAGCAATGCAACACGAAAGACCTTCTTGTTTGCCGAGGCAAGTCTTACGCTCGGCGCGTGAAGCTTCTCTTTTACGTAAAGCGCGAAATCCCGCGCGTCCATTTCTTCTTTAAGCTCGCCTACCCTCATCATGCCGTCGTCATCGCACTCTGCCGCCTTTACCGAGCACAGACCGAGGACCGAAGATAAAACGTCATTAACGCCGCCGTCAAGCGCGTCAAGACGGGTGTGAAAGCTCATAGTGCTGATATTATTTTTTATCAGCTTTATCACGCGTGCTCCGTCAGCATCTGTATTCGACACCTCGGATATGCCCTTAAACAACAGCGGATGATGCGAAATTATCACATCGTAGCTATTATTTACGGCGTGATCTATGCATTCGTTCGTCACATCAAGCGATATGAGAACGCGGCGAACACAAGCATTCTGATCAGGGCAGACCTCAAAGCCGTCGCCGTCCCACGAGCAGGAAAGACTGCTCGGTATACTTTCTGTAAGCTTACTGTATAATTCAAGTACCGTCATAATAATTTTCCCAGCCCGTCTGTGAGCTCCTCCTCGTATGCCGTGTCTTCACATGCGCGTTTCTTTCCGCTAATTCTGACATTGTAAACGTCGATCATGTGCCTGATGTATCTTTTCTTTACAGGGTCGTCTATTCCCATGTCCTTGCCTGCCATAGCCTCTATCATGTCGCATTTGCGACTGACGCCGCAATATCTCGCGCACATGACACGATATATGCGGTCGCCGCGCTTTTCGGATGTGGCACAAAAGCGCTCGCATATTATCTCAAATCCGTTTTCAAGCAGATAGCAGTACAACTTTTCCGCGTGCGTCATAGGCTGGAGTATGAGATGTATATTCTCGTCCTTTACAAATTGAGCCTTGTCTATTATTGACATTATAAGCTCTCCGCCCATGCCGAGCACCGCGATGTCGTCGGGTCTGAAATCCCTTGCGGCGTCAAGCCCGTCCGCCATGACCGCAAAGACAGAGTCCGCCACGCCGTATTTTTTTATATTTTCCACAGCCGATGCGACAGGTCCTTCGTTTATATCCGATGCCAGCGCGCAGGATATTCTGCCCTCAAGCTTAAGATATATAGGCAGATACGCATGGTCGCTTCCTATATCCGCAAATCTCACGCCGTCGCGCACGAGCTCTGCGGCGCACATGAGTCTTTTATCAAGTAATGGTAACATATGCTCTCCTAAAAAATGCAGGTCAAAAAGAGCAAACAGAGCAACAACTTGCCCGTTTGCTCTTTGCGCCTTAATTGCCGAAAATGAGCGTTGCCGCGCAACGCAAAATTAAAGGCTCGGCAATATCATTTAGCCGAGAGATATTCGTTGATCCTTGCAACGAGCGCGTCTGCGTCTGTTTCGTGAACAGCGCAAGCCTCCTCTATGGACTCGCCTCTTGAAGCAGGGCAACCGAGGCAGTGCATGCCTATCTCAAAGAAAAATTCTGCTGTTCCCTGATCGTAGTCAAGGATATCGCCGATTATGGATTCCTTCGTTACCTTCATTTCTATTCTCCTTAAATATCTTTAAATTTAAATATCTGCAATATTTACATATATATTATATAATTTTCATTGCCTCTTGTCAAGTACTGACGGGACTTATAATTATTATTTTTCTCATTTTGCCCTTTGATTACTGTAATTTTTTTCGCGTTTTGCAAAAAATCCCGAAAAAGTACTTGAAAAGGGCGGGATAATATGATATAATGAATCGTTAATGATGTATTTACAAACTGTAATATATATAATATATCGGAGGATTTTAGATTTGATCATCGCACTTGAAGAAGCTAAACTTAAGCTCGTGGCTCTCCGCGCGGATATCAAGGAGCTTGGACACGCGCTCCGCATAGACGACCTTAAGTCTAAAGCAGAGGAGCTGGAGGCACAGACCCTCGACCCCAATTTTTGGAGCAATCCCGATAAAGCAAACAAAATAACACAGACAATAAAGCAGTCGCGCGACACGATCGACGACTATGAAAAGCTCTGCGCCCGTCTTGAGGACGCCATTGCCCTTGCGGAAATGGCTATTGAAGAAGAGGATATCGACTCGACAGACGAGGTGCTAAATGAGCTGGAGGAAATAGAGGCTACTGCCGAGCGCGAGAGGATATCCGTGCTTTTGTGCGGCGAATACGACAAGAACAACGCCATTGTTTCCTTCCACCCGGGTGCAGGCGGAACAGAGGCGCAGGATTGGGCGCAGATGCTGTACAGAATGATAACGAGATGGGCAGAAAAGTCAGGCTTTAAGGTCAAGCTTATAGATTGGCTGGACGGCGACGCGGCAGGCATCAAGTCCGCGACCATAACCGTTGAGGGACTTAATGCATACGGCTATCTTAAGAGTGAGAACGGCGTTCACAGACTCGTGCGCGTTTCTCCCTTTGATGCGGCAGGCAGACGCCAGACCTCATTTGCTTCTATCGAGGTCATGCCCGAATTTGAAAACGTTGACAACGTTGTGCTTAAGGAAGAGGATCTTGAAATAACCGCTCACCGCTCATCGGGCGCAGGCGGTCAGCATATCAACAAGACCGACTCGGCGATCAGAATAGTTCACAAGCCCACAGGTATAGTTGTCGGCTGTCAGACAGAGAGAAGCCAGCTGCAGAACAAGGAGACCGCCCTTAAGATGCTTAAGGCAAAGCTTATGGAGATCAAGCTCCGCGAGCGCCTTGACACAATAGAAGAGATACAGGGCAACAAGACGAATATCGAATGGGGCTCGCAGATACGCTCGTATGTGTTTATGCCCTATACCCTTGCCAAGGATACAAGAACAGGCTATGAGGACGGAAATATACAGTCTGTAATGGACGGCAATATCGACGGCTTTATAAACGCATATCTTAAAATGGTATCAGGTAAATAAAAACAACCGCACACATCGCGCCGTGATGTGTGCGGTTGTTTTTTACGCTTTTTCA
>CAZVUD010000055.1:0-5804 GCA_964629615.1 uncultured Clostridium sp. | reverse complement strand
TTTCGTATGCTTCGTTGGGCTCCATGCCCTTCTTGATGAAGTCTGTCATCTTGCCGAGAGAAACGAATTCGTAGCCGATGACCTGATCGTCAGCGTCCAGAGCCATTCTTGTGCAGTAGCCCTCTGTCATTTCAAGGTATCTTACGCCCTTAGCCTTTGTACCATACATAGTACCAACCATGCTGCGTTCACCCTTACCGAGGTCTTCCATGCCCGCACCGATAACAAGACCGCCCTCAGAGAATGCGGACTGGCTGCGACCGTATACGATCTGGAGGAAGAGCTCTCTCATAGCTGTGTTGATAGCGTCACAAACAAGGTCTGTGTTGAGAGCCTCAAGAAGTGTTTTGCCGGGGAGTATCTCAGCTGCCATAGCTGCAGAGTGAGTCATACCCGAGCAGCCTATAGTTTCAACAAGAGCTTCCTCGATAATACCGTTCTTTACATTGAGGGAGAGCTTGCAAGCGCCCTGCTGAGGTGCGCACCAGCCCACACCGTGTGTGTATGCGGAAATATCGGAAATCTGCTTTGCCTGTACCCATTTACCTTCTTCGGGAATGGGAGCAGGACCGTGATCGGGACCCTTGGCAACCTTGCACATGTGCTGCACTTCAAGGCTTGCAGCATATTCGCAGTTAAATTCATTGCTCATTTTATGTATTCTCCTTTAATTAGTTTTGACAAAATTATTTATCCTGCGCGATAATGTTCTCGATTATCGGAGATATCGCTTCAAGATACAGCTCACCGATAGTGTATGATGCATCGTCGGGGAGTATTATGTTTTCCTCAATGTCGCCTTCACTTTCATCAAGGTGGCTTTGGGGAAGGGGAAGATATGCGTCTGCATATTCATCTTGGATATCACTTACGACCTTACGTATTGCCTTGTAGACAGACATCTGAGAGTCTGTAAGCTCGATGGCTGAGTGTATATACGGTTGGATAAGCATAACGGCGGCGCCGCGTCTGTCCTTTACGAGCTTGATATAATCTATTATATCGCAACGGTACTGCTCAATGTCTATCGTCTTTTGTGAGAGGACATCGTCAACACCTATCATAAGTGACAGTATGTCGGGGGAAATATCGGAAAGATCGTCGTCAAAGCTGTCTATGAGACATCGGATGCTTTTGCCCTCTTCTGCAATGCTGAAAAATTCAATATCGCATGACTCTGAAAAGCAGTCCTGTATCATAGCCGCGGCATAATGCGGATAGCCTTCGCCAAGGTCGCTTTTGCAACTTCGATCTCTGCCGGAATCTGTGGCGCTATCTCCTTGAAATACAATATTCATTTTACTTTATGATCTCTCCGTATACCTCGCCGAATGCACATGAAGCATTGCATTCATCCGTGTCGATATGCATAGCGAATGCATAGTTGTCGGATACACGGCATACTACATCGTCAAAAATAGTAGTTCTGTCGCTGACTATCTTGACCTGAACGTTCTGCTTGTCGGAAATACCCATTGCGTTTGCAGTAGCTGTATCGAAATGGATATGACGCTTTGCAATGATAACGCCCTCGCTGATCTCAAGCTCGCCCTTAGGACCTACCATTTTGATACCGGGAGTTCCTGCAACGTCACCTGATTCGCGAACGGGAGCTTTAACTCCGAGCGTTCTTGCATCTGTGTAGGAAAGCTCTACCTGATTGCTCTTTCTTGTAGGACCGAGAACAGAGAGCATAAGCTCGCCCTTAGGACCTACGAGCTTGATCTTTTCGTTTGCAGCAGCAAACTGATCGGGCTGGGAAAGCATCTTCTTGGGTGTAAGTGTAGCACCTTCACCGTAGAGAACTGCAACAGCCTCGTCTGTCAAGTGGATGTGTCTTGCGGAAGTTTCAACAAGAACCTTGTTTTCCATGATAAAAACATCTCCTTAAATATAAATTAAATTTTTTGTCGATTTGCATACATATTTATTGTACCACAAAACTCGCAAAATGTAAAGATAATTTTTGAATAATTCCCTGAATATAATAGAAAACTTTATGTGAATAATAACCATTGACGGAAATTTTATGCAGGATGTCGTGATATTTCTAAAGAGAGAGAGCAGGAGGACGCGGATATGGAAAATGACGGTGGAAACGAGAAGCTTACAGATCATGATGCGGAGAGCACAAGATACAATGACGGTGCGCTTGATATATCCACAAAAAACGGAAGGATACATGTCGTATCCATAATAGGTCAGATAGAAGGGCATTATATTCTGAACGACGGTCAGAAAAGAACAAGGTATGAGCATATCATTCCCGAGCTTGTAAGCTGTGAGGAGGACGGAGGAGTTGAGGGCGTGCTGATACTTCTGAACACCATGGGAGGCGATGTGGAGGCGGGGCTTGCAATAGCAGAGCTGATAGCATCTATGTCAAAGCCCACGGTAACGCTCGTGTTAGGCGGCGGTCATTCCATAGGTGTGCCGCTTGCTGTGTCGGGCAAGATGTCATTCATAGTGCCAAGCGCGACCATGACCATACATCCCGTAAGATTTAACGGACTTGTGATAGGTGTGGAGCAGAGCTTCCGCTATTTTTCGGAGATGCAGAAGCGCATAGTGAGATTTATATGCGATCATTCGTATGCCGAAGCCGACAAGATATACGATCTTATGATGTGTCCCGATATGCTAGCCACGGATGTCGGTTCTGTCATAGAGGGTAGGGAAGCCGTGGAATATGGGATAGTCGACCGCATAGGCGGACTTAGCGATGCTATGGATGCCTTGACACATATGATAGATGCACGGCGCAAAAAATAGCCCGTGCATTCGCCGATATATTTCGGCGAATGCACGGGTCTATCTTATTCAGTCTTTATTTTTCTTTGAAAATATGGATATTACAGCTGCAAGGAATGTGAAGAATATCAAAACGTCACATAAGCGGATCTTTATGCTTCCGCGAGATTCGCTTGTGCATTCGCTCTCTGAATCTTCATCTTTGTGATAGCTGCCAACAATGTTGAAATCGCATTTTACAAAAGGCTTTTTTATGCATTCAATGCCATTTGCAATGAATGATGTCATCCTTGAGAGTATCGAGGATGCAAGTGCTTTGATCTCTTCGAAGCTCATATTACACCCTCCTTACTGTATCACGAGCGTGCCCTCTGCGATATCGGTAGTACCGTCGCAGTTTACAGCGCTTGATGCAGCTATTACGGTGACCTTGGCGTTTTCAGTCACGGTCACGTTCTGTGTTGCCTGGAGAGCATCGTCTGTGCAGGTGATGGTGACCTTTGCCTCATCCGTGATCTTTATATATCCCTTGTCATCTCTCTTTGTGTTATCGGTCTTGATAGCGTCCTCAGCGGCGCTTATGATGACCTCGGCGTCGCCGCGTACGGTAACGCTGTTATTGCCCTTTATGGCATTGTTCACCGCACTGACGGTGATGTTTCCATTCTTAATGTCTATGTCGTTCTTGCATCCGATGCCGTTATTGTAATTTGCGTATACATTGAGTCTTCCGCCGCCCTTGATGGTGAGATCGTCCGCAGAATAGATGCATGCATTGGGCTTGGTTACAGACGGATCTGAAAGTTCATAAGAGGTCGCATCCGTGAGGGTGTTGACACTGTCCTTTTCAAGATCGATATATATCTTGTCTGCATTTATAACGTATATTACAGCCGAGGTGGAGCACTTGCCGTTGAAATTGTCAAGCAAAAGGGTAACTCTTTCGGTGTTAGCAACCTCAACTTGTATCTGACCATCGTCCATGCTTCCTGTGAGAGTGTATATTCCTGCCTTGGTGATCTTGTATATCTTTCCGTTCTTTTCCACCGCGCTCTCATCCGATATCTCGCATGTATCGCCCGAGAACTTAAGCTCTACGGAAAGCTCATTCATCTGGATATCGCCCTTGCTTGTGGTATCCTCGTTTGTTGACGCTTCGCCGATCGTGCTCTCGCCGCCAATCGTATCAGAGGTATCATTTGAGCATCCCGACATTGCAAATAATGATATGGCTATGATAGCCGAGATCAAAGCTGAATACTTTAATAACTTCATAATTATTTCTCCTTTACATATCAATATATCCGCCGAAAGATCATTTGATCCTTACCGTGACTATGATGCCACCGTAGTTTGTGGCGGATATTGTATACGGATATTTATCGCTTCCGTCAGGATTTACGGCGGAAGCAGGTACGCTTATCTCTGTGGAGTCATTTTCACCTTTGAAGTAATATATGGCGTAGGTTCCGTTTGTGGTCTTTACGGTCAACGGTGAGCTTACCGTGGGCTTTTCGGACTCAAGCATCTCAACATATTCTTCAAGGCAAAGTCCGTTTTTATGCATGTATGTTGCATGTGCGATTCCTACATATCTGTAGCAGTGAGCATATCCTGATTTGCCCGTTGCGATCTCCTTGCCCTCGGGATATCTTTGAATAAATCCGTACTTGTATGCGTTGTTTTTGAGCCATTCATCGATCACCTTGTTGTCCTCGGCATCGATGTATGTCGTCAGCTTGTTTTTGTATACCTTAAAGGATACGAGCTTTCCTGTTGAGAATTCATCGGACGCTTCGTTTGAATATGCTGAAACTATGATTATGTCGTCGCGCGACGTTTCCTTGTTCAGAGCTGTGAGCATGCTGTGCAGGTAGGGAAGGGAGGCTGTTTCAAACATTCTTGTGTATATGCTGTCTATCTGATACGGGATCTCGCCTTCGCTTGTGTTGGCAACTCTGTATTCGTATATACTGCTGACGCCGAGCTTCTTTTCCTCAATCGTAGCAGAATGCTTGCTGTTTATTACAAGCAGGGAACCGCATAATGCGTCTTCGGCACTGACATTTATTTGTTGCAGATCCTTCAGAGCGCTGATGCTATCCTCATCCTTCTTGTCTCCTGATGACAGGCTATCATCGTCGGTATTGCTTCCCGAATGATCGGCAGAAAGGCAGGCGATCGTGATAAGGCATGCAAACACAGCTACCGTGAGGGCTGCCATTATAAGTATGCACAGCCTTTGAAGCTGACGCTTTGGCATTTTGTTTTCTGTATTCATTATAAGGATTAAGCTCCTTTCTCTCTTTCTTTGTGTACAAAGCAGAGATCCATAGCTTGCTCTGCGGCAGAGTATATCGGATCTTGCGAAATGTTTTGAAAAGGGCAAGACTGCGATGTTAGAATTGCGGTCTTGCCCGTTGTATTTTTAAAGATCAGGCTTCCTTTGCGTCTCTGATGGAGAAGTCCATTCTGCCCTTCTTGTCAAGACCCATGAACTTGACCTTTACAGATGAGCCAACGTCTATGCCGGCGTCAGTTACCTTGTTGATCCTCTTGTCGCAGATCTTGGATATGTGTACCATACCTTCCTTGCCGGGAGCGTATTCAACGAAGCAACCTATATCCTCATTGGGCTTATCCTTGCTTGCAAGGATCTTTACTACAGTACCGCAGTATACAGCGCCTACCTCGGGCTCGAATACGATAGCGTCTATCATAGCCTTGGCTGCAGCAGCCTGCTCGGCATTAACAGCGGCAATGTGGATGATACCTGTGTCGTCAATGTCTACCTTTGCGCCTGTGTCGCCACAGATCTTCTGGATGGTAGCGCCACCCTTACCGATGACCTCACGGATCTTGTCGGGATCTATCTGCATAGTTGTCATCTTGGGAGCGTACTTTGAAACCTCAGCTCTGGGAGCTTCGATAGCCTTGAGAAGCACCTCGTCGATGATGTAATCACGACCTGCCTTTGTCTGCTCAAATGCCTGCTTGATGATCTCGGGAGTAAGACCGTCGATCTTGAGGTCCATCTGAATGGATGTGATACC
>CAZVUD010000054.1:0-5851 GCA_964629615.1 uncultured Clostridium sp. | reverse complement strand
TTCGAGACTCTTTTTAGTAAGCTCAAGCAAAAGCTCCTCGTCTGTACAGGAAACCAAATAATCCTGCGGATCAAGCACACCCGATATGACACTGTTGATACGGGGAACGCACATATAGGCTACCGCCTCCCCCGTGTAGCAACCGTATATGGGGGCAAGCAATATTTCAATGGGTCTTACGCGGCTATCAAGCGTCTGCTGCACGTACATATTCAGTTGTTCTGTTGTTGTGCGCATCTGCATCTCTCCGTTTCTGTCATCATATATTGCCATCATATTGCCAAAATTGAAACAAAAAAGGTTGCAAACCGTACGTAACACGTACAAAATTTGCAACCTAGCTAACTTGTATTCAAGTCCTATGGCTTTGCGTCACTGCCTCACGACAGCTTTGCCAATCATTATGTGCTGACTTATTCTACCATATTTTAGCGGAATTGTCAACAGAAAAATGTTGTGTTCATATTTTATTTACATTGTTATCCGCTGTCAATATTTTCTTGCCATTTGGCATTATCATTTTTGTCGGACATACTGCCGTCTGCCGGCGTGGGTGTGACCGTCGCTGTGCCGTCAAGCCACCAATATACTTTGGTACTAATGGGATCTGCAACGCCGCTCCAGCTATTGCGCTTAAAATAAATATAGATATCATTTTCAGTGGCTTTGACATCCTTTATCTCAAATACCACATCGGCATAGGCAGGCATGAAATTACCGTTGCCGTCTTTGCTGGTAGGTACGGTCAATTCTTTGCCTTCCTCCGGGCTTACAAAGTCCAGACAGCTGATGCTGTAAGCATGGGTGGTGCTTGTTCCCTCGTCGCTGCCGTTTGCACCAATGTCAAGGTACATGAGGTAGGCGCTTGTACCCGATGTTGTCGGGCCTAAAGCGTACTCTCCTTTATTGACAGGAACTTCAAAATAGTACACTCCGCCCGAAACAAGACCCGTCGATTTTGTTATCACTTCCATGTCAAATTCAAGCGTATAATTATTAGAAATATCAGCTTTTGTGTGCGCTACATTATCAGAATAAATCCCATCAGTATACAAATACAGATACAATCCGCCATTATTGGGCTTATAGACCTCTTTTATTTCTTTCAAATCAACAATTTTTTGATCGGCATCTCGAATGATCTGATGCAGTGAAAAGAAACCGGCTTGTTCTGCTCGGTTAACAGCTGCAAACATTGTGATATAACCCTGTGAATTTAGATTGATATCAATACAATCCGCAGGCATCTCGTAATCTTGATATTTTCTTCCTGAAATTTGCACGTTGGAAGCATACATAATATTTTTTTTATTGATATCTGCACTTTGAAACTGCAAAGCATATAAACTATTTGGATCAGCTTCCAAAACTTGTTTCATTTGCGCCAAAGTACCTTTTTCTCCCCAGTATTTTGTCAATCCATATTGATCTTTTTTGTTCACATCGATAAGTGTGAACCCACTCGTCGTCCTTGTATACACATTCAAAGTTCCATTATAAGTATTTCTGTCGCCAAGTGCAGGACGAATAATATTAGCATTTTGCTTTGCAATCCAAATATCGCCATCTGCATTAGCTGAACCACCTACAAAATACGCTGTTCCTTTGTTATTCTCGTTCAACGGAAGGTAGGATGCATAATTTCCAAAATTATCTTTGTAGACCACAGAACTCGACAGTTTAATGCAAACATCACCACTGTTAAGATTTGAATATTCTGCTCGATAACTAGTGCCGTTCGTTGTCATTGCTATTGTACATGAGATGTTATATGACAAATACCGATTCGCAACTGTATTTTTTATAGCTGTTCCATCCTTTTTCCACGTTGTTATTCGCTCTGTACTTAAGGCAATGCTAGAAAAATTGGTATTATTCACATACCATTTGGTATTATCAATGTATGCATACAATCCCCCATTTTCATCTAAAAACCATGTCGTTGCACTTTTTTCATCTGTTGTGAGCGTTTTTGCTCCGTCCGTGGAACCGCCACTCACAGTCATATATTTTTCTGTTCCCATTTTGATACAAAATCCTTTTTCATCGTCCGGTGCTTTGAACTCTTTGTATTCTGCTTCTCGTTTTCCACCGTGCAACTGATAAGTGGGATCGTTATAGTTATAATAAATAGTATACTCTCCATCTTTTGTGTATTTCTTATATTCTTTGTTTCCAATAGTTACACTTACAGAGCCTCCTCCTTCTCCATTTATTTCGGTAAATCTATTATGCAAACTCATCATATCGATGGAGCCACCCCAGGTGGCTTCTGTACCCGGTGTGCCGCCGATGGCATCCAGTTCTTTCCAGGACACTGTGTTTTTATCATAGTCACCCACGATGGAATACTTGGAAACGGTAGAATCGTAGCCGGTCAAACCCACTGCGTTCCGGGCAATATCAAATTTACATTGATAGACACCTGTGTTTTTCACATCACAGCCCACATATCCGGCGATCAGGCCTACCAGCGTTTGGCTTGTGGTACTTTTCACGGTCAAAGTGTCTGCATAGAAATCGCTGACAGACATGATCTTCGTGTCTACTGTATTTTCGCCGTATTTTCCGTCCTTGATGTAATTATTGTAATTACCCACCACGCCAAACAGTCCCACAATGGAGATATCTCCATCACTTACGGCGTTGTGCAATATGTTGTCACTAAAAACCGCCTTGGTGGGGTACTGCTTGAAATCCTCTTTGTTGTTGGACACTGTCAGATTGGAAATGATCTTGCTGTTGCCGTCAAACTTGCCAATGAAGGGATATTCCGCCGTGCCGATAGGTGGCAATGCCGTCTTTGCATTGCTCATATCGATGTTTTGAGTCAGTTTAAAATGGCTCTGTGCCAAGCCGTTATTGAAATTGTCACGCATATTGAAGTAGCCGAGATACTGCAACCACGCAAGGTTATAGAGGTGGATGGGGTCGGAAATTTCATATGGGGCATTCTCCGTGCCATTACCTCCTCCGAAATACTCCGCATTTGCCGAGCCGAAATCTGTAGGAAAGGTCAATGTATTTCGTTTTGCAAGCCACGCGAAGGTGACAGATGTCAATGCAAGCGCAAGCGCCAATGCCGCGATGAGGATGCATGATATTACTTTCTTTTTTGTCACGTTGTTCCCTCCCCTGTACTTCCGTCACTGATAACGACGGTGAAATCTCCTGCGAATTTTATCTTTTCCGTACCCTTTATATTCTCGTTGTTTACATTTTCAAGAAGCACCGCATTCATAAGGCTCGGATCGTATGTTACAAACATATATGCCACAAGGCAATCTACATTATTATATGTGCCATCAGTAAGCGCATTCTTACTGACACTGTCGATCTTGACTTCCTTTTGGATCGCATTATTCTGTACCATATTGACAGACTTCTTATCTGCAACAACGCTGTCGCTTATCTCGTTGATATCATCTTGCGTCAGCAGACCGAAAGCCACGACAGATGACAGCGGATTACCTTCCTTTTTAAGCTTGTTTGACGCACTGCCGAGGTAATCTTCAGTTTCGGTGTGCGCTGTAAAATAAATGCTGTCATTTGCATTTTTGTCTATATATATCTTCACTATCAAATGGTAATTTGCATGCAAGCGGTCGTATGTTCCAAGATTCGGCTCTGCGAGAAGATTCAGCGTGTAACTGCCGTTTTCTTGCTTTTCTAAGCTGTAGCATTCATATCCGAGAAGAATGCCGTCGCCCTCAAGCTTTATGTTCATTCCGTTTCCGCTTGTCTTATCATTCATGGCGAACCACGAGAGCGTTGCGGCAACGACCGCAAACAAGCTTACAAGACACATAGCAAATGATGATGCTATCTTAAGTCGCGTTTTTGTGCGTTCGCTCATTGATCCGCCTCCTTTTCTGAAAAATAAAATGCCAAATCACCCCTCACACGGGATAATTCGGCAACTGGCTGACTTTGTAAGTCCCTATAGCTTTGCGTGATAGCCTTGCGACTATTTTGCTATTATCCTACAAATTATAGCACATTCAGATGGAATTGTCAATACCCAATTTTGGAGCTCGGCGTGGGTCAATATGCATAAAAAATCATGCCGTAGGGTAAACGCGGTTCGCCCTACGGCGGGGATAATTTACACATCATCATTTCTCCCACCGGAGAAGGCTAACTGCGAGGAAGTTGTTTGCCAAGCTTTCATATGATTTAGCCTTGCGTCACGTCAATATGATTTGCAAAAACCAATCCATAACATGCCGGAAAGTTTTTTGCCAAGCTTTCATATGATTTAGCCTTGCGTCACGTCAATATGATTTGCAAAAACCAATCCATAACATGCCAGGAAGTTTTTTGCCAAGCTTTTTTTCAAAAAAGCGTTGAAAAGCCTTCTCCCAACGGAGAAGGCTTTTCATTTTATCCTATATCGCTCTTAAAGCCCGGGATCTTGCTTCTGCCATTTTCAGCATAATACTTGCGTTTTTCAGCATACATGAGCCTTTCAGCGTCCTTTATCAGTTTTTCCATGTCATTTGATTCATCCTCAAATGCATATCCGACCGACACCTCAACGCCCTTATCATTCATCATCTCATGGGCAAGGGTCAGCTTTTCAATCAATTCATCATAAGGCATACCGTTGGTTATCACGACAAATTCATCACCGCCAATACGGTAGCATCTGTCATCAAACACAGACAGTATAACATACGCCGCCGCGCGAAGATACTCGTCGCCTATGGCGTGTGACCTTGTGTCATTTACGGACTTCAGTCCGTTCAGGTCCATATATATAACGCCTGCGTTAGGAATGTCCTTTCCCTTCATGCTCTTAAGATCATCCATAAATCGCCTGCGGTTATACATGGATGTAAGCACGTCATTATATGTCATAAGGGCAAGAGTTTCTCTTTGCAGCTCAAGCTCCCTCTTGTTCTTTTCAAGCTTGTTTACTATCCTTATATTCCATATGAAATACAAGGCAAGGAAGGCTATTATTACAACACCTGCACATATCAATACACGGGCTGTTTCTATCGCGTCCGCAAACAGCACGCCCTCATCAAGAAATACCGAAAGCTCCCACTCAAACATGCCGATAGGCGCATATCTCATATACAGTGGTCTGCCGACGGTCTTGGACTCAAAGGCGATAGTTCCCGTCTTAAGCGACTTTACATCTCCCTTGAAATCGACATCCTCGTATCCTCTGACACGTTCGCGCTCCATATCATCAAACGCATTGCCGAGAGCTGAATGCCAGCTGTCAAGCACGTAGCTTCCGTCGCGAGAGTCGATAACACATATCTCTACGTTTCCGCCGTAGATATCGGGCACAAACATCTCATGCAGCTTTTCGCATTCTATAACGCCAAGCAAGGCAAAGCACTCCTTGCCGTCATTATATACAGGCAAAACGTAGCACACGCACTCCTTGCCCGTAACGGGATCTGTGTATCTCTCGGTCATTCCCTCGCCATGGTCAAAGGCTTCCTTGAAGCTGAATCTCGGCTCGTATTTCATTTTATTTAAAGCAACAGAATATGTGTACGTGAATGTCACTATATCAAGGCGTGTAAACACCGCTGAGGTGTACAGCCTTTCGTCAAACAAAAATTCTATATCCTCCGCCTTGTAGCTTCCGTCCGCCTGCTCTTTAACGAAAATGTTCTCTATCAAGCGCAGCTTGATGATCTCATCCTCAAATTTTGAACGTATCTGCTCGCTGACAGTATCAACAGAGCTGTCAAGCTGCTCCCAGCCCCTCTGCATCTCCATGCCTGTGACAAATACGCAAAGAATGGCAAGTATTACTACTATGGCAACTGTCGTGCATATCAAAGGTAGCATTTTTTTGATCTTACTCATATTTTCAACACCGCCT
>CAZVUD010000053.1:0-7332 GCA_964629615.1 uncultured Clostridium sp. | reverse complement strand
ATTTGGGTAAATGGTCCGAATCTACTCCTTGAAATTCAGATAGCTTCGCCTATGTATGGCGTTTTTGCTGTCCGATGGTGTGATGAGGTTGCAAACAAAAATCATTTCACCCCACTCTCTGATCACGCTTCATTTTGCACCAACAAATAAACCCATACAGATCATTTACCAAAAACGCCGCAAAGCATATCACCACAGAATAATAAGAAGCATTTCGCATGGACGCATTAAGCCACAGCGCTATCAGCACCACGTCATTTGCCGCATATGCGAGCGCAAAATAATGACTGCGCCTGAATGTAAGATATGCCGCAACAAATGACGTCGCCACGGACACCGTGCTAAGCGCAAGATCCGGCGTGTCCAAATATGCAAGCAGTATCCCGAAAGCAACGGTTACAACGAAAGTAAGCGGTATCAGCAATACATACTCAAGCCCCCTTATCCTGTTGATCTTGACTTGACTCTTTCCCTTTTCAAACGGGTGCTTTATCCAGGATATCAGGGATGTTATCGCCATGGGCATTGTCATAAGAAGATATGTAGCCATCTCACCGTAATATGAAGATCCAAAGGATATGACACCGTACATAAGGCTGAATATGACCATAAGCAGCTGACCTATAGGATCACCCTTTGCGTTGAATATAAGCGATGTAACTCCGACAAGCGACGCGATAAGATTAAGATAAGAGCTTCCACGAAATATTATAAATGAGGCAATAATAGCCGACACTGATAAAAGATATATTATAATATCTGTCCCTTTGAATCCGAAAATCGTTTTTTTCATATGTATCTTTCCCTTCTCCGCTCTGTAAGCGGCATAAAAATTGTACGTCATATTTTTGCGATATACCTTTTTAAAAAACACCGGGCAGCATTCAGATATGCATCTTCTAAGACCTAACGATGCAAATCAAATGCTGCCCGGTGGCAGTTTATATATTATGTTTATTTAAACATTGCTGTCCCTGACTATATACAAAGGACGCGCCTTGAGCTCCTTAGTATTCTGAGCAATATATAGCCCGAGTATTCCACAGCAGATCTCTGTAACAGCGCATATCATGATGCCTACAGAGCAGATCATCCACACAAGGCTTTGCACAACAGCAGAAGCTATAAGCGCACCCAAGCCAATTATAAGGCTTATCACTCCAAGCCAAAGCAAAAACGAAAGCGGAGCCGTTGAAAATGATATTATGCCATCTATGGCATATTTCAAGAGCTTTGTAAACGACCATTTGCTGTCGCCTGCCACCCTCTCAACATTTTCATATTCCATCCATTTCGTCTTAAATCCGACATAAGAAAACATTCCCTTTGTGTATCGGCACTTTTCGCTCATGGACAATACCGCATCAGCCACACATCTTTTCATAAGTCCAAAATCCCTTGCCCCGTCTATCATCTCAATATCGGATACGGAATTTATGAATTTATAAAATATTCGTGCGCAGAAGGAACGTACGACAGGCTCTCCGCGCCTTGTGGTCCTCCTGAGACCGACTCTGTCTACATGCTCGTTCTTTAGGCATTCGTACATGGGCAAGAGCATGCTCGGCGAATCCTGGAGATCAGCATCCATAAGCGTAAGATAACTGCCGCTTGCCGCGGAAAGACCTGCAAGTATTGCAGCCTCCTTGCCGAAATTTCGCGAGAAAGAGATATATTTTACGGTGCTGTATCTGTTCGACATCTCTTTTAGTATAGAGAGTGTGGAATCACTTGAGCCGTCATCTATAAAAATATATTCAAATTCAGCCTTGCCTTGGAAATCCGAGCATTTTATCTTCTCGACCTCATCAAAAAACATGGGAAGCGCCTGCTCTTCATTATAACACGGTACTATAATGGATATAACATCAATTACGCGATCATTTGCAGTCAATATCTCTTCTCCTCTCCTGTCCTTACAATAGACGAAAGATATTGTACCACTCATAGCCTAAACAGTCAATAGATTTAAGCGAAAATTAAGAATTATTAAGATTGAATTCGCTTAATTCGATATATTATGTATCAGAAATGTCCTCGGCACACCTGCGTGCATCATCTGACAGAGCTATCGCCGCCTGATAATTCTCTTCAGCCTCCTTGCGCGCCGCGTCAAATTCCTCCATTATCTCCTCGTCGCGCTCTGTGTCGCTTGAGCTGACGCTTACATTGACACGGGAATTTTTTGACTTGTACTGCTTATATTCATCAAGTAGCTCGTCAAGCTCTCCCCTAACAGCATCTATCTTCAAAACGCATTCGGATATGTGCTTTATCAGCTCTTTGCGTTCATCACCGTCGCCTGAGCATCTTATCTTTTTGTATACAAGCTCACCCAGCTGCTTATACTGCTCTTCGATCAGGCTTTTTTTAGCAGATATCTTGATCTTAAATACCGCAAGATCAGTCGCCGCTTCAGCCTTTTTCGCCGCATCCAACGCCAGATTACGTGCATCATCCTTTATCTTTTCCCAATTTACCATTAAAATATCCTCACTTTCGTTTTATAAGCATAAAGTACATCATTTACCATAATTATATAATTTCAGATACATTTTGTCAAGCATATTATCAGACGCAAACGGGAAAATATATAATGAAAAACCTCAGGAGCGTAATTTTATATGGATAATAAAGCTTACAAAAAATATGCAAGGGCTCATGCGCCGTCATCGCCGATATTAAAGGATTGCCTAAAAGCCTATACAATCGGCGGTATCATATGTATGATAGGTCAGGCTCTCATTGTTATATATCAAGGAGTTTTCGGGATGTCGTTTGAGGACGCATCATCTCTCTGCTCGCTCTCCCTTGTGCTCGTCGCGATAATACTTACAGCCTGCGGAGTATTTGAGAAAATAGCAAAGCACGCAGGAGCAGGCACTCTCGTTCCCATAACGGGATTTGCAAACGCCGTGGCAAGCTCTGCCATAGATTCCAAAAATGAGGGACTCATACTTGGTCTTGGCGCAAAGATATTTCTCGTCGCAGGTCCTGTGCTTTTATACGGAACTGTGGCAGGAACCCTGTGGGGCGTGATATACTACATTATCAGCCTTTTTTGATGATACCCTTAACGGTCTTAAGTGCTTCAGGCGCGTCGCCTGAAATTATCATGATACAATAATTTCCAATGACCGTAACAGATGCATCCTCAAAATACTCAGGATATTTTTCCGCCTTGGCATTTTTCAGAATGTCAAGGCGAGAGGCAAGCAATTTCGATGTGTCGCCTGTATCATTTGAGCTTTTGCAATGTATTATAGCTATCTCAAATGGGTGCTCACCCGATGGTAAAAACATCGCGGCGTCATCCCAAAACTTGAATATGTCAAGCTCCTTTCCGCCTCCGAGCACCGCTGACATCATAGTCCTCGACATGTGACCAGACTCACCCTCGATCGCATTTGAGCTGTATATCACCCCGGGACATTTAGCCACCTCCGCGTCATATACAGCGTCTACCGCCTCACTGCATTTAACTCTGCCATTGTCTGCTGACTTGCAGGAGCATAACATTATCAAAAGAAATATCAATATAAACGCAATTCCATTCTTATTCACACCGCCGCCTCGCCATTTCCCTACTTTGGAATATTCTATGACATTACTCTGTATAAAATGTGTAATTTTGCCATAAACAATATCTTATTTTTAAACACGGTCCAATGTGATGGAATGTACAGAATACCGCCGAGAGCATATCCCTCGGCGGTATGTGTTTTTACTTTAATGAACAATATTACAAGCTTATGCTGTCTATCAAGGATAGCTCTTCCTGTGTGAAATGTGTGTTCTCTGTTGCTTTGAGATTGCAAAGCAGTTGTTCGGGCTTTGACGCACCAACAAGAACGCTTTGAACAACACCGTCGCGCAATATCCAGCTCAAAGCCATCTGCGCCAATGTCTGACCGCGTTCTGCGGCAAGAGCGTTCAGCTTTCTTATCTGCTCGATCCTCTCATCTGTAAGCGCACTTTCGCGCAGGAAACGTCCGTCAGTCAAGATGCGGCTGTCGCTCGGAATACCCTTAAGATATCTGTCGGTCAAAAGTCCCTGAGCCAAAGGAGAATATGCAATGATCCCCTTCTCAAGCTCCACCGAGGCTTGCTTAAGTCCGTTGTTCTCAATATCGCGGTTGAAGATAGAATAATTATTTTGATCTATAACGAAAGGCACCTTCAGATCCTTAAGTATCGCGGTTGCCTCACGCATTTTCTCCCCGTTGTAATTGGAAAGTCCGACATAAAGCGCCTTGCCAGATCTTACAGCCGATGCAAGCGCGCCCATTGTTTCCTCAAGCGGCGTGTCGGGATCAGGTCTGTGATGATAGAATATATCCACATAATCCACACCCAATCTCTTAAGGCTCTGATCAAGGCTGGCTATCAGCTGCTTGCGGCTTCCCCATTCACCGTAAGGACCTTCCCACATCCAAAATCCGGATTTTGTTGATATGATCATCTCATCCCTGTAAGATGCAAGATCCTCTCTGAGTATGCGCCCGAAATTGATCTCCGCCGCGCCCTCGGGCGGACCGTAATTATTGGCAATATCAAAATGAGTAATGCCGTTGTCAAAGGCTGTAAAGCAGATCTTGCGCATGTTTTCAAAATTGCCCGTGTTTCCAAAGTTGTGCCACAGACCAAGCGATACCGCAGGCAGCTTAAGTCCGCTCTTGCCGAGCCTGTTGTATTGCATACTTTCGTAACGTTTTTCAGATGCAGTGTACATAGATCATGTCCTCCTCTGTATATTTGTTGTTATCGATCCCCGTCAATTAAGGATCTGTATTGTCTTTTTCAGTTTTCGTACATAGCCTCAAGCTCGTGCTGTATCTCCTCGGCTTTGGCTATCTGATCGTTCAGATTCCACTTGCCTATGTTTATCCCGTCACGCATAAACATAGATCCGCACTGGTGAAAATAGAACTCTATGCCTCTTTCATGAGCTTCCAAGTAAAGATCGCGCACCCACTCCCACATAATGGGTCTGACCTCATTTTTAGGTGACATCTCACCACCGACATTCACGCATTTGATAAGACCCGTGTCAAGATATTTACCCAGCGTTATAGGCGCTATCAGCGGAGAGCAAAATACCTCTCTGTGCTTTACAGGTGCTGACAGGAAAGCAGTAAGACGTTTGTCCGCCATCTCCTGATTTTCAATGGATATGCTTATGTGTACATGATCCCATCCGTCGCCCCAATCCTTCGGAACGCACTGTGCTATTCTTTCGGGGCGCTTGGTCGTTGTAACAAATATGCAATCCCGTCTGCGTCTTATGAAATCCCAGCATCCGTCTCGCCATTCGTCAGCCTCCTCAATGAAAAAATCCGAGGAAAAGCAAAGCTTTACGAGAGAACCGTAAGGACAGTCCTTGTCCTTTAATTCATACGTAGTCTTGCCCTTTGTAATGACCGTGGTATCTCTGCCGTATCTCTTGTCCATCTTGTAAACAAAGCAATTCTTGCATCCCGGGCTTACCTTTTTGCATCCATGCCACGGGTTCCATGCAACTGCCTGACATATCTTATCATTTTGCATAATATGTACCTTCTTATCTATCTATTGGTCGGATCTGTGTAGCGTGCCGACATCTTCCTTCATCTGCAAGTCAATATTCATTATCATAAATATTTTACCATAAAAATATTAAAATATCAATACATAAAATAAAACAATTTTTTGAAGATTCAGACTGCCTTGCGATAAGATCAAAAATAAACCCGTCGGCGCATGGGGGAACAAAGCCTTAATAACACCTATTATTTCCATATATATGCGTTGCATAATTTGCGTTTATATTACAAATAATAACCCTGTAAGCAAAAATTTCTTTACGGCGAAAGCGCCGAAGATCGCTCTCATTATTAACAAATTTGTTTAGAAGAAAGGTATTATATATGAAAGCCACAGGTATAGTCAGAAGGATCGACGAGCTTGGCAGGATAGTTTTGCCAAAGGAGATCAGGAGAACCATGAAAATACGCGAAGGTGACCCTTTGGAAATATTCACGGATCGCGACGGCGAGGTGATTTTCAAAAAGTATTCCCCTGTCGGGGAGATGGCGGCATTTTCATCGCAATATGCTGAAACACTGCACAGAGCCGGGGAATTATCGGTCATAATAACCGACAGAGACTACGTGATATCCGTCGGTGGAGTTTCAAGGAAAGAATACGCCGAAAAGCAGATATCCGAAAAATTCGAAAAGATAATAGAATCCAGAGGAATGTATGTATATGGCGGCGACGGCGAGATGATATATCCCTTAAAGGACAGCGAGGAGCATTATATCAAATGTGCAATGCCGATACTTGCAGAAGGCGACATCATCGGATGCGTGGCATCCCTTTGCGAAACGCGCTCGCCTGCGGCAGGCAACATCACCGAGCAAAAGCTCATACAGACCGCGGCAGCATTTCTCGGAAAGCAGCATGAATAAACAAATAAGAGGCTGTTGCATTTTTGCAACAGCCTCGATTTTTAGTTATGTACCCAATTAGCGGTTATCGTTGTGTCTTTTGAAGGCATTTTATCTACAGGATTTTCCCAAGAAACAGTATAAGAGGGACTTGTTGCACATTCGATCTCACTCGGACGGTATACCTGTTCACCGTACTTGTATTCCATGGTGATTTTAAATGAGGTTACCTTAATATTTTGGTATACATTTTCAGGTGCCTTTTCACGCTTAGCACCTATCCAAATACACTGATCTGTATAACGCGTTTCTACACTGCTATGATCGACCTCGATTTTTTTCTCATCACTACCATCCTGTTTAAATTTCGCGCTGAAAACCTTTGCAGACGAATCCCAATCAACTAAAATTTGCAATTTTCCTTCTTTAATACCATCTACAAGTTTGCCACTTCCAAATCCTTCGCCCCAAATTCCTATATATTTTTTTTTCATCAATATCAATTGGATTCCTTTTCCATTGCCTAAATATGCATCAAACAGCATAGAAGGATTATCAAACCCGCTTATCTCGACTGTCTGCTCAATAGTAAAATCCTTGCTCCAATCAAGCTTATATCCTGTTTCTAAATACTCTTTTGAATTAAATTGCTGATTCACATTCCAATCATAAGTCAGCTTAAAGCTCGGAAGAAAATCCGACTCTTCGGGAAAAGCAACAGTATTTGTTTCATTATTCCAAATAACAAAGCAGCATGACTCGGCATCATAGTAAAATGTATTATTTGTATTTGTAACCTTGCTTATATCAATTCCGTTTTCTTCAAGGACTTTCTCCGCTTCTTCCTTCGTAAGACTTCTGTCCAGATCTATCATCTCGGCTTGAATGAGCATATTTGCTTCGC
>CAZVUD010000052.1:0-7596 GCA_964629615.1 uncultured Clostridium sp. | reverse complement strand
AGCTGATAAGGTGCTTACAGATAACGGAATTGATATAAGCAAGGTTACAAATACAAATAATACATTTTACTATGACGCCGAGGCATGCTGCTTTGTTATTTGGAATAATGAAACGAATACTGTTGTTTTTCCCGAAGAGTCGGATTTTCTTCCGAGCTTTAAGCTGACTTATGAATGGGATCTGGGTGAAGATGGCATTGATTTTGCTCAAGGTGAGTATATTGATAGCGGCTTTGTACCCAATTGGGATCAGGACTTTACCATTATAACGACAGGTATAATTGAATCTTTTGATGGTGGTAAGCTCCTGTTTGGTAACAATGTTAATGTAGTACCAGCCAATAGAATTGGTATAGATGCAGATAGTGCAGGTTATGTAATGGTATTTCAAGCTGGTTTTATATCTAAAGATCAATATAAGAAAATGGAAACAGGAAAATACGAATTGATATTTGACTGGAAGGGAAGCGACCACAGTTATACATTGACAATTACACAGGGTGGTAAAAAAACCGTAGAATATACAGCTAAAAATCTTACCGGCGGTATATCTGATACCACATGGCGATTTGGAGGAACTGACGGACGATCTGATAAGGAAAAATATAAAGGTATCCATATTGATTCGTTTAAAATTGAGGTCGAGTATGAATTTGGAGCAGATCCATATGACCCAAATCCTGCGATTGAATATAAAAATAACAGTTCCAAGACAGGTTCTTGGGACAAGACCTTAACTACCATGCCTGCAAAAGACACAACGATAACCGCTAATTGGAACACATGATTAAAAAACCGAGGCTGTTGCAAAAAATTGCAACAGCCTCATATTTTATTCAAATGCCACAAGGACGGTGGCATCCTTATATTTTAATATTTCTCTGCTTGTGGTATCAGTCAGAATGTTATATGCTTTCATGGCTTCTGTCAGCGGTACATCATACATTTTGGCGCATGCCTCCTTGTATGTCCACACCTCAAGAAATCTATCTCTGCTGTTCGCATAAGCGATTTCAGACGCAAGAAAAAATCTTTCCTTTACAGCAGTCATTCTCTTGTCTGTGAGGTGCTTGTCCTCTATGTCAATGCCTATGCGCCTGTTTGATATAGCAACTGCAAAGTAGGAATGCGTATGGGATATGCTGAAATGAATGTCTGAATTTTTAAAATACGGCTTTCCGCTTTCCTTTCTGTCTATTTCAAGGCTTGAAATATCGACACCCTCGGCAGATAGAAGCTTTATCAGCTCAAACAGGGCACAAAGGCTCTCCTTTGATGACTGAATATTCTTCCTTTTATATATATCATGTGCGTAGCTTGCAAGCGAGTCTGACACGGGCAGGGCAAGTATGCTTTCAAGATACTGCTCGCGTGCGGCATCTATATCGCCGAAAACATATCTCATCATGCTTATGAGCCAAGCTGTCCCATGAGCTTTTTGTTGAATTCCTCTGCGGTGTTGTATCCCATCTTTTTCTGACGGTTGTTCATCGCGGCTATCTCAATGATGATGGCAAGGTTTCTACCCGGGCGCACGGGAATGGTAAGCGCAGGCACCTTGATGCCGAGTATATCCACGCTCTGATCGTCTATGCCGAGTCTGTCATACATCTTACCCTGTATCCAAGGCTCCATATTGACAACAAGGTCTATTTTTTCGGTCTCCTTGACAGCACCCATACCGAAAAGTCTGCGTACATCCACGATGCCAATACCGCGAAGCTCCACATAGTGGCGTATTATCTCGGGGGCAGAGCCTACGAGAGTTTTGGAGGAAACTCGCTTTATTTCAACAGCATCGTCGGCGATAAGTCTGTGTCCGCGCTTTACAAGCTCAATTGCAGTTTCACTCTTACCAACGCCGCTGTCACCAAGCAAAAGTATACCCTCACCGTATACCTCTACAAGAACGCCGTGGCGCGTGATGCGGGGGGCGAGATATGTGTTGAGCGAGCCTATGATAGATGCCATAAGCGCACTTGTGGATTCGTGAGATGTAAATACGGGAACGCCGCATTCGCGTGCGGCAGCGGTAAGCTCGGGAAATACTTCGAGATCTGAGGTGAATATTACCGCATTGGGACGCGCCTCTATAAATCTTTTTATCTTTGCCTGTCTGTCATCGTCGGACAGCCCTTTGAGATAAAGATGCTCGGCGTTTCCTATAAGGTGCAGTCTTTCTGCATCAAAGATATCGTAAAATCCTGCCAATGCAAGTCCGGGGCGCATTACCTCGGGAGTCTGCACTAATATCTCATTATAATTATCAGGTACAAAAACAGGTGTCAGATTAAATTCCTTTGCAACTCTTGTCAGAGGAATACTGTATATTTCTTCCATAGCATGCTCCTTACAGGTAATTTATATATTCTTTATTATTAATTATAGCATAAATTGAAACTTTTTCAAGGTGTTTTAAAAAACTTTTGCAAAGTTCTCAAAAAAATCATCTTAATTCATACATCTGTCACAAACATGATGTATAATTAACTGATAAGTATTTACATGAGGTTTTCTTATAGATGAAAAAAAGCGACAATAATTCAAAAGCAAAAAATACGACTAAAAAGATGACTAAAAAGAAGAAGATAGCCCTATCTATCATTCTGATAGCGGCTGTTTCCTTTATTGCAGTCGTTGTAATATATCTGCTCGGCGGCTATGACAGCCTTATCGGCACATCGTCGGGAAAGTACGATCCTATAAAAAGCTCAAAGGAGGACTCAAAGACCGTCGGTAAGATAGACGGCTATAAAGTAAATTACGAGGAGCTAAGATATGTAGCAGAGGTGGTCAAGGACAGATACCGCACAAGGTACGGTCAGGATATATTTGACGATCCCAAAAATGCCGAGCAATACAGAGATATGATCGAAAAAGAGGTCATGGAGGAGCTGTGCGGCATATATGCAACGCTTACGGTGTGCGACGAGCTGAATATCGAAAAGGATTCAAAAGAAATAAACAAGTATGTCGATGCGCAGATAGCCGAGATAATAAACAAGGATTTTGGTGGCGATATTACAAAATACAAAGAGTATCTTGAAAAGTACGACCTGACAGATGCCTTTAACCGCTTTAAGATCAAGTGCTATTATCTTGATGTCATGGCGCTTCAAAGCATGAAGCAGAACGGACATGACGCCATAAAATATTCCGACAGGAATATTAATGAGTTTATAGAGTATGTCATGGACAGTGATGATTTTTACAGGACCATACATGTATATCACGCAAAGAGCGACGATGCGGAAAAGGACCGGTCGGGCATGGATACCATTTTGAAGGAGCTTCAGGCGAAAGAGGACATTAATGACAGATATGAGCTCATGTGCGACTACATCGGCGGCAAAGACAAATATGACAGCTACGATCAGGGATATTCCACTCTTACCGCGGACGGATTTTATATAACCGACGGAGTTTTTGGCGACGAATATGACAAGGCGGCAAGATCTGTCGGCGAATACGATGTGGCTTTGGCTGAAACCGATTACGCATATTTTCTTATAATGAGGATGCCTAAGGAGAGAAGTTATGTATCAAAGCATGTGGACGATCTGCTCTCATATTACGGTGAAAAGGCATACAACGATTATAAGGCGAAGGTCGCATCGTACCTTTACTTTGTGCCTGATGAATATTACGCCACACTTGATATACTTTACCTTAACTAATGATCTGCATGCGTCAAAGCATTAAATGAAATGACAAAAGGGGGAGCTTACAATGAGAAAAAGAAGATACTCGGGCAGAAGATCTGCCAGCCGTCACAGCTTTGGCTCGGCTCTGCCTGTACTTCTGGTCATTTTATTTGTGGCTCTCGTCTTTATACTTTCCGTTATAGTCGGAAATATATTAAAAAACAAGGCGGATGACGCAAAGGACGAAAAAAACGACGGATATATAGAGCCAAAATATGAGCTTGAAAAGCCAAGGACCGACACAAAGAATGTTTGCGCCTATATGTACACCTTCGGAAAGGATATATCGGGATATATATCCGAGGGTATCACGGATGTCTCGGTCGCATTAAGGGGACCTGACGGCGACCTTGCATATTCTTCGGATATAGCAAATAAGGTCGGATTTGACGAGGGAACGGGATTTATCCTTCGCGAAAATGTGGAGTATATCCACAAAAGCGGCGGATATATGTGCGGCTTTGCGTACATAAAGTCTTTTCTTAAGACTCATTCAGAGCCGTTTGCCGAAATATTACGGTCTTATGAAAAGGAGCTTATCTGTGAGGCGGCAGAGTGCGGCGTGGATGAGATAATGCTTCTTGGAATAGATGTTGATGCGGACAATACGGATATTGTTTTAAAATTTATATCGGATATAAAGAAAAAGAGCGGTGAGTGCCGAATAGGAATAGCTGTCAGCTATGACACCTTGCTTGCATTGGACAACGGTGCGTACATATGCTCACGGCTTGCAACTGTTGCGGATATCATCGCGCTTGACACGGACAGCGTGCCTTGCCTTGAAAATATGACGGAGGGCGAGGAAAAAGGCTTTGCTGACAGGATAGACGAGCTGCGTTATTTTACGGAGGCTTACAGACTTAGGTTTTTGTTTTCGGATGACAGAGCGGATCTTTATGACAAGGCGCAGGATATTGGGATGACCAATTATCAGATAGTAAAAGCAAAAGCAAAGAATACAGAAAAAGAGGACCTTGCGGCGGATCTGCCGTAAGGCTCTCTTGCTTTTTTGGCTTTAGGATACTATATTGATGCGAGGGCCCTCTCAAATAAAAAGCAGGCAAAAAAACGACAAAATTAAGATTTTTTGAAGTATTTTCAAAAAAAATTGCGTATATTATAAAGTAGGGTAGAATTTTTTGATAAAAGTGTAAAGGAGGGGTTTTGTGCTGATACCGAAAGAGGTCATAGATGACGTCAGAGCGAGAAATGATGTAGTGGATGTTATCTCATCTTATGTCAATTTAAAACGTGCGGGATCGAATTACAACGGACTTTGTCCGTTCCACAACGAAAAGACCCCGTCATTTACCGTATTTCCCGCTACGCAGTCATTCTATTGCTTTGGTTGCGGAGCAGGCGGAGATGCGATAAGCTTTGTCATGAGATCCGAAAACCTTGAATATGTAGGTGCGGTGGAGTTTTTGGCGCGCCGTGCAGGTATAAATATAGAGTACGGAAATACAGACGACTCTGCGTCACGCAAGCGCCGCAGAACGCTGGATATGAACCTTGAGGCGGCAAAGTATTTTCGGGCTTGTCTGCTGGATGAAAATATCGGCAAGGTCGGGCGTGATTATTTCATGGGTAAAAGAGGGCTGTCCATGACGGTGCTCAAGCATTTCGGACTTGGATATGCTCCCGATTCATTCGGAGGGCTTACTGATCACCTCAGAAAATGCGGATTTACCGAAGAGGAGGCAGTGCTTGGATTTTTGTGCGGAAAGAGCAAAAAGACAGGACGCCCATACGACTATTTCAGAAACAGAGTTATATTTCCCATAATCGATACATCGGGCAATGTTGTGGCGTTTGGCGGACGTGTGATGGATGATTCGAAGCCCAAATATCTGAACTCATCCGATACGCCTGCATTTAAAAAGAGCAGAAATCTTTTTGCGCTCAATTATGCACGGCATTCCTGCTCGGAGCGGATGATACTTTGCGAAGGATATATGGATGTTATCGCCCTTCATGCCGCAGGCTTTGAAAATGCTGTTGCCACGCTCGGAACTGCTCTTACATCTGAGCAGGCGAGGATAATGGCGAAATATACAAAGCAGGTGCTTATAGCTTACGATTCAGACGAAGCCGGACAGAGAGCTGCAACGAGGGCGGTGTCTATGCTCTCGGATGTGGGGCTTGATGTAAGGATACTGCGCATGAACGGTGCAAAGGACCCTGACGAATACATAAAGAAATTCGGGCGCGACGCATTTGCACGCATACTTGATGCAGGCAGGACGGGCTTTGAATTTAAGTGCGATTCGGTCTTTGCGAAATATGATATATCCCGTTCCGACGAAAAGGTCAAGGCGGCAGCTGAGATGTGCGACTATATAAGCGGCATATGGTCAGAGGTGGAGCGCGACGTTTATATAAACACTGTATCCCAGAAGCTCGGCACGAACAAGGATGGTCTTAAAAGCGACGTCGAGCGCATGCGAAGAAGCAAGATCGGCAGCTACAAAAACACTGTCAGCCGCGAGGTCAAGCTTAGCGCGATGGGCATAGGTGACAGAGTCAACCCTGATGCCGCGAAAAATATACGCGCGGTGGCGGCTGAGGAAGCCGTGCTTGGACTTATGCTGATATATGATGAATACCGAGAGGGAGTTGTTTCGGGAAAATATGCAATATCTGGCGAGGATTTTGTAACACAGTTCAACAGGCGGGTTTTTGAAAAGATAACAGAGCTGGAATCAAACGGCGGTTATTCCTTTGCCTTGCTTGACGAGTGCTTTGATCACGACGAGATATCGCGCATACAGGGAATGGATGTAAAGCGCAGGATGCTTACCGATAACGGAGTGAAGGTGTTTTTGGAGTGCATCGAGGCGCTTAAGGAGCAGAAAAAGCTTACCCTTGGTGACGGCGGAGTGGATGCTATACAGAAATTGCTTGAGCTGAAAAGGGCAGGTATAAGCAAGCCGACAGATAAGTAAAACAATTAAAAATTTATTTATAAATCATTTGTTTAGAAAATACTTGCAATTAAGTGATATAAAGGGTAATTCCACACACATATTGCAGGTCAGACGCGTAAAATTGAAAGGATGGAAACAAAAGAATGGCAGATATCAGAAATGATGAGATGACGGAAAACGATAAGGTCAATAAGATAGACGACCTTATAGCCAAGGGCAAAAAGGGCGGCATCACCGACAGTGATCTTGATCAGGCACTTGAGGAGATGGACTATGACATAGACAGCCTTGATAAGCTCTATGAAACGCTTGAGGACAACAATATTCCGCTTCCGAATGACATCTCAAGCGCCGAAATGGAGGAGATCCAGAACGAAGTTACCAAATTCGGCAACGGAGAAAACATGGAAAAGATGCTTGAGCAGGAGGGCTTTGCAATAGACGACCCCGTGCGACAGTACTTAAAGGAGATAGGTCGTATACCGCTTCTTGACTCTGAAGAGGAGAGAGAGCTTGCGGAGCGTATGGCAAACGGCGACGAGGAAGCGCAGATGCGACTTGTTGAGTCCAACCTTCGTCTTGTTGTAAGTATAGCAAAGAGATATCTTGGACGCGGCATGTTCTTCCTTGACCTTATTCAGGAAGGAAATCTTGGCCTTATGAAGGCTGTTGACAAGTTCGACTATCAGAAGGGCTATAAGTTCTCAACATACGCTACATGGTGGATAAGACAGGCTATCACGCGTGCCATAGCCGATCAGGCGAGAACTATCAGAATACCTGTCCATATGGTCGAGACCATACACAGAGTTACAAGATACAGCCGTCAGATGCTGCAGGAGCTCGGACGTGAGCCTACAGCTGAGGAAATAGGCGAGAAGATAGGCATGAGTGCTGATAAGGTAAGAGAAATACTTAAGATATCGCAGGACCCTGTTTCCCTTGAAACGCCCATAGGTGAA
>CAZVUD010000051.1:358-7835 GCA_964629615.1 uncultured Clostridium sp. | reverse complement strand
CTGTCTGTCTGTCTGTCTGTCTGTCTGTCTGTCTGTCAAGGCATTATACACGACTCTTCTCCTCCTGTCAAGTAATTTCACGTAAATTTATCTTAATTTACTTCTTCATTTTAGCATATTATATATATTTTGTCAAGTACTCATTTGTCGTTTTATATCAATACAAAAGAAGCTGCCGCATTTTGTGTGCGACAGCTCCTTTACATGTCAATTTGAGACCTTATAATAGGCTTTAAGTATATCAGACGCGCACTTAGCCGAATATGTACCTCCGCCCGACTTTTCTATGACCGTGCATATAGTTATATCGGGATCATCATACGGAGCGGCGCAAACGAAAAGTCCGTTATCAGCCTTATTTCCCGTCTGTGCTGTACCCGTCTTACCTCCGACAGTTACGGGAATACCATTCATATATCCTCTTACTGCGGCATTGCCGAGCACCATATTCTTCATACCCGTCTTTATGGGATCGAGCACTTCATCAGAAAAGCTGTAGCTGAACAGCATCTGCTTTTCATAATACATGCAATTATCCACAGATCCGCGGTCTACCACCTTATACAAAAGATGTGTCGCATATCTGTCGCCACCGCCAAGCAATGTAGAAACATATGAAGCCAGCTGTATAGGCGTAAACTCATTTACAGACTGACCTATCGCGGCGCGTATCGTGTCGCCGTCATTCCAATTTGCCTGGTAGTCGGGTCCTGCTATCTGACCTATCGACTCGGGCAATTCAATGCCCGTACTCTGCGCAAGTCCGAGATATGTACAGTATTTATTCATCTCTTCAATGCCCATCAGCCTGCCAAGCTCATAAAAATAGCAATTGCAGGATTCCATTATGGCATCCGCGGCATTGAGATATCCGTGAGTTCCTCCGCTGGAATCATATATATGGCAATGCGGATGATCCACATACTGGTATATACCCGTACAATTTATCTTTGTATCCGCGCTGACAGTTCCGCTGTCGATTCCTGCAGCCACCATACCAAGCTTGAATGTAGATCCCGGGGCGTACTTACCAAGCAACGCCTTGTTTAAAAGCGGATTTGCATCATCCTTTGCAAGATCCTCATAATCCTTGCTGAATGTACCGAGATCGTAAGTAGGATATGACGCTATCGCAAGCACGCCGCCGTCCTTTGCATCAAGTGCGATCGCCGCGCCCTCCTTAGCTTCTCTGCCGAACGTGCTGTTTACATACTCAATATTATTTGCAAGTCCGTCCTCTGCCGCTATCTGCAATTCGATATCTATCGTAAGATAAACATCCTTACCTGCCACAGGCTCGCGCGTGACCTGTCTGTCTATAACATTTCCCTCTGCGTCCTCTGTAACAGTCATGATACCATCCACACCGCGCAGATACTCCTCAAAGGCATATTCGCATCCGTCTATACCTACTATTGCATTCATCTCATATCCGAGAGAATTATAATATTCCCAATCCTCTGCGTATATCTTTCCTGTTCTGCCGAGGATATGGGAGGCATATCCCGGGTAATCATACACGCGCGTATATGATATCAGAAAATCAGATCCCGTAATATTTTTTTCCTTGACATATGCTATAAGATCCATATCCACGTCATACGCAAGGTAATACTGATTATATGATGAAAAATCGTTTACCTCCATGTCATATATAACACGGAATATCTTATCTATGCATGAATCATCATACAGCATATCTCCCGAATCTGTTTTGACATCCAGCTTATACTTATGCAGGTAGTACTCCACTATCTCCGTTACGCTTGGAAATGCGCTCGGCTCTTCTTTATAAAATTCATAAAGATAAGCCGCGGTGAGATCCTGCTTTTTTTTAGGGCTCTCGTCCTCAAGCTCGTTTTCAGCTATCCTTTTCAATAGCCTGTAATATATATCCGACTCGGTATCACGGGCTTCTGCCGAATAAGAGTAATTCGGATACGCTCCGTCAAACGGGAACGAGCTTGCGGCTCTTTTATCGGAATTGCCTGTTTTTTCAAGAGCATTTACCGCATCAAGTATGGCAATGTTCCTGCCCTTTCTGTCGACCGACATCGCATCATAATCAAAAACGAAATTATAGCTGTAATCATTGGATACCAGCTTGACACCATTTCTGTCGTATATCTCGCCCCTTACGGCAACTATCTTTTCCTCTCTCACATAAACGCCGACGCTGTCGTCCTTTGGCTTTGCATTAACTCGGATGTTTATCATCCGCACTATGTATACGATACATATCATAACAAATATGACCGACACACCGATGATGCGCAACGGTGCTCTGCTCTTTCTGCTCACGCTCATATATCTCCCCTACCTATTCTTGTAAAGTATACCGTCGGGGAGAAGTCCCGGGTTTTCGATGAGCTTTCCGATGCCTATGCACTCGCAGTCCATAGGATTTTTGGCTATCGTGACCCTGAGTCCCGTTTTGCTCTTTATAAGGTCGCCTATTCCGACTATATTAGCTCCGCCGCCAACAAGCATGATACCGTAATCCGATATGTCGCTTGCTATCTCGGGTGGCGTGACCTCAAGCACGTTCATGATGGTCCTGCATATTGCCTCAAGTGCAGGATGTATCGCGTCGTAAACATCGCTCGTTCTTACATTGACAGTCTGTGCGCATTTAAGTATCTCATTGCGTCCGCTTACCTCAAGCATTCCTCTGTCAACACCTGCAAGTGCACATCCTATCCTGAGCTTTACAAGCTCTGCACTCATATCTCCAATGTAAAGTCCGCGCTTGACACGCAGGCTGTTTATTATAGCGCCGTCTATCTTATCTCCGCCAAGCTTGACCGCATTTGATCTGACTATTCCGCCCGAGCATATGACCGTAGCTTGAGTCATGCCTCCGCCGATATCCACTATCATGCAGCCTCTTGCGCTGTTGATCTTAAGTCCCGCGCCTATAGCCGATGCAAGCGGAGATCGCACTGTTCCTACAGCCTTGGCGCCTGCCTCGAATATCGCATTTTCAAGCGCGAGCCGCTCTACCTCGGTGCACTTACCCGGTGTGCTTACAAGCACGACGGGGCGGTTGAACAGTGAGAGCGCCTCGGTCTTTACAAGATACTCATGTATCATCATTGCCGTGACCTCAAAATCTGCTATGACACCGTTCTTTATCGGGCGGAATGCCGCTATATGTGCAGGGGTCTTGCCTATCATGCGCTTTGCATCCTTGCCGAGCGCAACTACGCTGTCCTGCTCTTTATCTATTGCAACAACGGTAGGTGAACGCAAAACTATTCCCTTGCCCTTGATAAACATACGCGTATTGGACGTTCCGAGATCAAGTCCGATATGCTTTGGCATGATAAGCCCCCTTTCATTCAAAATTCAGTAGATGCGATATTTTAAAACAGCTCTATTCCAAAGTCTTCCTTTGCCATCTCATAGAGCTTACGCATGGGCAGTCCCACTACGTTATAGTAGTCCCCGACAAATCCCTCGATAAATACAGAGGCTCTCCCCTGTATCGCGTATGCGCCTGCCTTGTCATACGGCTCATCAGTGTCAAGATACGACTGTATCTCAGCGTCCGAGAGCTTGGCAAAGCTTACGCTCGTCGTCTTGTGACCGACGCTTGATCTGCCGCCGTAATACAGATACAGACCACTGGAAACAGAGTGAGATCTGCCAGAAAGCATATTCAGCATGCGCTCTGCATCCTGTCTGTCACGCGGCTTGCCGAGTATATTGCCGTCAAAATGCACCACCGTGTCGCAGGCAATGATCAATGTGTCGTCAAGATCTGCGCCTTCCGACATAAGCTTTTCCGCGACAGACTCTCCCTTCCTTTTTGCAAGCTCTCTGACGAGCTGCTCGGGATCTGTCTTGGATGAGCTTTCATCAGCGTCGCTCGTTATAACTTCAAATTTAAGTCCGAGGCTCAAAAGAAGCTCTTTTCTCCTTGGAGAGCCGGATGCAAGTATTATTCTCATTATCTTTATGTAGATTCCTTATATTATTTGCTAAAACGCATATTATACGCCACTTTAAATTATAGCATACAAATGATTTTTTTGCAAGTATATATCAGTAAATTTTCAAATATATTCGGCGGCACGGAGATATCCGTGCCGCCGAGATAAATATTACTTGCCGTTCTGTGTGCCGTCATCTGTCTTAACGCCCATTTTTTCCTTTGCTTTTGCATCAAAATAGTCCATCGGATTCACACTGAGTCCGTTCACTGTCATCTCAAGGTGGAGATGAGGCTCCTGTGCAAGCTCGGATATCGCGCTTTCGCCAACATAGCCTATCTTCTGTCCGCAGGAAACACGGCTTCCCTTTTCAATGCCGTCCGCAAGCGTCGCGGAAAGGTTCTTATATATCGTAAATATTTCTCCGTCATGTGAGATAGCCACACACTTACCCATAAGCGCATCATCCCAAACTCTTGCAACCTCACCGTCAGCCGCCGCATACACAGGGGCATTCTCCTTTGATTCGATATCCACACCAAGGTGTACTCTGTAATCCCCCATGGTGTCCGACCACACCTGTATCGTGGAATCATGTCCCTTTGACAGTATTCCCTCAACAGGCAAAGCAAGCATGAATTCCTCGTCCGCGTCGCCGCTCACATCGTCGGTCTTGCCGTCATTGTAGGTAGGCGGTGTCAGCTGTCCCTGCGTTGTATTCTCCTCCGCTGTCGTGCTGTCGTCTGCGGAAATGTCTTCCTTAAGTTCATTCTTCTTTGCTCTGTTAGCCGCTATGCTCACTGTCATCACAACGGCAAGCGCGATGATCAGGCATACGACCGTTGCCACCGCACCCTTTCTTTTTGAAAACTCACGGCAAGCCTTGCCGAATCTGCTTTCCTTGATCTTTTCCCACATATTTCGATTCTCCTTCTCCGGTTTTGATTTTGGGTACATGTTTATTCTCTGCCTTATTTGTATTATTTATACAGCAGCATATCACTTTTTTACAAAAACAGCGCCGACGGCATTTTGCCTCCGTCGGCGCTTTAATTATTAGATTCAGTGCTGTCCTACTCTGTCATAGTCATACGTGTCAAGTGCATCATGTCTGAAGAGAAGAGATATGCACCAAAGACCTGCCAAAGCTACAAGAGTGTATACTATCCTGCTCAATACCGCTCCCATGCCTCCGCCTATCCAAGCCACTATATCAAAGGAGAACAGACCGATGCTTCCCCAGTTGAGCGCGCCTATTATTATAAGAATAAGCGCGATCCTGTCAACTATTTTCATATTTCGACCTTTCCTTTTAAACCGTAATTCAATCCAAAACGGTCATGGCAAAGCACATGTGCCTGCCGCCGCTCCCGATCAATATTATCTTTCCTTTATATGCGAAAAATAATACCAGCCAAAATATACATCTTATCCTTCCTTTACGGCGTAAAGATTTATGTCCCACGCAGGAACATATTTGAAGCGTCGGAGATATAGCTTGTATTCATCTGACATTTCATGTACCGCTATGGGCAAAGAGAAGATATCCTTGCTTTGATGATACAGGGATACGAGAAGGGACGGCGTGCATCTTTTAATGGTAAGGCGTGAGCCTGCAAGTGCCTCGTGCTCCGATCCCTCTACATCATATTTTATGTGATCCACATCCTCTCCTGCAAGTATCGCGTCAAGGCTGTCCACTCTCACCTCGCGTATCTTCTTTTTGCGATCATTTACCGCATCGCTGAATGTAGATGTGTGATTTGTCAACGAGGAATTTCGGTTTCCGCTCATGTCAAAGAAGTATGTTTCGGCTTTGTCGTAAGCCCCGACATTCAAGGCGCGTATCTCAATGCCTTCTACCTGTTCGCTCCATGCACAAAGCTTTTTGTAATTGCGTGCATCGGGCTCAAGTGCAATTATTTTTTTAAGATTTGGGGCATGATTCATCATCTCGCGCGCAGAATCACCGTTGTATGCGCCAAGATCAGCATAAGTGTGTATCTGCTCGGATCTAAGTATCTTTGTATAGCATTCATCCACACTGCTCTCGCAAGCACGCAGATATTCAAGCTTTCCCGTGAGCTTGTAATTTATCATGCTGTCGTATATCCGCACAGACTCACTGTCGCACAAAAGACTGCGTGCCGTCGCAATCTCTTCTTTGTGCAGATCGAAAAATTCAAAATTGAATATCTCATCACCGTACACAGGTACATCGGGTGCATACAGCTCGCATTCGCTCTCGATCTTATATATGTTTTCAAGGACATCGTCAAGACGGGAGGCAAATGAGAGCAGAACTATCATGTTTTCCCTTCCGTATTTCTCCACCGCATCGCTGTATGTCATAACTCTCTTTTGGTGGAACATGTGACCGCGCACAAATCCGTCACTTGCAAAAAAATCACATATCTCTATGCCGTACCTCTGCGCAACAGACAGTATCTTGTCCGCGCCGTTTCCCATGCCGTACAAAAGTATTTTTTTATCCGTGCTCGCAAGATACCGCCAAAGATCCGGATATCCGTTTATATTATCATACATATTTTTCACCTCTTTATTGACTTTCCTGCCTTTTTGTGCTACAATATATTCGTAAAGATCTATGGTATAAGACCGATATTTATGTCTTTTACATACATTATATCAGAAAACAGGGTCTTTGTAAAGTGAAAGGAAGAACATTATGTGTGATAACTGTCTTTTTTGTAAAATCATAAACGGCGATGTTCCATCAAAGGAAGTGTACTCAAATGAATATGTTTATGCATTTCATGACATAGCTCCCCAAGCGCCCGTGCACGTGCTCGTTATACCCAAATATCATATAGGCTCGTGCAATGAAGTGGACGAAAATAATGTTAAGTATGTCAGCGAGGTGTTCTGCGCCATTCCAAAGATCGCCGAAAAGCTCGGGCTTGATAACGGTTACCGCGTAGTAAGCAATATTGGTGAGAACGGTTGCCAGAGCGTAAAGCACATTCATTTCCACATTCTCGGCGGCAAAAAGCTTTCTGAAACCATGTCATAATATATTTTTACGGCTTTTTTATACCTATATCCCCACTTTGCTGAAAATTTTTTAGAATTTTTTAAATTTTTTTCAAAAAACCTATTGCTTTTTTCTACAAAGTATGATATAATAATCAAGTCGTAAAGATACGGCCCGTTGGTCAAGCGGTTAAGACACTAGCCTCTCACGCTGGGAACATGGGTTCGATTCCCGTACGGGTCACCAAATTGGACAAGACGAACACGCAAAAGTAAAAATAGTATGCCCTGGCGTTGCTATTACCGTTGTCGGTACACTCTTTGTGCTGTCGTTCTGTCCGCAAAGTGAATAACTGCAAAAAAGACTGTTGGTCGTATTCAACAGTCTTTTTTGCTATTCCTCTCGATTATTTTGCTCTTCTGTTTTCATTTCCATAACGCAATTCGTTATTTTCTAACAATTCCAAGCAAGGAACACAAAAACCTGTTAGAATTTAACGAAAGGAGCATGGTTATGATTAGAATTCTATTGTCCAAGAAGCTGGGCG
>CAZVUD010000051.1:0-348 GCA_964629615.1 uncultured Clostridium sp. | reverse complement strand
CTTGCACGCGCTACCGGGATAAGACCGTCTACTATAAACGAAATCTATCACGAAATCGCGGAAAGAGTCAATTTGGAACATCTCGATCTGATATGCGAAGCGCTCGACTGCGAGCTATCCGAAATCATTATTAGAGTGCCAAACAAATACCCCACGACGAAATCTCGTAACGGAGTACCAAAACATAAATATGACGATTGACTATGTTCCAATCCCCTGAACCGCAAAGCTGTAGTTCAGGGGATTTTCTATTTATCAAATTTCTTCGCCCGTTTCGGTATCAATAAATTTGACTACCAGTTCGTAACCGAGAGCATTGGCTATCTTTCTCAGTTCACTCTCTTTGAA
>CAZVUD010000050.1:0-8472 GCA_964629615.1 uncultured Clostridium sp. | reverse complement strand
CCACAGTAAAGGTTATAAACGTATAGGCTGCCATGATTATCGCAGTGATCTCATGGTGCTTGACTCTCTGACCGAGAAATACCATGTAAAATACGATGACCGACAGAGCGATGTTCATAACAAGGAACATCTCGCCGCACATCCTGTAACGCAAAAGCTCCTCTCTCATCTTTTCACCCGGCTTGTTTCTTGTGGAATGTCGCACAAGAAATGACCGCATGAGAGCAAGCAAAAAATAATATACCGCAAGCGAATAATACCAAAGCGACGAATAGCGTATTCCGAGCAGGAGCTGGAGAGCTGCATAGGCAGAATTCCAGACAAGCGAACACCAAAGTCCGACATTGACTCTTATTCTCTCGTCATTGAACCATCGGCTTACATATTTATTCTCATTTCTCACATTTTTACAAAATGTTATTACGCGCGGTATCTTGAAGCACCACACAGTAAGTGTGTAGGCGGACAAGCAATAGCTTATGATCGCCACAGGTGAGCTTGAGTCAAGCTTTATAAGAGAATACGTGCAAAACACCGCAGATATTGGAATTAGCAATATCATTATCGCAAGCGGCGGATACAGCAACGCCTTAAATACCTTTTTGATCTCCATAGTCACCTCTCCTGATCCTTACCGTAAATTCAGATCCGACTGAGAGCTCGCTCTCAACGCCGATCTCACCGTCTACCATATCAACGACACGCTTTACCAGCGCAAGCCCGAGTCCGTTTCCCTGAGTGGCACGCGAGCCGTCGCCCTGATAAAACTTTTCAAATATATGCTCTCCGACCTCTTTGGTCATTCCGCATCCAGTATCGCTGACCGTGACCGTGGCATATTCGCCGTCACACTTAAGTCTTACCCCGACGCGTCCGCCGTCGCATGTAAATTTAAATGCATTCGAAAGCAGATTGTTCCATACAAGTGAAAGCAGCTCTCTGTCCGCACATACGGTAACGCCGTCCTCTATATCATTGTCTATATCTATTCTTCTTACATCCCATATACTTTCATATTGGAGCAAGCATTCACACAGCTGCTCTCCGAGATCGTATATTTCGGGCTTGGAATTTATATTTTGATTTTCAAGTCTGTTGAGCTTAAGTATATTGGTCACCATGTCCGACAGTCGCACGGTAGCCTTTATGATAGCATCGGTATATTCCTTGCGCGACTGCTCCGATATATCCTTATTTTGAAGCAATCTCGCATAATTCTGTATTACCGCAAGCGGAGTTTTCATCTCGTGCGATACATTTGCCACAAAATCATTTTTTAAGGTCTCAACTCCCGAAAGCTCGTTTGCCATCTTGTTTATGCTGTCTATGATATCCGCAAACACGCCGTCTGATGCAAAAGAGCCTGATCTGCGTATACGCACATCAAAATCCCCCTGCATTATGCGATCCACCGCCTCAACTATCCGCTCTGCGGGATCATTTACGGTATACCTCAGCCTTAATGTGTCTATCACGGTAAACATGATGCTTATAAATATAACATTAAGCATCGTGATCTTGGCGGCATTTCCTATATTATCGCTTGTAAATGTGATGCCTGCATTTTGTGAGAGCACCGACAAAAACAGCATAAGACAGCAGGATATGGCAAATGACACGATCACAAAGAAAAGCAGAAATCGGCTTATCAGCCTAAGTACCACCTTAAAGTTATCACGCTTTATCAAAGTATCACCGCCTTATACCCGAGCCCGTGAACGGTAACTATCTCAAAATCCTTGCAATTTGCTATTTTGGATCTGAGCTTTGTCATGTAAACATCAACAGTACGCGGTGAGGAATCTGTATCGGCATCCCAGAATTCATCCATAAGCTTTGAACGTGTAAATGTCTTTTTGGGATACGACAAAAGCTTATACAGTATAGAAAACTCTCTTGCTGTAAGCGATATCTCCTCCCCTGCAAGCGTTGCGCTTCTCTCATCGGCGTCTATCACGAAATCTCCGATCACTATGCGCTTTGAGCCCGATATCCTCGCTCTGCGCAGGAGCGCGCCTATGCGAAGTCCCATCTCATCGAGGTCTATGGGCTTGACCATATAATCGTCAACGCCTATCCGAAATCCCTTCTGCTTTGAAGCAAAATCATCTCTGGCGGTCATAAACATGATCGGTATGTCCTCATTTAAGGACCGCACGGTATTTGCAAATTCAAATCCGTCTATATCAGGCATCATTATATCGGATATTATAAGGTCAAACGTGTTTTTGTACATAAGATCGTATGCATCGTCAGCACGCAGGCATCCCGACGCATCATATCCAACATTGTTCAGATAAGCACATACCGAGCGGTTAAGCTCTTTGTCATCCTCAAGCACAAGTATTTTGAACATCTGTCTGTATCCTCCAATAAAACGGCATAATACCTCATTATTTTATTATTGTACCACACAAATGTTAATGTTTTGTTTACTATATTTATACTTTTTAAAAAATATTTATACAAGTGCGCTTTTTTTAAGTACAACAGCTGACACAGCGCCAAATCCGAGTGCAAATGCGCCTCCGCCGACAAGACAGAGTATTACATTTAATGCCGTCGATGAGAGCGGAGTCACAAGAGACACCGTCATAAAAAGAAGCATACCTGATCCAAGCGACAGACATATCGCAAGCCATGTCTTTTGCTTTGCTATAACGCTTGCCAACACGAACAAGGAAACGAACATGGGCACAAGACATATTTTTGCCAGCATGCACATGATGATATTCACATACGACAGTCCGAAAAGATCAAACGATACACCTGATATAAGACCGCCGATGACAGATCCGATAAGATAGAATATAAGCATCAAAGCGCCGCATATGCTTCCCATAAGTATCTTTGAGAGCACGTAATTTCCCTTTTTGACACGAACGGTAAAAAGATTTTTGGAATATCCGCTTCTGAAGTCATTGCATATGAATATACATACAAAAACGCAAGCTCCCATAAAGACCATATTTATATTGCACATGGCAAATATCTCAGACGAGCCCATATTTTCGCCGCCGGGCAGTGTGCCGATATTCTGCCATGCGTTTTCAGGTCCTCTCATGACAGTTTCAACACCAGTCTGCGGATCCACCGAAACAGAGCCATCCATCATGCTCATCATGACCGTCATAAGTATCGGGGCTATAAGAGCACACGCGATAAGTATATAGAACACGCGCGACCTTTTTATTCTGTAAGCATCCGCCGCGATCATGCCGCGCGTCATGCTTTTTTTCTTAAGCCCTTTCAGCATTTCATTGTTCATCTTGCACCTCCTGCCATGAGATCGGTATAATATTCTTCAAGTCCTATCTTGTCCTCAAACACCTCACTCACACATATACCGCTTTCATACAGATATCTGACAACATCCTCGGACGACACGAGATCATACACACGTATGTAGCCAAGCTCATCCTCCTCTACACGGGAATACTTTATGCCGAGAAGCAGCTTAGTTCTGCTCATCTCATCGCTTTTAAGAGCAACATATGTGCGGCAATCGGCATCAAGCTCAGCCTGCGTCATCTCACGTATCATTCTGCCGTGACGTATTATGCCGTAGTGAGTGGCTATCTTTTGAAGCTCTGGCAAAAGGTGGGATGAAATGATAACACTTCTTTTCCCGTCGCGTACTATATCAAGGAACACGTCACGCATGATCCTCATTCCGTCGGCGTCAAGACCGTTCATGGGCTCGTCAAGCACAAGGAGCAAGGGGTCACCAAGCAGTGCCATTGCAATACCTACTCGCTGCTTCATGCCAAGTGAACAATTCTTATATTTATTGGATGCCGCGCCCTCCATCCTAACGGTCTTGAGCACGCGTATCACTTCCCTCTCCGCATTTTCAAGCGAGAGATTTTTTGCCTGTATCATCATGTTGTCAAATACGCTGAGCTCACCGTAGCAGCCGGGCGCCTCTATGAGCACACCAATATTGCTCCTGACTATCTCGTCTGTCATGTCGCGTCCGTATAATTTTATACTGCCGCCGTCCTTAGGTATAAGACCGCATATCATTTTTTCGGTCGTGGATTTTCCGCTTCCGTTCTCGCCGATAAATCCGTATATCGATCCCATCGGAACCGTCATATCAAGTCCCGCAACGGCTTGCTTTACACCGAAGCTTTTCGCAAGCCCCTTTATTTCAACTGCGTTCATAAGTATTCCTTTCATCAATACACATCGCTGTGCGACAGTATCCTTGTTCCGAGAAGATTATATATGACTGCCCATAACAGCGACACCGCAATGCATATGAGCAATGAGAATATATTGGATGTGAGGCAAGCGTTTACAGACGCACCGTACAAAAATATATTCAGGAAATATGTAGGAAGCGAGAGGCTCTCAACTATTGCCGCCGCACCTATTATAAGTATGCCTGTTCCGAAGAAAAAGCTTGAGCAGATGGATATTCCGAAATATCTGCGGAATATAACATTGAGAAATGTATAAAGGCTTGCCCAGCCGATGCTCATAACCATCTTGCCGAGGATCGCAAGGATAAGAGAGAGCACATTAACATCTGTTTCATATCCTGCAATAAGTCCGCCGACAGTTCCGCCTATCAGATATGTCAGGCACATGCACATCATTGCAAAAGCACATACGATACTCTTTGATATCATGTAGTCCTGCTTTTTTGCATGCGTCGTGAAGAGCTGCTTTACATATCCCGAGCTGTAATCATGACCTATAAATATCGACACCATTATTCCGCCGAATATGAACACCATATTCATGTTGGCATAATCCTCAATGCCTCTTATGACATAAAGCGATTCCTTGGCTGCGATGATCTGCCATACATTTGAATACATGGGCTGTGCCATCTCGCCGTTCTGCCCGGGCATCATGGTCATAGCCGACACCATCGCAGGAATTATGGCGGCAATGGCTAAAAATATGTAAAACAGCGGTGTATGGAAAAGTCTGTACAGATCCACACCAAGCATGCCCTTTATCCTCTTGCCAAAGCTCGGAGATGTAAATTCTATATTATTCGTCTGCATTTTATATATCTCCTTCCTTTGACATAAGCTCGATGTAATATTCCTCAAGACCTATCTTGTTTTTCTTTATCTCGCTCACTGCCATGCCGTTTTTCATGAGCATATCAACTATACCCTTTGTATCATCCGTATCATATACACGTATCTGACCGTCATATATTCTTGCATCATTATATTTTTCACGTATCACTGCAAGTGCCGCGTCGGTATCCCTCACCTTCAGCGAAACGAACATCTGCGCGCGCTCATCCATTTCCTTTGCGGACATCTCCATTATGAGCCTTCCGCGGCGAATGACGCCGTAGTGCGTTGCTATCTTTTCAAGCTCACCCAGAACATGGGATGATATAAGAACAGTACAGCCGTATTTTTGTGTAATGTCCGTCAGTATCTCCCTCATAAGGCGCATACCGTCAGTATCCAGTCCGTTTATGGGCTCATCAAGGATAAGCAATGCAGGATCGCCCAAAAGCGCCATTGCTATTCCTATCCTCTGCTTCATTCCGAGAGAACAGCTCTTGAATTTGATGTGCGCGCTGTCCTCCATGCGCACTATCTCAAGCACGCGCATTATCTCTGCATCAGGGTCCTTTATGCCGAGGTTTATGCACTGCATCATGAGATTCTGATACACACTTGAGCCGGGAAAGCAGCCTGCATTTTCTATAAGAGCGCCTACCCTTGCTCTGACAGCGGCATCTGTGTGCTCTCTTCCGAACAGCTTTATCTCGCCTCCGTCAGACACGAGATGACCGCATATGAGCTTTTCTGTAGTGGATTTTCCGCTTCCGTTCTCCCCGATAAAGCCGTATATTGCTCCAACGGGAACTGTCATATTAAGATGATCCACCGCGTACATGCCGCGGAAGCTCTTTGACAGATCTCTTATTTCTATGGCGTTCATGTAATTCCCCTTCTTATTCTTTATCTATCATCTTGTCGCTGAGCTCTATTATCTCAGGCGCGTATTTTTTCTTGCGTGAGCTCAATATTCCCTTGTATATAGGATAATTTATAAGTGCCATAGCCATTCCGCATATGCCTACCGTTATACCGACCGTCATCGTGTTTCCTATTCCAACGACAGATCCGATATCTGTCATTATAAGGCTCATGCCGCATCCCATAACTACAGCTCCAATACTTCCGAAAATGTATGCAAACATATTTGCAGGGCGCTTTACCTTTGCATCCAGACGGATCAATGTGTCAAGCTCGCTTACCTGCTTTTCTGTATACTGTGCGCGTATCCTCTCGATCTTCTTGTTGTTATCCATTATCTCATGCCTCTCTTTCATTTTGTGCCTTGATTATACCATGGCTTTGTTTTAAAATGTTTTAGAAAATGTTTACGTTTTGTTATAAATATAAAAAATTCCGCTCTGCCGAGAAATTCTCGTCAGAGCGGAAAGACCTGTAATATGTCATTTGGAGCAAGCATCAAAGCTTTGTTTCCTTTATTCTCTCCCAATATTCCTTTGCCGCGCGCTCGTTTTTGTTGTCGGCAAAATAGTAATACCGCTTGTCCTTAAGATCGTTTGGCATGTATTGCTGTTTTACGTATCTGTTCGGATAATCATGTGGGTATTTATATCCCTTAAACAGCGGACTTTGCAAATGAACGGGTATGCTCTCTCCGCGACCTGCCTCAACATCTGTCATAGCCGCATCGACCGCAATATGAGCCGAATTGGATTTCGGCGCCGTGGCAAGCAATATAGCCGCATCGCCAAGCGGTATCCTTGCCTCGGGCATACCAAGCTCGCGTGCCGACTGACAGCAAGCATATACTATCGGTATAGCCTGTGGGTATGCAAGCCCTATGTCCTCTGCCGCTATTACCTGAAGTCTGCGGCACAGGGATATTATATCCCCTCTCTGCAGCATTTTGGCAACATAAAAGGCTGCCGCATCGGGGTCAGATCCGCGTATGGATTTTTGCAGACAGCCGAGCAGATCGTAATGAACATCGTCGGAAAAATTGCCCGTTCCGTATGCAAATTGCATCACATCATCCATAGTTATCTCGCCGTCGGACGCAAAATATGCATTTTCAAAAAGAACTATGGAGTGGCGCACATCACCTGACGCCAGCGTGACTATCTTTCTTGCCGTGTCCTCACTGACTGTCTTTTGCGTGCCGTTTTCGGAATTCAGATATTCCAGCGCACGGAATACCATCCTTGATCCCTCAATATCCCCGACGGGCTTGAACTCAAACAGTGACGATCGCGATATTATTGCATTGTATACATAAAAATGCGGATTTTCCGTAGTGGATGCGATAAGCGTTACTCTTCCGTCCTCAATGTATTCAAGAAGCGTCTGCTGCTGCTTGCGGTTGAAATACTGTATCTCGTCTATGTACAGTAATGTGCCGTTTGCGCCGAACATGTTGGAGCTCTGTGCCAAGACCTCCTTAACATCGGATGTCGTAGCACTCGTGGCATTCAGCTTGTAAAAAGCCATTCCCGACGCCTGTGCGATAACAGAAGCCGCCGTGGTCTTTCCCGTACCGGGAGGTCCGAAAAAGATCATGTTGGTTATCCTGCCGCTATCAAGCATTCGACGGATCACCCCGTTTTTGCCAAACAAATGTCCCTGCCCGACTATCTCATCTATATTCTTCGGTCTTATCAGATCCGCAAGCTGCGCATTTCTCATATCCTTCTCCATTCCGCCGCTGTGCGGCGGTACAAATAGTATTGGCGTTTGCGTGGATCGGTTGACTTTCAGATCACCCGAATCTATTCTTAACGCTCCCGCCTCGTTGCTTTTTCATACCGTATGTATGCTATATTAATTCTAACATTACAGAGGCATTTTGTCAATGAATTTTTAAAAATTTGGGGAGCGCGAAATATTGTCGAAAGATCAAACGGCGAAAGTGCATTGTCATATTTTGTTGACTCGATCGCGGAAAATGCCCTGTACGTTTTGGATGAGCCGGAAAACAGCCTTTCCCCTCAAAATCAATTGCAATTAAAATATTTTATTGAGGATTCAACAAGAAATTTCGGATGTCAGTTCATTATCTCAACACATTCGCCTTTTTTGCTGTCACTTAAAGGCGCACATATATATAATATAGACGAGACACCGCCTGTGGAAAGAAAATGGACAGAGCTTGATTCTGTAAAGGTGTATTATGATTTTTTTGCAGAGCATAGCGATAAGTTTAATTGAGCAGAGCCGACACTTGAGATGCTCATCATCGCCGTGTAGCTCTCGACGCAAAAATGTGTAAAAAACAGCCTATCTTTGTGAAAAAAGAAACTTGCCGATTTTAGCGATTTTTTTAAAAAAGCTATTGACAAAATCGAATGACTGTGGTATAATAATCAAGTCGTCAAAGCGACGGCGATCTGGGTGTGGCGCAGCTGGTAGCGCGCTACCTTGGGGTGGTAGAGGCCGCAAGTTCAAGTCTTGTCACTCAGACCAGAATTAGCCT
>CAZVUD010000049.1:6573-8513 GCA_964629615.1 uncultured Clostridium sp. | reverse complement strand
GCCAAGCTTTTTTTCAAAAAAGCGGAAGAAGCCAAGCTTTTTTTCAAAAAAGCGTAAAAAAGCGTGAAAAAAGCCAAATGAGATATATGTTGTAACAAACATCTCATTTGGCTTAAATTTTTATGCTATAACATCCTCGTAAATTATCGGGATAAGCTTTTCAAACAATGTATTTGCAAAGTTGCCTGTAATATTTGCAAGGATACCGCCTGTTGTATCGGTCAGCTGCGAGTAGTCGGAGTAGCAAGATGTCGATGTAATAACACTGACATTGACATTGTTGTCATCAAGTATCTGAACAGTCTGGCTCATGCTTGAAACGCCGTAGTGATTGTCTACCTTGAAGGTCGCATCGGTAAGAAGGATGTAGAATACGCGCGCATCCTTTCGGTTGTCAAGTGTGTTTGCCATAAGCAGACCGTCAATTGCAGTTTCCTCAGTATCTCCACCGCTTGCCAAGGTGATACTTGATATCGCATTCTTGCATTCCGATGCAGAGGTGTACCAATTGGAAGCACCGTTCTTGATTATCTGTGTCTGCTCTTCAGTGGATGATGAGCATGTGAAATCACTGAATGTTACAAGACTCCAGCGCACTGAAACACCTGCATCCTCGATCTTCTGGGCAAATGTGTTTATATTTGACTTTACCGTGTTGATCTCACTGCCCATTGAACCCGATGTATCCAGAATAAATACGATATCGGCAGTTCCTTTCATAAGATCTGTTACTTCAAGCGTTGCCTCAATATTTGCAGACAGTCCGTCGGTAAAATGAAGCTCGCCTGCCTGAATAACGCCGCGAACGGTGTAGTTACCCACCTTAGCCTTATTGTATCCGCTCATATCCCACAAAACAGAGAGCATATGATAATTGCCGTCCGCCGTCTGTACTCTGATCTTCTCGGGCAATCCAATAGCGCTTTCAAGCGTTCCGAGAGCGAACTTGCCGAGATGTCCGACGGAATCGATGTGAGCTATAAGAACTGAGTTTTCAACAGTTCCGCACTTGTTGCAAACGCCAGAAACAAATGAATGCTTGGGAGGAATGCTTACGTCATACAGACGCTCCTTGCATTCTGCATCGGCAAAGCACTGTCCGCAATCCGAGCAGAGATAATGCTCGATATTTCCTGCCTCACTGCAGGATGAGTCCTTCGCAGAAACAAAATTAACATTATGACGGGTCGATATGATGACCGTGATACTTCCGCGGAATACGTCCTGACCCAGATCTACGTTGTCATGCATGTCAACGCTCTCAAGATTCTTGCAATCTGAAAATGCCTTGTTTCCTATGGAGATAACGCATTCGGGAATGTATACGGATGTTATGGTCTCGCATCCGTAGAATGCCTTTTCACCTATCTCGGTAACGGGAAGACCGTTGTAAGTTTCGGGTATGATTATGTCTTTGTCAGTGCAGCTTCCGATTCCTACGAGCTTGTAGGAATTCATGCTGTCGCTCAGATTATAATCCAAGCCCTCTGACGCGTTGATATCCTGCTTTATAAGTGCATTGCACTCAGAGCAGAAATAAATGCCGAAGCTCTTGCCTGAGTCCTTGTATTCCATTACAACGAGAGGCTCTTTGTCGAGCTTGTGCTCTGTCGGCTTTTGAATATCATATTCTGTGTCGCCGCAAATGGAGCATACGCGGGAAGAATAGCCTGCGCATGTGCAGGTAGCTTCAAGCTGCTGTGTCCATTCGCCGTATTTGTGCTTGCAATCTGTGGACGGGATCTCCAATGTCTTGATAGTTCCGTCTGTCATTTCTATGGATAAGGTGCCGTCAGCGTTAAAGAAAACTCTCTTTATGCCAACGCCTGTGTCACCTTTATCACCCTTGTCGCCTTTATCGCCCTGGGGACCTTGTTCACCTGTGTCACCCTTGTCGCCTTTATCGCCCTGGGGACCTTGTTCACCTGTGTCACCCTTGT
>CAZVUD010000049.1:0-6473 GCA_964629615.1 uncultured Clostridium sp. | reverse complement strand
CCTTGTCGCCTTTATCGCCCTGGGGACCTTGTTCACCTGTGTCACCCTTGTCGCCCTTTTCACCCTCCGGACCTTGCTCACCTGTGTCACCCTTGTCGCCCTTTTCACCCTCCGGACCTTGCTCACCGATGTCACCCTTGTCGCCTTTTTCGCCCTGAGGACCTTGTTCACCGATGTCACCCTTTTCACCTTGGACACCTCTGAAAGCCTCTTGATCGCATCCTGCAAGGACTGTTGTCATCATAGACAATGCCAGCAAGATCGGAAACGCCTTTTTGAATATCTTCATGATATGCCTCCCTAAAATTGTTGATCGCAGTTTCCTGTATGAGTTAATTTTATCACTATCGTATTGCTTTGTCAAGTATATGAGCATTAATTGTTAAAAATATTTATATTTTTATCTGAATTTTTATGCGCAAATAAAACAAAATTTGCATTGACAAAATCTCATTTATGTGTTATTCTATATAATGTATCAAACCAATTTAAAGGGGGAAAGTAAAATGAACTTTAAAAAGATCTTATGTTTTCTTTGCCTGCCTGTTGCTCTTTTGCTTCTTGCATCCTGCACATCAGACAGCGAAAAGGAAACAGATACCGAAACAGAGAGCGACACTCCCGTTGAATCCGTGAGCGAAGCTCCGTCTGAAAGCGAATCCGAAAGTGAGAGCGAAACAGAAACCGAGGAGGAGACCACTACGGAAAAGACAGCACAACTCAGAGTAATGTATTATAATGTGTACGGATACGGAAGAATGGATTCCGTTCCCGACAGACTCGGTCAGCAGGCTGCCATGATAAATGACCAGGCTCCCGATGTCATCTGCACACAGGAATTTGATGCAAAACACAGAAACGGCTCTAAAAAGCTGCTTACAAAGTACGGCTACAGCGAGGTCACAGTTAGCGCGTCCGGATTTTTGTACCCCGAAGGAATAAACTGCGAGGCTATGTTCTACCGCTCAGACCGCTTGAGAGTGGTTAAGTGCGGCGGAAAGCTCTTCCCCTCAAAGGTAACTGTAGACGGCAAGGAAGTTGTCGGCAACAACGGCAATACAAAGTCCTATACCTGGGCTATATTTTTGGACAAGAAGTCAGGGAAGCTCTCTCTTGTAGTAAATGCACATTTCATGTACAATGCTCCCGAGCTTACTGCTGATGAGGCAAACGCTGTTCGCCTTGAAAATGCCAAGATAATCATAGATCTTATCGATGAGATAAGAAGCTCCAATAAAGCATATGCCGATATTCCCGTAGTTTTCGGCGGAGATCTTAACAGCCGCACAGACGGCGCTGCATATCAGGCTCTTTCCGAGGCTATGCGCCCTGCAAGCGAGGTTGCGGAAAAGTACACGCATATAGGCTATTACGGCGGATATGCTACCTATGATCCCACAACAGAGGAATATACATACAAGAAGCTGGAGGAGATCCAGAACCCCAACTCCATAGACCACGTATTCGTTCTTAATACGAGAGTTCTCAGCTATGTTCCTGTTACGGAATTCAGAGCGCTCGTAACATCAGACCACCTGCCGTGGATCATTGATATGGAGATCTGATAGGACAACAGCCTATGGATCAGCTGAAAATGATTATGACGCCTGTCGTGCACAGAGAAAGTGTTACAGAGCTTCCGCTTGGATATACATTTTCGCAATTCAGCGGAGATGAGCGCGAGGTGCAGGATTGGTTGAATATTTGTTCATACGGGCTTTTGCCTGACAAGGAAATGCACTGGTTTTATGAGGCTATAAGAGATTATCCTCACCTTGACACGAAAAACGATCTGTTTTTTGTATCCTGCGGCGGCGAGAGAGTGGCTACATTTGTGGCTATGGTGCGCCCAAACAGAGAAGGATATGTGCATATGGTCGCCGCATTGCCGAAATGCCGAGGAATCGGCGTGGGTAATGCCATGACAGCATATGCTGTAAAGCTTTTATCAGAGCGCGGATGTGAAAGCATCACGCTGACAACGGATGATTTCCGACTTGCGGCTATAAAGACCTACATCAATGCAGGCTTTGAGCCTGTCATTGACAGTGAAGAAATGAAGGTGCGTTGGGAGGATGTATTATCTCACTTCAAAGCTTGATATATATTCGGCGCATAAAAAATATCATGGCGGTCTGTAACGACTGCCATGATATTTTTGCTTTATGCTTTTAGATCGGTATGCACACAAGGAGCAATATGCCGATAAATGAAAGCGCGACTGATATAAATTCCTTCTTTGAGGGCTTTTGCTTTGTCAGCACAGCTATAAAGGTCGAGATTATGATGATGCCTCCCGTGACAAAGGGATATTGAACTGTCGCAGGGAGAGTGGTGAGCGCTATAAGGAGCAGGAAGTTTGCAACCTTGTTGAGTGCGCCGTTGCCAAGCCCGAGCAGTATGGTCTTGACACTCGGCATTTTGAATTCCTTGTGGAGGATGACTATGGCAGCGAGCGATATGAGCGCGGTAAATATTGCAAACCAGATTGAATATCCTGCAGAGCTTGATGTGTTGATGCCTTCGTTTGCCATGGCGTCTGTGTGTATCTTGGAGAGAACGCCCGACATTCCGTTGAATATGAACACACCTATGTAATATATCTCTCCGCCGCTCTTTTTGCCTTTTTTCTCAACAGTAAGGGCAAGAGCAACTATTATGAACAGCGTGCAGAGTATCTTTGCAAGCGTTATGCTTTCATGATAAAAGATCATACCAACCGCAAACGGCAAAAGCATGCCGCCGAGCATGGAATACAGAGAGTATTTTGAGAGATTTACCTTTTCAAGCGAGCGCAGAGTGCAGATATTGCAAAGCACAGAGTTTACTGCAGATATTATTGCGATAATGCATGTAAACGGGGCAAGGTAAAGGTCAAATCCGTTTATCACGCAAAGGCATATTGCACCTGCAACGGCACAGAGAAAATTGAATACAAAGACCGATACGCGTGATGTTCCGCTCTCCTTTTGGTATATGTCGCTGAGCCAGAATTGCACACCAAACATAAGTACAGATATTATTAGTGTAAAATAATTGTGATCCATTATATATCTCCAAAAAAATAATTGCAATACACATTATATCAAAGCTTTGATAAAAATGCAATAGGTATTTTGCAGTTAATTTGATATTTTAATAAAAACAGAACGAATATCTCAAAATAAATGAGATATTCGTTCTGTTTTATGTGTATTTAGATTTTTATCAAACCTCGGGGATGTTGATCTCGATCTCTTTTCCGAGCTTAGCCGAGCGAACGATACCGTCGATGATGACCTGGTTGTATACTATCTCGCTTGAAGGAACAGTTGCCTTTCCGCCTGTCTTGATAGCGTCAACGAAGGATCTGAGCTTCTTTGTGAAGAGATCGCTCGTGGGCTTCATGGGAACCTGATACTGGAGAGGCTCGTCGCCGATCGTCTTGTAGATGGTAAGGGGAGTGTCAAACTCGCCGTTCCAGCAATCGGTTGAAGGAATGCGCAGACCGCCCTTTGTTCCGAGGATAAGCGCGTCGCCGCATGTGTCCATGTGCATAGCCCATGAGATGCGGAAGTCGAGAACTATGTCGCCCTCAAGACGAACAAATCCTGCTGCGAAATCGTCAACACCGAAGGCTTCTGCATATTCGGGGTGACCTGGATAGAAGTTGGGGTCCTTTCCGAAATAGCTTGATGTGTATCCTGTTACAGTCAGGGGCTTGGGATATCCGATAGCGCCCATGAGCATGTCAAGAGAGTAGGATCCGATATCACCCACAGCACCGATACCACCTGTTTCCTCTGCGATAAAGGATGTTCCGAAGGGTGTGGGAATACCTCTGCGGCGACCGCCGCCTGCCTGCAGGTAGTAAACCTTACCAAGCTCGCCCGAGTCAACTATCTTCTTTATCATCTGCATGTTTTCGCTCATTCTGGGCTGGAAGCCTATCGTGAGTATCTTGCCCGAAGCCTTTTCTGCACGCATTACCTCTATAGCCTCATCAAGAGTTACCGTGAAGGGTTTTTCAAGCATTACGTTTACGCCTGCGTTCAGGGCATGGATGGCGCATGCGGCATGCTGGCAGTTGTAGGTGCAGATGCTCACACCATCAAGGTCATTTTCATTTGCAAGCAATTCCTCATCGCTCAAATATATGTGGCATCCCTCAAGACCGAAGTCCTTTGCAAACGCCTCTGCTTTGCCGGGAACGAGATCTGCAAGTGCAACGATCTCAACGTCGGGCATGGTAAGGTAGCTCTGCATGTGAGCGCCTGCGATCCAACCCGTACCTATAATACCGATCTTTACTTTTTTATTTGTATCGATCTCGGTCTTTTCTTGATTTGTTTTGTAAGCATCCAAGTCTGTAACAGCCATTGCTTTATCCTCCGAAAATATTATTGACGCCGTCCTTTGCGGCGTTTAAGATACAAGCATGTAACGGTGAAAAATATAACCGTTATCTCTTTATTTAAGTATACATAATTTCCTGTGAAATATCAAGTCATATATAATGAATTTATGGACAAATATTGCACTTTTCTCTCAACCGCCCCGATTTTGCACACAAATGTTGCAGTGCCGCCCCATTTTTTGTGAATTTCAGGTGATGTGCTTTTACACAAAGATTTCATAAAAAATATTAATAAAATTATTGACTTTTGTCTAAAAATATAGTAGAATAATAACATACATAACTATGTTTAAAAATAACGGAAGAAAGCGCTGAGATGAAATTTAGATCCTTTATAAAAAAGCTTATAGACAAAGGAATAGATTTTATAAAATGGGTATGGAATGAATGCAAGAATTGGCAGACCTTACTCTTGCTTTTTTGTGTCATAGCAGTTGTGTCATTTCCAATATGGATGGGATACATCCTGTATGCCATATTCCGATTTAATTGGGCTTTCTGGATAGCCAGCGTTATGTGGGCATTTTGGCTCGGTCCGTTTTCGCCGTTCATGGTCATATGCATATCGATAACTCTTGCGATAAAGAAGTGGGGACGCACGATACTTAATAAGGGCGTGGAATCACACGAAAAGCACAAGAAGCAAAGATGTGCAAGGCGCATGGGAAAAGGACGGTACAAGCACGTAAAGAGCGAGAGAAAGCACCGCCCGAAAAATAATGATGACATTAAGGAAAAAGATCAACGTATGTGATAGCCTGTATTTACGTTGATCTTTTAATTTTAAGTCTTATATAACATAGAGATAAAAGGAGCGACTTATGAATTATACGAAACACGAGATACTTGTACCGTCAAGCGACAATATCCACACGCTTAGCGGAGTTGCATATGTGCCAAACGGCGAAATACGCGGAATATATCATGTTGTACACGGAATGACAGAGCACATAGCACGGTATGAGAGCTTTATGACAGAAATTGCCGAGAATGGATATATTGCCTGCGGATATGATAATCTCGGTCACGGGCATACCGCAAATGAGGGAGAGCTCGGCTATATAGCAAAAAAGAACGGATACGATCTTCTTTGTCGCGATGTGGCTGTGTTTGCTGAAAATATACGCGCAAGGTATCCCGATCTTCCTTATTATCTTATGGGTCACAGCATGGGATCTTTTATCGCACGTATAGCTGCTCAGAAATATGTTTCTCCCGATAAGCTCATTATCATGGGTACGGGCGGCAAGAATCGCGCGGCAGATCTCGGAATAGCCGTGGCTTCGGTAATATCCTTCTTCCGCGGCGGTAAGCATGTGTCGCGCGCGCTTGATAAAATGGCTTTCGGCTCGTATAATAAGAGATTTTCGGACGATGAGCATAAAAGCTCCGCGTCCTGGCTCTCGTCTGATGAAAGCGTGAGGGAAAAGTTCAGAGGCGACAAATACTGTAATTTCAAATTTACGGTAAGTGCTATGAAGGACCTTATAAAATTGAACAAATACGCCAATTCCAAGGCGTGGTATAACGGCATAAGCAAGAGCATGCCTATATTGCTGGTTTCGGGAACAGATGACCCTGTCGGCAATTATTCCAAGGGCATACTTGAGATAAAGATAAAGCTTGATCGCGTGCATGCAGATTCCTACGTAAAGCTCTATGGCGGCGCAAGGCACGAGATACTTAATGATAAATGCCGCGATGAGGTCGTAAAGGATATACTTGAGTTTATATCTGATGCGATGTAACAGATAAGGAAATATTTTCACGCTGTGGCTCTTATTATGTCCGGCGCATATATGCGTATCACCGCGCAGCTGTTGCTTAAAAACACCTGCGCGGTGCGCATTTGTTTTCAGAATTTGAGATTTTTTGAATTTACCTCTTGATTTTTCTCCTGAGGTATGATATAATGTTAAAGTTGAGAAAATAATAATACGGAGAGATATCGAAGTGGTCATAACGGGGCTGACTCGAAATCAGTTTGTGCTAACGCACACGAGGGTTCGAATCCCTCTTTCTCCGCCATTTAAAAAGCATAGGTTTGATACGATAAGTGTCAGACCTTTTTTCTTTA
>CAZVUD010000048.1:0-8687 GCA_964629615.1 uncultured Clostridium sp. | reverse complement strand
TAGGAACTCTCTGAGCGGAGCCGATGAGCTTGCCGTTGAGCTCGGGGATAACAAGACCGATAGCCTTAGCAGCACCTGTGGAGTTAGGAACGATGTTCTGTGCGCCTGCGCGTGCTCTTCTGAGGTCACCCTTTCTGTGAGGACCGTCGAGGATCATCTGGTCGCCTGTGTAAGCATGAACTGTTGTCATGATACCGGACTGGATGGGAGCGTAGTCGTTAAGAGCCTTAGCCATAGGAGCGAGGCAGTTTGTTGTGCAGGATGCAGCAGAGATGATCTGGTCTTCAGCTGTAAGAGTTTCGTTGTTAACGTTGAAAACGATAGTCTTAAGATCGTTTCCTGCAGGAGCAGAGATAACTACCTTCTTTGCACCTGCGTTGATGTGTGCCATGGACTTTTCCTTGGATGTGTAGAAGCCTGTGCATTCGAGAACTACGTCAACACCAAGCTCGCCCCAAGGGCAATCTGCAGCGTTCTTTTCAGCGTAGATCTTGAGTGTCTTACCGTCAACTGTGATGGTACCCTCTTCATCGTTGGATTCAACTGTGTGACCGAGAGCAACGTAGTTACCCTGTGCTGTGTCATACTTGAGAAGGTGAGCAAGCATCTTGGGGCTGGTAAGGTCGTTGATTGCAACGATTTCATATCCTTCTGCGCCGAACATCTGGCGGAAAGCAAGACGACCGATACGGCCGAAGCCGTTAATGGCAACTTTTACTGACATGTTAATGTCCTCCGTTTATTTAAAATTTTTATAAAATATACGCGAATTAGAACTACCCGTTCTATTCCAATTATATATTCTAACGCATTTTCGGAAAATATACAATAGCTTTGGACGAAATTTTAAAATTTCGTTACTTTTTGTTTAAAAAACGGCAATATTTGTTTTTTTAATGTGCAATTTAACGAACGGATGCGATATACATCAAATATTTGATCATAACTGCTTGACAAAAGGCAATATTTGTTTTATAATAAAATGAATATTAATGTAAATAATTCTGTTTTGAATAGGAGATACAAAATGGCTAAAGAAAAAATGGTCGAACAGATAACATCCATGGACGTGGATTTTGCACAGTGGTATACTGATGTGGTCAAAAAAGCCGAGCTTGCCGATTATTCGGGCGTGAAGGGCTGTATGATAATACGCCCTTACGGATATGCCATCTGGGAAAATATACAGAGAGAGCTTGACGCGAGATTTAAGAAAACGGGACACGAAAATGTTTATATGCCCATGTTCATCCCCGAGAGCCTGCTTCAAAAGGAAAAGGATCATGTTGAAGGATTTGCTCCCGAATGTGCAATAGTTACAATCGGAGGTCAGAATCAGCTTTCCGAGAGACTCATAGTGCGCCCCACATCCGAAACTGTATTTTGCGAGCATTTTAAAAATGTTATACAGTCATACCGCGATCTTCCCAAGCTCTACAATCAGTGGGTAAACGTAGTTCGTTGGGAAAAGACCACTCGCCCCTTCCTCCGCACATCGGAGTTTTTGTGGCAGGAGGGTCACACGATGCATGAAACAGAGGCAGAGGCGAGAGAGGAGACCCTCAAGATGCTCGGCATATATGAGGAGTTCTATCTCAATTGTCTTGCTATTCCTGCTATCACAGGTCAGAAGACAGACAAGGAGAAGTTTGCAGGCGCAGTTGAAACATACACGATCGAGCCTATGATGCATAACGGCGTTGCACTTCAGGGCGGTACATCGCATTATTTCGGTGATGGATTTGCAAAGGCATTCGATATAAAGTTTACAGGCAGAGATAATAAGGTGACATATCCGCATCAGACCTCATGGGGAGTTTCCACGAGAATGATCGGTGCTATAATCATGGCTCACGGCGATGATAACGGACTTATCCTTCCTCCTGCCATCGCACCTATCCAGGTCGTAATAATCCCTGTTGCACAGCATAAGGAGGGCGTGCTTGAAAAGGCTAATGAGCTTAAGGAGCGTCTTGAGGCAAGAGGCATCAGAGTTAAGCTTGACGATTCCGATCAGTCTGCAGGCTGGAAGTACAGCCAGTATGAGATGAAGGGCGTTCCGGTAAGACTTGAGATCGGACCTCGCGATATTGAATCGGGCAATTGCGTGCTCGTAAGCCGCGTTTCAAGAGAAAAGAATTTCGTTGCTATAGCCGACCTTGAAGCTGAAGTTGAGAAGATGCTCACATTCGTTCATGACGAGCTTGTTGACAGAGCAAGAAAGAACCTTGCAGAAAAGACCAGTGAGGCAAGGACATATGAAGAATTCCTTGACTGTGCAGAGAACCGCCCCGGATTTATCAAGGCTATGTGGTGCGGAGATGTTGCGTGTGAGGAAAAGATAAAGGATGAAACAGGCGGCGTTAAGTCGCGTTGCATCCCCTTTGTTGAGGATCATCTTTCAGACGTGTGCGTATGCTGCGGCAAAAAGGCGAAGCATATGGTCGTTTGGGGCAGACAGTATTGATCATGGCTTAATGGGAGGAGAAGTTCTCCTCCCATTTTATACACAAAAAATTATTAAAGGAGGGAGAATGTGTGATACGGATAAAAAAATACATCGTTGACTGCATAAAGCATCTTGACCCCGTACTCTTTTCATGCACGACTCTCCTTTCTCTTATAAGCATAGTCACCATTGCGGGCATGGGGGATGTAGGTCCGAGGACACTTATCATGCAGTCCGCCATGACAGTGGCAGGTATAGTATTTACCCTTATCATATCCAATATAGAATATCACCTTATAATAAATAAGCTGTGGATATTTTTTGTGGTCGCGTCCGTCGCATTGCTTGGCGTTACTCTCGTGTTCGGAAGCTCGGGCGTCAATATTGAAACATCTAACAGGTCATGGCTCAATATCCCGTTTATAAACATAATGATACAGCCCTCCGAGTTTGTAAAGATCGCATTGGTCTGTTCGTTTGCAAAGCATATTTCCATTGTAGGTGACGGTATCAATAAACCGAAAAATCTTTTGTTTCTCGGAATACATGCGGCTTTGGTAGTCGGAATGATACTTTTATCGGGAGATCTCGGAGTTGCGCTGGTGTATATGGGATTTTTGCTCATAATGCTTTTTTGCGCAGGACTCAGCCTTTGGTATCTGCTCGGCGGTGCCGCTCTGCTTATGATGATCTTTCCTACACTTTGGATATATTTCCTTGCTGATTACCAAAAAGAGAGGATAATCGTCGGATTTAATCCCGAGCTTGATCCGCTCGGCAAGGGTCAGCAGGCTCTCTTGTCTAAGAGGTGCATAGAAAACGGCGGATTTTTCGGAATAGGATTTTCAAACGACGGAGATTATGTGCTTAACGGAGCATCGCATACCGATTTCATATATTCCACTGTTTGCGAAAAATTCGGATTTTTCATGGGAGTTTTCGTCATACTCGTGCTTGTTGTCATGACTGTCCGCATATTTATGATAGCATACCGATGCGGCAAGGATATGGGATCTCATATATGCGTCGGTGTGGCGGCTATAATCATAGTTCAGTCTGCCGAAAACATAGGCATGTGCCTTGCCATGGTACCTGTTGTAGGTATAACATTGCCGTTTGTGTCATATGGCGGCTCGTCTGTGCTTGCTACATATATCCTTGTTGCGCTGACTCACAGCGTAAGCTCACACAGACCGCGCAGAACATATGACAGGATATCTCGGAAAAATCATTATACAGATAGCACTTATCGCTCATAAATTTCCTCCCGTTAAAATATAATTGCAGTAAAGATTATATTCGGGAGGATTTTTATATGTTTATTTATTCCGTACGCGCAACCACCATAAAATTTTTCGGCGTGATATGCGTGGCGCTTGCAGGTCTTATCGCGCTTATCGCATTTGTTCCAAGCTATATTTCGGATGGGAGCATAATGACGGGTGCGACCGCATCTGAAAGCTACAGCTACGATAAGATAAAGAATGCGTCGGATGCATCTGCGTTCCTTGCGCAGTTTGGCTGGCAGACGGACGGCTCGCATTGTGAGAGCGCCGAGGTCACTATACCTGACTGCTTCGACAAGATATTTGCAGGATACAATGAGATACAGAGAGCACAGGGACTTGATCTTTCAAAATATAAGAATAAAAGGATCACAAGATATACATTTGAGGTGAAGAATTACGAGGGATACGAGGGAAAGGTGTATGCCAACGTGCTCGTTTACAGAAACAAGGTGATAGGCGGAGACATCTGCTCAGCGGAAATAGGAGAGAACAGCTTCATACACGGATTTGAGGCTAAGAAATAAAAAGCGACCCGTCGGATGTGCTCCGACGGGTCGTATGCTTATTTGATATATTTGTTGTAGATGTAAAGCTGATCTTCGTTTCTCTTTGCAATGGATTCTGCGCCCAGCGTTACAAGGATGTATTCCTTGCCGTCTTTTGTCTTTGCGTATGACATAAGACAGCGGTTTGCTTCATCCGTGTAGCCTGTTTTGCCGCCGTATACCGTGCAAGTGCTCGGCTGTGTTGTCAGTCCGTTTTTGCTTTCAAAAAGCTGATTGTAAAGTGAGTATTTTGAGCCTTCCGAGCTTCTGAAATGACTGCCGAGAGAGAAGTGCTGTGCCGTTATGACGCTTGCACAGAATGAATTCTTCATGGCATATGACATTATCGCGGCAAGATCCTGCGCTGTCGAATAGTGATATTTGTTGTGCAGACCTGTGCAATTTGTGAAGTTCGTGTTCTGAAGTCCCATCTCTTTTGCCTTTGCATTCATAAGCTCAACGAACTTCGCCTCACTTCCCGATATGTATTGGGCAAGGGTAAGACATGCCTTTCCGTCGGAATAGAAAACGACGGAATATATCAGCTCTTCTACCGTAAGAACATCTCCAGCTTTAAATCCGTATCCCGAAGAGTGCGCCTCATCCATTTTGTCCGAGATGCTGTTGGATATGGTAAGCTTTTGCGATAGATTTTCGGTAGACTCAAGGTTTTCGTAAATGCATATGAGCGTCATGATCTTGGTGAGAGAAGCGGGGTATACGGTGTTTGCCTTGCCTGAGCGGCAGGATGCGATTATCGTATTTGAGGACATGTCCACGAGAGCCGCATTTGTGGATGATATGGACGCTTGATCTATCAAAAGGGAATTGGTTGCAAGTGCAGGGTAGAAGTCTGTGATGCTCTGCCTGAAGGGGTAATTTGTCTGCGAATTTGAAGGGGTATTATCAGACAGCGTGGGCGATCTGTAAGGACCGTTATCCTCGTCTATCTTTGCGCGTTCTATGTTTGTCACTGTCAGCATTACTGCAGTGAGTATCAGTATGAGACATATCACGATCGCAAGCAAGATCGCTTGATTTATGACCGATGTGTCCGTATGCTTCTTCAAGACTATGGCGCTTTTTTTGCTTTGCCTTGATACGGTATTTGATCTTTCCATTATAAGTAAGCCTTTCTTCGGGTATTACTGTTAGCTCTGTAGTGATAATTGTAACACAATATATAGATTTTGTCAATAGTTCAAAATGTCGAAAAAATAAAAGCCCGCTTCGGCGGACTTTTATTTATAGGCAGTTATCAGATACCTGCTATGATGTAAGTAGCAACCACAGCGATGACGAATATGATCGCAACTACAGTTGTTATAACGGAAAGCTTCTTTTCAAAAGTACCAGACTTGGATTTACCGAAGAAAGTTTCGCCGGAGTTTCCTGCGATACTGCCGGAAAGATTCTTTTCCTTACCCGACTGCATGATCACGAGGACCGTGAGCACAACGGAAAGTACGAGCAATATTATTGCAAAAACTGTTTCCATTTTAAATTACCTCCATTTTACCGTCTAAATTAAAAGAAATTCTTTCATTTTGCCAATATACTTTAATATTATAGCATAGATCATTCAAAAAAGCAATAGAAAATGCAAAAAAATATTTTTTGGTTTTTTAAAATATTTTTTTGCGTAAAAAGTGACGAAAGTTTCGAAATTGTATTGCAATTATCGGATTTTTATGGTAAAATGTATACAGGATATTGTTTTTAGTGCAGAATATCACTTTGCATTTGCAGTGAAAGGATGGATATTTAATATGGATATAACTATCAAGGCTGCCGCAGCGTTCTATACCCCCGACGGTGTTGTGGCGGATACCCCGAAGAAATCAAAGCTTGCTTCTTACAGCGAGGTAATAGATAAGAATACTTATAGACTCAGAGTAACATCTGATCTCAGACCTGCAGGCGTTGCTCTCAAGATCCCGGTAGAGCTTGGAGTAAATGATACTATATTTATGAACGGTTTTCAGTCTGCTACCGAAAGCCGCGAGCTCAGCATAACAGGCAAAATGAACGGAGTTCAGTCTGTTTCGGAATTTGTAAAGAATAAGTATGCGGCTCTTATGGGCGGCGACTATGCCTTCGTACCTTATAAAAATAAGGCAGGTGTTACACACGGATTTTCCTATTGCTATTTTAAGCATGGCTCAAATATTAAGCTTTTTGCTTCGCTTGATGAGAGCGTTGGATATACAGTTTTTAAGTTTGATGCATGGACATCCACCTTGCGTATATCCAGAGATATAGAGGGCATTGAGAAATTCAATGACTATCCAGCTATATCCCTCTTCTATGCGGAGGGAAGTGAAGACGAGGTGTTCGATCTTTGGTTTTCCAAGATGCAGGATGTTGAAATGACACATGCCGAAAAGCTCATTGGATATTCCACCGCAGGGCTTCCCGAGATCAATGAGGATGTCCTTGCACAAAAGCTTTTGGATATGAAGAGATTTCCTGTTGCTCCCAATGCATTTATAATTGATGAAAGATATTGCAAGGCAGGGGAGTGGCTCAAGCCCGACTCTCAGAGATTCCCGATAGGACTTCGCGATCTTGTAAATGACGTACACGATTGCTCTCTTACAGCAGGAATTTCACTTTCGCCCTTCGCTGTTGACGAAAACTCGTCTGTTGCATCCGAGCATAGTGAGTGGTTGCTCCGCTCGTCTGACGGAAGATATGTGAAAACAAAGAATAACCTGTTTGTTCTTGATTTCTGCAATCTTGAGGTCAGAGAGTATATCCGCGAGTGTCTCCATACGATACTCTTTATGTGGGGCTTCGATCTTGTAAAGCTCAATAATCTTTATGCGGCTGCCATGTTCCCCTCGGGCGGTATGAGCAGAGGTCAGAAGATGAGTGAGGCTATGAAATTCTTGCGCGAATGCTGCGGAGGCAAGCTCATGTTTGCCGATCATGTTCCGCTTATGTCGGCGTTTGGCTTGGCGGATTATTGCAGTGTTACATGCGATGCAGTTTCCGATAATCTTCCTGCATATGTCAGATCCCGTAGCTTCAGAGAAAGTCCGTCTGTAAAGAATGCGTCAAGTGACATAGTGTTCCGTCGCCAGCTTGACGGCAGAGCGTTCCTCAGCGCTACATGCACGATATCTCTTGATGAAAAGGAAAAGATACTTGACGGAAATCTGAATAATGCAGAGCAGAATCTTCTTTGCTCACTGGCAGGTCTGTTCTCGTCGGCTCTGATCACGACAGATAATGTGGCATCTTATAATCAAAAGCAGAAGCGCAGATTCAAAAAGATGGTCGAGCTTGGAGATGCTCAGAATGTAAGAGTCAAGAAAATATCCGGCAAATATATAGTTGGATATAAGCTTGACGACAAGAATTATTTCATAAAGCTCTGATATCGATATAATAAGTTGGCATCCCGAATGTTATGCATTCGGGATGCCTTGATTTTATTCAGCTATGCAGCTTAAGGCAAAGCTTTTTGCATATGCCTCAGCGTAGGATCCCGATCTGCACCGTATTATAAGTGAGTCGGGACATCCGTCAAATGCTCCGTATCCGATCTTTTTTACAGACGGCGGTATGTATATCTCGCGCATTTGCGTGCAATCACTGAATGCGAACCAATCTATCTCTTCTATGCCGTCAGATAATATGACTGTAAGTGTGCTTGAAGGGAAGCTGCGCTCGCCTATGCATTTGACATTGCTGTCCGATGTCTTGGACGGTACGGATATGCGCTCGGAATTTCCTGTGTATTTGGTAATTTTGATGCCGCCATTGTACGCTTCGTATAAAAAAGGCGCGTAGGATATGTTTTCTTGATAGTTGTCTTCCTTTTTATATACCATCTGCTCTTTGAGCTTTGAAATGTCGCTCTCCAGCTTTTCTATTGCGGAGATGTATCCTCTTTCGGATATGAAATATTCCTCCTTGATACTGAGTATGGAATTTTCGAGCTGATCTATGCGACCTTCGTAGTATTCGATAAGCATGTCAGATGAAGTGTCTTGCGGTATTGCTTGATTTGTTTGTGCGCTGTCTGCATCAGAGGCACAGGATGTCAGTGTGAGCAACAGTGATAAAGCTGCAAATGCTGTTCTTCTTGCTGTTTTCATTTTATTTCACGCTCCTTTCAGGTGTTTATCATATATTACCATATCTTCTGCGATAAAAATGGTGAAGTGTGTCGCACATAAAAATATTTGTTATGCACGCATATATAATATATATAATAAATGAAGGATAGGTGCTTTTAAAAAATATTCGCAAAAAAATAAAAAAATTCCAAAAAAGGTATTGACAAACAGGGAAAACTGTAGTATAATAATCAAGTCGCTGAACGTAAGTGATATTGATTGCGGGCCATTAGCTCAGTTGGTTAGAGCAACCGGCTCATAACCGGTCGGTCCGGGG
>CAZVUD010000047.1:0-9368 GCA_964629615.1 uncultured Clostridium sp. | reverse complement strand
CTGTTTACTTATCTCATTTTAGCACATTATATATATTTTGTCAAGTATTTATTTTCGGCTCATATTCATACAAGATCAAAGCAATCTTATATTCGACTCATCGCACATTCTGTAGGTATGATCATCCCATATGCTTGACTGCACCTCGCCAATATGCGCGCATCCCATCATAAGCATGCAAAGTCTGCTCTGACCTATTCCGCCGCCTATAGTCAGCGGCAACTCACCTGCGATAAGCTTTTTATGAAATAAGAGCTCGCATCTTTCCATGCATCCCGATGCTTCCAATTGATTAAGCATCGCTTCCCTGTCAACTCTGATGCCCATAGACGATATCTCAAGCGCGCATCCGAGCGTTTCATCCCAATACAAAAGATCTCCGTTCAGGCTCCAATCGTCATAGTCAGGTGCGCGCTTGTCATGCGGCATACCCGATGTCAAGGGTGCGCCTATTCCGATTATAAACACGGTACCATGCTCTTTTGTATAGGCATTTTCTCTTTCCTTTGCGCTCACATTCGGGTACATATCATAAAGCTCCTGCGATGTGATAAACTGCACCTGCCTTGAAAGCTCTACCTTAAGCTGCGGAAATCTCACACAAAGCTTATCATGAGTATTTGAGATAGCCGCGGCTATAGCACGCACCACCTTTTTCAAATACTCCGTATTTCTGCTGTCACTATCTATTATCTTTTCCCAGTCCCATTGGTCAACATATATGGAATGGATATTATCCAGCTGCTCATCGCGCCTTATGGCATTCATGTCGGTATACAAGCCCTGCCCCATCTTAAATCCGTATTCCTTAAGGGCAAGCCTTTTCCATTTTGCAAGCGAATGTACGACCTGTGCATCCTTGCCTATCGCAGGCACATCAAAGGAAACAGGACGCTCCACACCGCTGAGGTCGTCGTTGAGTCCGGAGCCTCTCGTTACAAAAAGCGGGGCTGACACACGCTTTAAATGAAGCGCTTGCGCAAGCTCCTCCTGAAAATTTTCTTTTATATAAGCTATGGCTCTCTGCGTGTCATAGTTGTCAAATACAGGGCGATAGCCTTCGGGAATATATACCTTGTTCATATGCGCCTCCCATGATATGTGATCATAAAAAAGTAAAATTTACTTTATTATAGCAAAGCGTGATATATTTGTCAATAGCTTTGCTAAAATCTTTGATATCATTTTAAAAATCAATTGACTTTTTCAGTTTATTTTGCTATAATGTATTAAACAGATAACACTCGGCATGCCCGAAGGAGGATACATACACATGATAGAGGTCAAGCTTATCAGTTACACACAAGATCCCGTCAAGACGATAGAAACCGCCGCAAGCACCTGCTATTCAAGCCAGCCTACCGCAGGCAAGATAATGAACCATTGCTATAAGAGCGGTCATCACAGCGTGCTTGAATTTGCCGATTTCTCCTTCAAGATAAAGGGCGTCAGCCGCGCGCTCACCCATCAGCTCGTGCGCCACAGAATGGCAAGCTATGCCCAGAGAAGCCAAAGATACTGCAAGGAGGACGGCTTTGCCACCGTAACTCCCGCATCTGTCGAAAAAAATGAGCATGCACTTGAGCTGTACAATGATACGATAGAAAGGCTCAAGGAGGTATATTCCGAGCTTCTCTGTCTCGGTATACCTGCAGAGGACGCAAGAATGCTTTTGCCCAACGCCTGCTGTACCGAAATATGCGTAAAGATGAATCTGCGCGAGCTTATACATTTCTGCAACGAGAGAATGTGCGCTTGCGCTCAATGGGAGATACGCCAATTGGCTCAAAAGATGGCTCGGGCTGCTGTTGAGGTAGAGCCGATGCTGAAGGATTATCTCGTTCCGAAATGCGAGGCAAACAAGCCGTATTGCTTCTGCACGGAATCAAGATCGCGCTCATGCGGTCGCCATCCGTTGCTTGCAGACATAATGTCACAGGAAAATAAGGCAGAGTAAAAAGATCGCCTATCATAAAAGGATATTGAAAGGATACTGAAATGCATAACGAGCTTACACGCGTCGATATAAAAAAGATGCAGGAGGAGATAGATTACCGCTCACTTGAGCTTCGCCCAAAGCTGCTTGCAGAGGTTCAAAGAACAAGAGAGTTCGGAGATCTGTCTGAAAACGCAGAATACAAGGAAGCCAAGCGCGAAAAGAACAAAAATGAGAGCAGGATCAGATATTTAAAAAATATGATCGCTACGGCAAGAGTCATAGACGTTAAGAAAAAAGACGGTGAGATCTGCCTTTTCGATACTGTGACCTACTATGTAGAGGAGGACGACGAGGAGGAAGTCAGAACTATCGTCACCACTCTCAGAAACGATGTGCTCTCAGGACTTCTCAGCAAGGACTCGCCGCTCGGAAAAGCCTTGCTCGGCAAGAAGGTCGGCGACAGAGTGCTTGTCCGCGTAAATGATAATTACAGCTATTACATAGTAATACGTAATATCAAAAAGGGTGAGGACGACGAGAACATCCCGATAAGCACATATTGATAAAATAAGCAAAGAAAATAAAGAAAGGTAATAAGCAAGGTGTATCTCATCGCCCGCGGCAGATGAACTTTGCTTATTACCTTTCTTTGATATTTAAAGACCCGTCTGTTGTTATCTCAATGCTCGACAGGCACAAGCTCCGGCTTTAGCCGCATACCCATGCCGTACCTATTAACTCTTACCATGTAGGATATAATAAAGCACTTTGCTGATCAGGAAAAATCGTTCAAGACAAGGCAAAGCGAGCGAAAGAAATGAAGCCGCAGTCACCTACGGCGATTGCTTTAACGCAGTATTGGACAATTTATACGATCAGCATCGCGTCTACGATGCTGATGCCATATAAGATTTACCATTGATAAGATTGAACAAATCAATTGGCAAATCGGCTGCCTATACCCTTTCGTGAACGTTTCCGTATTCTCTCTTCATTGCATCAACAGATACGACCCATTGCTTACCGAATTTGCAAACGTCAACACCGTTGACAAGCTTGCCATAGGTAATCGCTTTACGAAGTGTACTTTCGTTAAGTCCCCAAAGTTCAGTGGCATCGCTGAAAGCCATCAAGCCGTCAAACGGAGTATTAACTTGTACACCGTTTTCCCAAAGCTCATCACAGGAAAGATCAAAATCGTCATTCCATATAATACCGTATCCGCCAACATCAACAGCTACACAAGCAAATTCTGCGTTGTTGTTTAATTCCGCAAACAAAGGTATTCTTTCAAACAAAGGCTTTACATCGTAAATTTTTGTTACACCCTCCGAAAACTGAACGCTTAACTTGTAGTTTGGGAGAGCAGAGACATTTTTGATTTTGTGAAACATAACACTACCTCCTATCATTCAAGCGGCGGGATCTTCTTAAACTCCTGCGTTGTCCAAATTTCCATCAAAGTGTCTTTGTGTATCGTAATCCATTCCTGTACCATACTCATTGCTTTATTTGGTAGATATCCTTCGAGCACTTCACCTGTCATAAAATCAATTGCCGCAACATCTTCATTGTAAATTGCGTGAATATGTGGCGGATTATGCTCACTCTGCAAAAAATACATTCGGATAATAATTCCGTAAAATCTCGATAATACAGGCATTGTTATTCTCCTTTTGATTTTATCTTCAACCATATTATATCACGATACCGTGATTTTGTCAATATTTTTTCAAGAATTATTTTCTTATATACCATCAGCATCGCCACCCGATGCTGATAAAAGCTATATGACAAAAAATTTATTTTTATACATTTTGACGAACAAATTACGTTGTAAGAAAAGTTACCAATCGGTTATTGTAATTGCCAATTGGTAACCTTATATAAATGTCGCTTTTTATTTTTGTTATATCATACAAAAACTTCTTTTATTCTATCAGCATCGAATCCGCAAATCATAAGGGATATAATACATCACTATGCTGATCAGGAGAAATCGTTCAAGGCAAGGTAAAGCGAGCGAAAATCCCGACGGCATAGTTGCCTATGTCGAGGGATTTGAGTCGACCGACAACGAAGTATACGACAATTTATACGATCAGCATCGCATCGCCGAAGGAGAAAAACCTATACTCCTCCTCCACTGCTGTTTTATAAGCCTCCATAACATGCTCTCTGTCGTAAAAGGCGGAAACGAGCATTATGAGCGTGCTCTCAGGCAAGTGGAAATTGGTTATAAGAGCATCCACAGCCTTAAACCTGTAACCGGGATATATAAATATGCCCGTGTCGCCGGACATTGCATGAACGATACCGTTATCATCCGATACGCTCTCGATCGTACGGCATGAGGTCGTTCCCACGCATACTATCCGTCCGCCATTTGCCTTGCAGGTGTTTATTATCTCCGCGCTCTTCTCCGACACCGAAAAATATTCAGTGTGCATAACATGAGCGTCTATCCTGTCCTCCTTGACAGGTCTGAATGTTCCAAGTCCAACATGCAGCATTACAGGTGCTATCTTTATTCCCTTGTCGCGTATCTTTTGCAAAAGCTCGGGTGTGAAGTGCAATCCTGCCGTGGGAGCAGCCGCACTTCCCTCCTTTTCTGCATACACTGTCTGATAGCGACTGTTATCTCCAAGCTGCTCGGTGATATAAGGCGGAAGCGGCATAAGACCTATCTCATTCAAAATATTGTATATATTTTCATATTTTTCGCGGTCGTAATCAAATCTTATATATCTGTTTCCCTCGTCTGTGATCTTGACCACTTCGCCTGTAAGGATACCTTCGCCGAACACGAGCTTCATTCCCTCTTTAGCTCGCTTTCCGGGCTTGACCAAGCATTCCCATGTGTCAAGCTCGCGCTGTCTGAGAAGCAATAGCTCTATGACAGCCTCCTGCCTTGACTCCACATGTCCGTATATGCGTGCAGGAATTACCTTTGAATTATTGATGACAAGTACATCGCCTGCGTTCAAATGATCTATAACATCGTAAAAATGCTTGTGCTCGATAGTGTTCTTGCTTCTGTCAAGCACCATGAGCCTGCTCATGTCGCGGCATTTTTCGGGATGCTGTGCTATAAGACGCTCGGGAAGATCATAATAAAAATCCGCTCTTTTGAGCTCTGTCGGTGCTTTCTCATTGATTATAACATTATTGTCCATTATTTTTATTCCTTTTCAGATATATTTTTGCAAAATGCGCCTGCAATGTTTAAAAAGTCATTGACAAACAGTAAAAATTGTGATATCATGGTACTGTAGATTGCATATATCGCGATCTGCGCATATAACATTGATAGAGGTGCGTATCACCACCGTGGGTAAGCAATGGTTGCCGTGACCGTTTTAAGCTTGCCATTTCGAGGGTGTCACGCCGAGATGCGCTTTTTCGGCAACAAGCGTATCGGTCGTTCGGTTAATAGCCGCCCGACTGTCATCACACGATGGAGAGCTATCCTGTTTGTTTTGTACATTATACCACAAGGTCGCGCATATTTCAAGACCTCGCGGTAAAAAACATTCAATGGGATGCCGGCTCACCGCCGGCTTTTTTGTACGATCAATATTATCACAACAATATATTTATTAAGGAGAACAGCTATGAGCAAGTTAAAAAAGAGCATTTTTACAGGCGCGGCTACTGCTATAATCACTCCCTTTAAAAACGGTGAGGTAGACTACGACGCGTTCGGAAAATTTATAGACTTTCAGCTTGATAACGGCATTGATGCGCTCGTTGTCGCAGGTACTACGGGAGAAGGCAGCACGCTCTCTCACGATGAACACTGCAAGGTAATGGAATTTGCATACAACAGAGTTGACGGCAGGATCCCCATGATAGCAGGCACAGGCTCTAACGACACCGCATACGGTATCGAGCTTTCAAAATACGCATGCGACATAGGATACGACGGTCTGCTCGTGGTAACTCCATACTATAATAAAGCTACACCCAAGGGACTTATCGCAAGCTTTACCGCAACAGCTGACGCAGTAAACAAGCCCGTGATACTCTATAATGTTCCCTCCCGCACAGGCTGCAGCATCACACCTGCAGTATACCGTGAGCTTGCCAAGCATGAAAACATAGTTGCAACAAAGGAAGCCTCGGGCAACCTCTCGCTCATCGCGCAGATCGCCGACGAATGCGGCGACGCCCTTGATATATACTCAGGCAATGACGATCAGGTAGTTCCGATCCTCTCACTCGGCGGTAAGGGCGTAATATCGGTATTTTCAAATCTCCTTCCCCGTGAGATGCATGATATCTGTCAGAATTGGTTTGACGGAAATGTGAAATTGAGTGCTGAGATGCAGTTGCATTATCTCAAGCTTATAAACGCGCTGTTTTATGAGGTCAATCCCATTCCGATCAAGACAGCCTGCGGTCTTATGGGCATATGCTCGGATGAGATGCGCCTGCCGCTGTGCGAAATGGACAGTGCAAACAAGCAGAAGCTTATCAGCGTAATGAAGGACTACGGTCTTATCTGACGTAACAATATAATATCAAAAGGACAGATAAAGAAAATGATAAAAATACTTCTTTTTGGTGCTAACGGACGAATGGGAAAGGCTGTGACAGCCGCGGCAAATGAATCAGACGGCGTATTTGCAGTAACCTCTGGCGTTGATGTATCCGATACGGACAGTCCATTTCCTGTGTACCACGATATAGAGCTTGTAAGCGACATACCTGATGTTATAATAGACTTTTCTCACCACACCTCCCTGCCGTCCATCATGCGATACGCGGTCAAGCACAGCGTTCCCGTTGTGATCGCCACCACAGGACACACAGACGAGGAGATGCAGACAATGAAAGACAGTGCCGAAAGCATACCGATATTCTTCTCGCGCAACATGTCGCTCGGTGTTAATCTTCTTATCGCGCTGGCAAAGAAGGCTTCAAGCATTCTCGGCGAGGATTTTGATATCGAGATAATAGAAAAGCATCACCACAATAAGCTTGATGCACCCTCGGGCACTGCACTTATGATAGCAGATGCAATATCTCAGACGAGAAACGATACCGAATACGTATACGACAGACACAGTGTCAGAAAAAAGAGAGAAAGCAAGGAAATAGGCATACACGCCGTGAGAGGTGGCTCTATCATAGGCGAGCATGAGGTGATATTTGCAGGTAAGGACGAGGTCATTACCATATCGCACAGTGCCGCGTCAAGAGAGCTTTTCGCCACAGGCGCACTGAAGGCGGCAGAGTTCATAATCAAGCAAGAAAGCGGATTATACTCCATGGATGATATGCTTAGCAATATATAAGCTTACAGCAAAGCGATAGGGCTTGCCGAATATCGGCAAGCCCTATCGCTTTATATCATATATCTCCATCCGTGCAATGGACGGTATATTCGGGCATGTCCTTATCCCAGCCTGTGCCCTTTTCTATGCTCTTCCATTCCAATTTTGTACCGTTGAAGTATATATCGGTAAGTTCACTGCAGCCTGCAAATGCAAGATCGTCTATCTCGCTTATATCACCAAGTATACGCAAAGCACTCAGACTGCACATCTTGAAGGCTTCCTTGCCTATCTTGGATATATTCTGACCATTGTATGAATCGGGTATCACGATCTCAGAATCCTCACAGCTTCCAACGCCTGCAACGTACAACGAGCGGTTATCTATGGAAGACGCATATACAAGCCCGTCAGATCCGAAAGCAGGCTCTCGGCTGTCCTTAAATCTGTAATTGCATTTCATGCAGGCATGCACCACATATCCGTCAGTCGTCTTGGTAGGCTGTACGCGCGTTTCTTCAAATACGTGAGTGCAGTTTTCCGTGTCAGTCTCATCCCCGTCAGATGTGTGCTTTGGAGCAGCTATTGCAAGTATGAGTCCGAGCGCGAGCGCCGCTATCGCGGCTATTATGATTATAAGTATCTTTTTGTTTTTCATAAGCACCTCTTATTGTATTTCAGAACAAAAACAGTAATGTTGAAAGGAATGTCAGCACAAGCCCTGCAGTCGCGGTCTTTGACGGCTTTTCGCGGAACACCATAAATCCTGCAAGTGCAGTCAAAAGCACAGTACCACCCGTTTGAATGGGATAATTTGCACTGATATTAACATTCGGTATGCCGTCCACTATCCTCATTATGATATAGGATACCGCGCTTGATGTCGCACATCCGATCACGAGAAGTGCGAGCTGTCCGCGCTCCTTTGCCGATATGCGTGCAGGTAATGTGCAGGTATCAGTATCTGACCTTCTCTCATGCCTCTCGCGAAGGGAAAGTATGAGCCACCCTACCGATGAGAACACGGTATTACATATGTACATGAGCACCGTAAATTCCACAGGCTCTACCTTTTCACGCGACATATTCGGAAGTATAGCCGAAAGCACATGCAGGTCAAACCAAGAAAACGCCGCGTCACCCGAATGTATGCTGGAAAAAATGCTGACGCATCCGTTTCCTATAAACACCACAGCACACAGTAATATAAACAGCGCACGTGATCTTCTGTCACTCTCATTCGATCCGTTTTTGCCTATTATCGGCAATATCAGCGATATCACAAGCAATATGATGCCGATCATTCTGAATATGCTTATACCGTCACCAAGAGCGAAAACACCGAACAAAAACGGAAGCAGCATGCCGCCTATCATCATGTATGTGGAATACAAGCTCATAGGTCCGTATTTGTATATGACAAAGCCGAGCGACCAGCAAAGGCAGATAAAAAGCGATACTATCGCCGCCAGTATAAGCGAGATGGGAGTTACCTTCAATGGGCGCTTGTATATTATAAATGCAAGTATGAAGAATGCCACAGAAGCATATATTCCCTTAAGAGCCAAAAATTTAAAGGAAGTTTTCATTGAAGATCCGCATTTTGCCTGATATCCCTTGTTCGTACAGAACTGTACAGCCAGGCATATCGCGGAAAGAAAAACAAGTAAGTAAGCCATTTTGCCCTCTATAATATGTTAAATGTATAAGATTTCGCTGATACAGCTCGTTTGTTTACGCAAGAGCTGTATTTACTTAAATTATTTTACACTATACAGGCTTTTTTGTCAATACGTAGGAAAAAATAAAAATGTGAGGATATTTCGGTATACGCCAAAAATTATTTCAAAAACGCTTGACTAATCCCAACTTTTATGATATAATTACGAGGTGATATGCCGGAATGATGGAATTGGCAGACGTGCCGGACTCAAAATCCGGTGGTAGCGATACCGTGCGGGTTCGACCCCCGCTTCCGGCACCAACGCAAAAGGGAGATGCAAAGCATCTCCCTTTTGCGTTGGTGTCGCCAGCCGTGTCTGTCGAATCCGCCACATCGCCGCAGGTGATGTGATGGTTCGACCCCCCGCTTTTTCCGCTTTTTTGAAAAAAAGCTTGGCAAAAAACTTCCTTACCTGTTACGAATTACT
>CAZVUD010000046.1:0-9920 GCA_964629615.1 uncultured Clostridium sp. | reverse complement strand
CCGTCAGCCTGAATTCACTCAGATAGACCTTGAGATGTCATTTGCCACAATGGAGGACATCATGGCTATGAACGAGGGATTCATCAAGAGAGTATTCAAAGAGGTGCTTGGACTTGATGTTGAAACTCCCATGCAAAGACTTACATATGCAGATGCGATGTCAAGATACGGCTCTGATAAGCCTGATACAAGATACGGAATGGAGATCGAGGATATATCCGAATGCGTCAGAAATTCCGAATTTGCAGTATTCAAGTCTGCGCTTGAGTGCGGCGGATCTGTACGTGCCATAGTTGCAAAGGGCGGCGCACAGACGCTTACAAGAAAAGAGATAGACAAGCTTACCGAGCATGCAAAGGGAATAGGCGCTAAGGGTCTTGCTTATGTAAGATGGATAGACGAAGCCCCCTCCTGCAGCTTTGCAAAGTTCATGACAGAGGACGAGCTTTCATCCATTTATGCTCGTGTTGGACTTGAAAAGGGAGATGTAATGCTCATCTGCGCAGATAAGAATGCCGTTGTGCTTTCAACTCTCGGCGCGCTCCGTCAGATAGTTGCGAGAAAGCTTGATATGATCCCCGAGGGCAAATTCAACTTCCTCTGGATCACGGAATTCCCGTTCTTTGAGTGGAACGAGGAAACAGAGCATTGGGATGCTATGCATCACCCCTTCACGATGCCGCTTGAGGAATGCCTTGACAGCCTTGAGTCTGATCCGGGCAGTGTGAGAGCAAAGTGCTATGACATGGTGCTCAACGGAACAGAGCTTCTCTCGGGATCTATAAGGATCACGGATTGGCAGCTTCAGGAGAAGATGTTCAAAGCCCTCGGACTTACACCTGAGGAGATAGAAGCAAAGTTCGGATTCCTTGTTGATGCTTACAAATACGGCGCACCGCCTCACGGTGGCTCGGGCATGGGACTTGACAGACTTGCCATGGTAATGAGCGGCGCAGACAGCCTGCGCGATGTGCTTGCATTCCCGAAGGTACAGAATGCAAGTGAGCTTATGTCGGGTTGTCCCGCACCTGCAGATCCCCGTGCACTTGAGGATCTCAGCATAGCTGTTATAGAAGAAGAATAATAAAAATTCGGCTCTCGGTAAAACCGAGAGCCGATAATTTTTTATTACTTGTACATAGGACCGTAAGCCGCGCAAGCACGGTAGTCCTGACCTTCCTTGTCCATTCCGAATGCATTCCATGCTGCGGGGCGGAAGATCTGCTCCTTGGGCACGTTGTGCATGCATACGGGAATACGGAGCATAGAGCACATTGTGATGAGATCTGCGCCGATGTGTCCGTAGGATATAGCACCGTGGTTAGCACCCCAGTTCTGCATAACCTCGTACGCGGTCTTGAAGGGAGAGCCTTCGATTCCGTCGCAACGGGGAGCGAACCATGTGCAGGGCCATGTGGGATTTGTACGTTCCATAAGTGTGTCAGAAACCTCTTCGGGAAGGTTTACTGTCCAACCTTCTGCTATCTGAAGCACCGGTCCGAGACCCTTAACAAGGTTAAGACGGATCATAGTGCAGGGCATTTCTGCCTTTGTTGTGTAGTGGCTGGAGAATCCGCCGCCGCGGAAGTTGTCAAAGCCTGCCTCGCACCAAACGGTAGCGTCGGTCATCTTCTTGATATCCTCGTCGGTAACCTCCCACCATCTCTTCATGGTGGCGTTTCCGTTTTCGTCTGTGCATTCGCCGCAAGCGTCAAGGCATGCCGCACCGGAGTTGAGAAGGTGGATTATACCGTTGGATTCAGCCGCCTTACCTTCAAGCTTGTAGCCTGTAACTCTCTCTGTAGCCTCGCCTGACCAGTATGTACGAACGTCTGCGAATATCTGTGCGCGGTGTGTGAGCAATCTCATAAAGAGCATGCCAAGACCGTTGAGAACGTCGTTCTCGGTTGCAAGCGTGTAGGGCTCACGTGCGCCATTGTAATCGAATGTGGAGGAGAGAAGAGCCTCGGGGTAGTCACAGTTGGGCCAGTGGTCTGTCCACTGTCTCTGACCCTGGAAGCCGCCTGCGATAGCATTGTGACCAACCTTTTCTTCTTCAAATGCATCGGGAAGATCCTTGTTTCCTGCCATAAGATCCTTTATGATGCAGTACATCTTAACTGTGAATTCCCACTGCTTTTCCTTTTCTTCGGGAGTGAACTTTATCTTTCTGTCTTCGCCAAGGAACTGAACGCTCTCGGGGTTGTCATCACGACCCTCGCGGCAATGCTCCTTTGTCCAGGCAAGAGCCTTCTGATAGTCCTCTTCGTTGTAGATGCCCTCTTCCATGCGGCGGAGGATCTCAACCTCGTCTACAGATTCAACTCTCATGCCGAGATAGGATTCCATGAAGTCCTGATCAACGATGGAGCCTGCGATACCCATGCACTGTGAGCCGATCTGAAGGTAGGATTTGCCTCTCATGGTTGCAACTGCGATAGCGGCGCGTCCGAATCTGAGGAGCTTTTCCTTTACGTCCTCGGGGATCTCTGTAACCTGATCTCTGTCCTGCACCTCATGTCCGTAGATTCCGAACGCGGGAAGACCCTTCTGTGCGTGACCTGCCAATACAGCTGCAAGATAAACCGCGCCGGGACGCTCTGTTCCGTTAAATCCCCAAACACCCTTTATGGTCATGGGATCCATGTCCATTGTTTCTGAGCCGTAGCACCAGCAGGGAGTTACTGAAAGTGTGATATCAACGCCTTCTTTTTTGAACTTAGCCGCGCAAGCTGCAGCCTCGGGAACACGTCCGATGGACGTGTCAGCCATAACTACCTTTACATGCTCGCCGTTTGAGTAGTAGAGATTTTCCTCAAAGAGCTTCTTTGCGGCGTTAGCCATAGCCATTACCTGATCTTCGAGGGATTCGCGGAGCATCATAGGTCCGCGACGACCGTCAACAATGGGGCGGATACCGATAACGGGGTAATCGCCTATATATCTGTTCTGTGCCATAATTTGCCTCCAATTATTTTTATTTTATATGTTTTGTGTTATTGTCTGATCGCTTATTAATTAATTTTTAAAAGAGATCTCAAACTCAAACGACCCTCCCTGCCAATTGAACAGGGAGGGTCGCTGCGTATTTTTAACTATTTAGTTACTTGTAAGAGAAGGGAGATCAACCCATGTAGAATATGTTCTTATCCTTCTGCTCGTCGATGTTTTCAGCTGTGTACCAAACACCTGCGATACCAACCTTACCGTCGCCGATATCTTCGCCTGCAAGCTTCTTAGCTGCAACTTCAACTGCCTTGTAACCGATGTTGTAGGAGTCCTGAGCAACGGAACCTACGAGGAGAGCGTATGTCTTACCTGCATCCTTGATCCAGTTGTACTGGTTTGTACCTGCGTCAAATCCGCAGAAGAGGATGTCCTTGTAGTTAGCTGCGTTGTCAGAGATCTCGGGGAATACTTCGTTAACAACACCTTCGTTTGTCATGAAGATGGACTGTGCGCCCCATTCCTTAAGAGCTGTAAGACCGAGCTTGTATTCGCCGGGGTTGTTTGTCTTAACTTCTGTCTTTATTTCGAGAGTGATGTTGTCAGCCTGAGCGAGCTCTTTGATCTTATCAACGAAGCCTGCTGCTCTGTCAATACCTGTGGATGTGGAGTCGTGCTGGATAACGCCAACCTTGTAGTTGTTGAGGTCTGTAACGTTTGCCTTGAGGTACTTGTAGAAGTTTTCAGCAACTACAGCTGCTGCTGCCTTGTTGTCTGTTGCAACTGCGCCAACTCTGGGGTCCTTGCCGCTTGTAACGTCAGCACCGTTGTTGTAAAGACCGGAGTCAAATTCAACTACGGGGAGCTTCTTGTCGTATGCGGAGTTGAGCTCTTCAGAGAAGCCAAGACCGATAGTAGCCATAACGATAGCCTTAACGTTGTTGTTGTTGAGAGCTGCCTGAACCATTTCTCTCTGGTTGCCAACGTACTCTTCGCTTTCAGCTGTAGGACCGCGGAAAGTGATGTTGTAGCCGTACTTTTCGCCTGCAGCCTCTGCGCCGGACTTAACTGCCTGCCAGAATGCGTGTGTTTCGCCCTTCGCTATAACAGCGATAGTGCCCTTTTCGCCGCCCTTGCCTTCGTCATCTGTTGTCTTGTTACATGATGCAAATACGCAAAGTGTGAGTGTGAGTGCCATAAGAAGTGCTAAGATCTTTGTGAACTTCTTCATTGTGGATTCCTCCTGAAAATTAATTAAATATTTTTAATAAAACCTTTCCGTAGGTTTTGATTACTGTGTTTTTATAAAAGAATTATTTCAATTCCTTTAATTCTTTCTTAAGCTCTGCTATTTCAGATACGATCTCGGCTTCTCTTGCGACAGCCTCGGGATTGTTCTTTGCCGAAAGGGCATAGTCCTGTTCGACCTTGAGAGCTGCTATTTGTTCCTTGATAGTGCGCTTTTTCTTTTGCACTTCGGATTCTATCTTAACTCTGTTTGCGGACTTCTTCTTGAATACGTCAAGGAGAACGGCACCAACAACGATGATACCTGTTACCGCGTATGTGATGAATGTACTTGAAAGGTTGATGTCGAATGTTGTAAGGGCGATGTTAAGACCCTGACGGATAACTACGAGAATGAGAGAACCGAATACAGTACCCATTATCGAAGCCGCACCACCTGTTGTGCTTGTACCGCCGATGTAAACGCCTGCGATAGCGTCAAGCTCCATACCGTTACCGGATGCAAGTGTGAGTGAGGGGTTTGCAGCTGTCCAGAAGAGAGCCGCGATACCTGCGAAAAGACCGCTTATTGCGTAAGCTATGATCTTGTATTTGTCAACATTGATACCGGAAAGGCGAGCTGCCTCTTCGTTACTTCCTATTGCAAGTATGTATCTTCCTATCTTTGTCTTGAACATGACTACCATGCATATAGCCGCCAGAACGAGCACCCAGACGATACCTATGGGGAAGCCATTGTAGCTTGTGAAGAGCTTCTGGAACCAACCTGTCGTGGGGTACTTTATAGCGGATGTCTTTTCAGTTATCTGCTGTGCAAGCACCGAGGTAAGACCGCGGGAGAGAAGCATGGTACCGAGAGTTGCTATAAAGGGAGCGAGCTTGCACTTAGCGATAAGGAAGCCGTTCAAAAGACCGAAGAGAAGGCTGCTTATGAGAATGATCGGGATGGTGAGCCAAAGTGTGCCTTCGTCCTGTGATACGCCTGTGGAGCAGATAGCGCCTGCCAAAACAGGAGCGCCTATGCAGATAGTACCGATAGACAAGTCGATACCGCCTGTTGCAATGGCGAATGTAACGCCGAGAGAAAGGATTGCATAGGGAACGAGTGATTTGCTCATAAGGAGCAGGTTGCTCTTACTTGCAAAGTTTGAGTTGATAAGTGTGAATACAAGGAAGAGCGCGATCGTTGCGATAACTATTACAAGATTCTGCTTTCCTGCTGTTTTGAAGTAGTTAAGGGTACGTACGCCTGTCTGACGTGTCTTTCCCCTGAAGTTCAGCTTTGCGCCGAACGGTGTGTTCTGATTTTTCATAATATTAATTTTCCTCCCGCATTGTGGCAAGCTGCATAATATTCTCCTGATTAGCCTCGGAGATGTCAAGCTCTCCTGTCTTGCGTCCCTCGCACATTACAAGCACTCTGTCGCTCATACGGAGGATCTCAACAAGCTCGGAAGAGATCATGATTATGGATTTGCCCTGTTTTGAAAGTTCGTTCATAAGAGTGTATATCTCACTCTTTGCTCCGACGTCGATGCCTCGTGTAGGCTCGTCGAAAATGAGTATATCGCTATCCTTGATGAGCCATCTTGCGATAATTACCTTCTGCTGGTTACCACCTGAAAGGTTTCTTAGGAGCTGATCGATGGACGGGGTCTTTGTGCGGAGCTTTCTGTTTTCCTCCGAAGCCTCTTCTTTAAGAAGCTTGTCGTTTATAAGTCCGCCCTTGACATAACGGTCTATCGAGGATATCGCCGTATTCTCAGCTACCGATTTGTCAAGCATAAGTCCGTATCTCTTTCTGTCCTCTGAAAGATAGCCGATACCGTACTTTATTGCATCCACGGGGGATTTGATGTTTACCTTTTTACCGTTTACGAATATTTCGCCACTGTCGAACGGGTCAGCACCGAATATTGCACGCGCTACCTCTGTTCTTCCTGCGCCCATGAGTCCTGAGAATCCGAGGATCTCACCGCGGCGGAGCTTGAAGCTTACGTCCTTAATGGTCCTGCCACTGCAAAGATTTCTTACTTCGAGAACTACGTCAGCGTCGGGGTCGACTTCACTCTGGGTCTTGGGGTCCTCGTAAACTACACGACCGATCATCATGTTGATGATGTCGTCCTTTGTTACCTCGCTTGTAACTACCGTGTCGACATATTCGCCGTCGCGCATTACCGTGATCCTGTCGGATATGAGCTTGATCTCGTCCATACGGTGAGATATGTAGATCATTCCGATGCCCTTTTGTTTCAAGTCGTTCATGATCTTGAACAACTCGTCGATCTCGGACTGCGTGAGTGCCGCGGTAGGCTCGTCAAGGATAAGAAGCTTACAGTCACGTGAGATAGCCTTTGCGATCTCTACCATCTGTTGCTTACCTACCGTGAGGTTACCGAGCTGTGTTTTTGGGTCAATATTTATTCCGATGAGGTCGAAGAGCTTTTTAGATTCCTGTACCATGTCGTCATCATTGATGAATACCTTGCCTGACATGGACTCTCTTCCTATAAAAATATTCTGTGCGACAGTCAGATGATTCATCATGTTAAGCTCCTGATGTATCATGCTGATGCCAAGGCTTTGAGATTCTCCTATATTCTTTACGGAATACGGAGCGCCGTTGTATGTGATAGTACCTTCGTCTGCATGGTAGATACCCGTGAGTACCTTCATCAGCGTGGATTTACCTGCGCCGTTTTCACCAACGAGCGCGTGTATCTCGCCTGCTTTAAGATCGAAATGAACTCCTTTAAGAGCGTGAACGCCGCTAAATCGCTTATCTATACCGTTCATTTCGAGCAAAATGTTTTGCGACATAAGAATACCTCCTTTCGTTTTCCATATGTAATTATAATACTTTGGCAAATAATAATCAATAGCATAAACGGCAAAAGAAATCACAAAAAAAGACACACAATTTTTGCAAAAACTATTGCTTTTTGTGTGAAAATATGTTATAATATCCGTACAAAATACCACAAAATTATAGATTTTAGAAAAAATAGGCATAATTTATTATTAGTTTTTACTAAAAATATTTTTTTGTCAGAAAACAAAAAAAGACACTTTTTTTATGAAAAGTGTACAAAAACAGAAAGGGACTTTTGGGTATATTAAATGAAAAACGAGCCTGCAGGTATTGATTTTGACCCCAGAAAAGTGACTTATACGAAGGTTGACGCCATCAAGCTTGACAGCAAGTGTCTTTACGCGGGAAAGCTGGAGCGCATCAAGGAATGGAATGAAAAACCGCATAGCCACCCGTTCTGTGAGATCATGTTCGTGTTGTCGGGAGCTGGAAAGGTAACTGTCGATGACATAGAGTACAGTGTAAAGAAGGGTGATATCGTTGTGTATAATCCCGACACCGTACATGCGGAGTCCACGTCGGGAAAGAGCGGTATCGAGCTCATCTTCTTTGGAATATCCAATTTCAAGATAGGAAATATGCCGTCGGATTACATTATCGAGAGCGGAAGCTCACCTGTATTGCATACGGGCGCTGATGAGGACGAGTACAGGTTTTATTTTCAGTCGCTTGAGCGTGAGGTTGGATCGGACAAGCCCTACAACGAGATAATATCAAAATATCTTGCGCGCCTTATTATGATAGGCATATTGCGCTTGGCAAATATCTCGGAGGCTAAATTCGTTACAAACGGTATATTTACACGTATACATAATTATTTGAACAAGCATTTTACCGAGATCGAGTCTATGGATCAGATCTGTGAGGAGCTTAAGATAAGCAAATACTATCTTTCGCATGTGTTTAAAAAATATATGGGCAAGCCGCCCATGCAATATGTTGCCGCAAGAAGGATCGCTTATGCAAAGAAGCTTTTGCAGGAAACAGACCTCAGCGCAAGCGAGATAGGCGAGATGTGCGGATATAAGGATCATGTATTGTTCTTCAAGACCTTTAAAAAGCAAGAGGGAATAACACCCATCGCATTCCGCCGTCAGGCGCAGGAGCCTGAGAAGGCTCCGAATGAAAAATGACGCAGAGCATTATATATAATAAATGTAGAAAAATGCGCGGATAAGGTATATTTAAAGGAGAAATTTAAAGTATAAGGGCACGTGGAATTTCCACGTGCCCTTAAGCGTTAATTGTAACCGCCGTTATAGCCGCCGTTATTATAACCGTTATTATTATAGCCGTTATTGTTGTAACCGCCGTTGTTATTACCGTTGTTGTTATTGCTGTTGTTATTTCCGTTCTGTCCGTTCTTGTTTCTCTTTACCGCGCGAACGATGAAGACAATTGCTACGCCGAGTATGATGAGCGATAATACGATCCTCACTATATCACTGAACGGAACATATTTTCCGAAAACATCCTCTGCTTCATCAACAACTATCACCATCGGAATACCTGTTTCTTCGGTGAAGCTCTTGAGGCATTCGTCAACTACTGTGTTGCTTATGTTGAGGCTTGTCTTGTTATTGATATGAGATGAGTTGCTTGGAGTTTCGTCGCAGCGAAGCGGATCTTCGACAGACGACGTCACCTTGTCTTGCATCTTTTCGACTACATCTGACAAATTACGCGTTAGCGAGTTCTTGTAGGATTGTCTATCGACGCTGTTGATCATGGCAAATCCGAATTCGGTTTCGTTTCCGCCGAACATCTCGTTAACTCTTCCTGTTATATGATATCCGACACAGCAGTACCAATCGAAGTCGTAATTATTTTCGGCAGTGACCATGACGACAAGGATGCTGTCCTCGTCGTCATGACCGAATGCATTGTATAGTATTCTTCAAGTGCGTAGTTTTCAAGCTTGTCATAATCATAATTTACAAGACCGCCGTTAGCAAGAGTCTTATAAGAATCTACTATGCTGAAAACGCTTGTCAACGCAAGGACAGCTACAAGTATGATCACTATTATGGGCACGAGAAGTATACCCAAGAATCCGCCGAGGCAACCGCCACCGCCGTAATATCTCGGGCGTCCCCAGCCCCAACCGCCGTAAAAGTGTCTTGGAGGTCTTCTGTGAGGGGGAGGTCCACCGAATCCGCCGGGACGTCCTCCCGGTCCTCCGAATCCACCGGGTCTGCCGCCCGATCCTCCAAATCCGCCTCCGCGTGAGCCGCCTCCAAATCCGCCGCCACCGCGAGAGCCTCCGCCGCCTCTTGATCCACCGCCTGGTCCTGGCATAATAAATTCCTCTCTTTCATAAAGATTTCTATTGTCTGTAAAGGTATTGAGCCATTAGTTGTCTTTGACATTATTATAGCATTAATTGCTTCATTTGTCAATGCTTGTAATTCAACTTGTAAGCGAATTATATTAAATTTCGGGAATATTTTGATTTTTTTTGAAAAAGCTATTGCATTTTTCTTTAAAGTGTGGTATAATGCTTCTGTTGCAGTATAATAGATGTATATTTGCGGCACAATAGGGGTATAGCTCAGTTGGTAGAGTACTGGTCTCCAAAACCAAGGGTCGTGGGTTCGAGTCCTTCTGCCCCTGCCAAAACAGCCTACACAGTTTTAACTGTGTAGGCTGTTTTGATATGTATACAAACGATGAACCCAAGTAAACGCTTGCGTTTGCTCGTTTTGCACAGGATAAACTTTATTTTTTAATGCACTTAGGTGCAAAACTAAGGTTCAGAGTCCTTCTGCCAATACTAAAAATTCTTCTCAGACGAAGCTTTAGAAGGTTTTACTTTAATTCTCCGCTTTTCCCTAAATTGTACGTGCCTATG
>CAZVUD010000045.1:0-10216 GCA_964629615.1 uncultured Clostridium sp. | reverse complement strand
GACTCAAGCAGATAACGCAAAGCGGCAGAGATGTCAGAATGTACCCGTATGAGTTTGATTTTGATATGTGGTCGTACATGTCGGAATTGTCAAATGACAGGATCAAGGTATCCATGACGCCAAACGGAGAAACATTTGCGATACTTAAGCTGAAGCCGCAGGAGAATGCCATGGTGTCTATTAACAAAATGTTTGAAAAATATTTGTTATCAGTACAAAAAAATAATACGAATAATCCTTAAATATGTGGTAAAATAAAAAAGATACCTTGAATATACCCAATTTTAAGAAAAAAGGATATAAAAGAATGAACAAACTAAATAAGACTATATTAAGGGCAGCTTGTGCGATATTGTGCGCCATATTGCTTGCAATGTCGCTGTCTGCCTGTGCGCAGGATCCCATGATAGAGCTCGGAGAGGTCGAGATAGATGTGAACCTTTATGAGTTTCTCCTTTCAAGAATGAAGGGCTCGCTGTATAAGATGGGCTATCCTGTGGAGCAGGAAAGCTTTTGGAATACCGTGTTTTCCCTTAACGGAATGACATATGAGGAGTATTTCAAAACGAGCGTGCTTGAACAGACCTATAAGTATGCAGTTTCAGAGTTTCTCTTTGATAAAGAGGGGCTGGAGCTGCCAAGCGACAGGCTTGCGTCGGTAGATGAGCTTATGGGTAAGCTTGTAGATAGGGCAGGCAGTAAGACAAAATTAAACGGTGAGCTTTCAAATTACGGTGTGAATTACGATATGCTCCGAAAGATATACATCATGGAGGCTAAGATGGAATATCTGAAGGAACAGCTTTACGGTGAGAAGGGCGAAAGCATCTCAAAGGAGGAGCGCGACGCATATTATAATGACAACTATGTTTGCTTTAAGCAGATATTGCTTGCAGGATATTTCTACGCATGCGACACCGAGGATGAAAACGATATTTACAGCTCCCCTGTATACTATACCAGTGACAAGGCGGAAAAGATAGCCTACGATAAGGAAAAAGGACATACAAAGCAAGACGAGTTCGGCAAAAATGAAAAGGACAAGTTTGGCGATGATGTGTATTATCTGGATGACGGCAGTATAGCATACGATAAGAAAAACGGCGTTGTAAAATACCTCCTTGATAAGGACGGAAATAAGATACCTGTCGAATACGGCAAGGAAAAGCTTGGTGAGCTTAAGGAAGAGGCGGACGATATCGCATCATCGGGCGTGGACGCCAAGGGCTTTGATACTCTTATTGCAGATTACAGCCAGAGCGAGGGCGACGGTAATATCATGTACCTTTTAAACAGCCCTTCATATTATTATTCGCAGAGTACCGATGCAGGATATCTTGATGACATTGCCTCTGCTCTCGGGAAAATGAAGGTCGGCGAGATGAAGGTCATTGAGTCTGACTACGGATATCATATCATATATAAGTATGAAAATAGCGATAGCGCTTACAATGACGAAAAGTACAAGGATGTATTTGACGGATTTTATGATGACCTTGTTGACTACATGTTCGATAAGATATGTGATGAATATGAGGGCAAGGTAGAGCTCAACGGCAAGGTGTGGAATAAGGCTCTCGGATTTGCAGATATAGCTTCAAATATACTGTACTGAGCGATCTCTGCGTCGTATAGCCGCAACAGCCTCTAAAAAAGGAAGGATGCTTTTAAAATATGGAAGAAAATATAAAAAGACCGCGACTTAAAAAAAGATGGATCGTGATCACCGTATCTGCGGTCCTTGCTGTGGCATTGCTGTGCGCGTCTGCGGTATTGCTGTTCGGGATACTGTCGCGCGATGAGGGCGGAGAAGCGGTGCTTGAATATGATGGGATCGAAATACCCTTGTATTTTTACGAGCTCATACTGTCGAGAACCAAGGCAAATCTGGCACGGCAAATGGGAACTGAAGATCTCTCGTCATTTTTTGCCGCAGAGTCACCCGTCGCAGGCAAGACCAATGAAGAATACTATAATGAATATGCTCTGCGCACATGTAAATACTATCTTGCCGCGCTTAAGATATTTAAGGACAGTAAGATAACTCTCCCGGGCTCGTATGAAGAGAGCGTGGATGCCGAGATACAGGAATATATAGATCTTGATTACATTGCGGGAAGCCGCGAGAGGCTTGATGAGATACTAAGGGATTTCGGAGTGAACTCAAAGACATATAAAAAATCTTATCTCATCAATTCAAAATATGAATATCTGCATGCATATCTTTACGGAAGTGACGCGTCCAAGGTGTCAGACAGCGTAAAGCAGGAATATATGGAGGCACATTACCATATGTTCAAGCAGATACTCATCCCCTCGTATTATTATGAATATGCCAAGGATGAAAACGGAGATCTTATGTATTTCGATCCCACATCCACATCTGATTCTCCCGTAACTCTTTATGATAAGGAGAACGGCAAGCGCAAGATGGTAAATAAGAATTATGTTGAGGATAAGTACGGCTGTGACATATATTATGATGACGGCGGAAATATCCTTTACGACAAGGAAAACGGCGTTCTTATGATAACAGACGAAACACCGAAATATTACGGTGATGATGAGCTTGAAGCGCAGAGACTCAAGGCAGAGGAGATACTTTCATCTATATCAAAGGGCAATTTCAGCGCGTTTGAAGCAAAGGCTGAAGGAAATATAGTGCCTGTGCTCGGTCAGGAAGCTGCAGAGCCTTCAGGCTGCTATCTTTCGGATATAGATGCGTCGTCGTATACGGGCGAGTACTCATACATGAACGATATATATGTTGCTCTTAAGGATATGGAGCTAGGTGAGATACGCTCTGTAAAGACAAAATACGGATATCACATCATAATGAAATATGAGCTGGAGAGTGGCGCATTTTCAAACAGTGACAGCAGTGTTTGGTTTGAAAACTTCAGCACCGCGCTTATAACCGAGCTTTTTAATACAAAATGCAGTGACATAATAGATAAGATCTCGGTATGCACCGAAAATTTGGCGTCTGCAAGATCCATAACCGAGATAGGCATAAATTACGATTATTGGAAATAATGCTCTGTGCACTTGACATAAGAGTGATATTGTGCTATAATAAAAATACCGCATAAAAGATCGTGGGTGCAGAGAGCCTTTGGCTCGAAGCTGAGATGGGAGCATTCCCGAACCATTAAACCTGATACGGATAATACCGGCGTAGGAAGATTTACTTTTCATGCTTAATTTGGGTCATTTCCCTTAAGATATTGAAAATTCATCCGACCGAGAGATTTTTCGTGCGGATGAATTTTTTTATAGAAAGGGGGATGATCTCATGAGAACTGATGTGAAAACAAAGATAGTATGTGTTTGCGAGGGCGCTGTAATGATCGCGCTTGCGTTCGTGACCGAGCTTATATTTGCGTGGCTCAATACCGCTCTCGGTATTTCGGCGCTTTTGCCTTTCGGCGGATCTGTCACGGCAAGCTTCTTGCCGATCGTGTATTATTCATACCGACGCGGAGCGGTGTGGGGTGCTTCTGCAGGCATTATATATTCTTTGCTCCAGATGATGATGGGACTTACATTGCCGCCTGCAAAAACATTTGCATCGTTTGCCCTGTGCATATTGCTTGACTATGTTCTGGCTTTTGCTGTAAACGGTATAGCGTGCGTGTTTGCAAGACCCTTCAAGTCAAGGCTTGCAGGATATGGCTTTGGAGCTGTTGCAGTGTGTGCTCTCAGATTTATATCAAGCACGCTTTCAGGTGTTATTCTCTGGGGAGAATATGCGCCCGAGGGCATGAATATCTGGGTATATTCCATTGTCTATAACGGCTCGTATATGCTTGCAAATGCAATACTTTCATGTGTGCTGATACTTGCTGTATGTGCTACCTTGGATCCCAAGACCCTACGACCTGTAAGTAAGACAGGTAAATGAAAAAGATATCGCCTCGGTCATTGACCGAGGCGATATCTTTATTTATTGAACATGACCTTTTCACTGTCAAACATTTTGGTAAGCAGGAATATGCCGCCTGCCGTGATAGCGGTGTTTGTCGCAAGAGTTATGAGTATGTTCGTAACGTTTAGATCAAATGAGAATATTGCAAGGATACACTGAACTATGTTGTATACAGGTATCACATAAACGAAATGAGAGGACAAGCTCTGACCGAACATTCCCGAAACTCCTATCAGCGTGACGATTATCATAAGAGGTGATATATACGACGTGGCTTCCTTTATGGATTTTGCAAATGCCGAAAGAATGGATATCACAGTCACGAAGAGCAGTGCAGAGGATATCACGATCAATGCAAGCCACAGATAATCGGATATGCTGTATATGTCGCCGCGGATACTTGCAGAATCAGCGCCTTCAAGCGCAAGAATTTTTGGCAGGGAAGCGATAACGCCTATCGCGCTGGATGCGCCGCTCATAATGGCTATTACAGCAAGAGCGAGTATTTTGCCTATAGCGATATGACTGCGCTTTGTCGGAGTTATGAGCAAGGATGCTATCGTGCCTCTCTCCTTTTCGCCTGCAATGGATTCAGGGGCAACAGCCATGCATCCCGAGAACAGGAGCATTATAAGCAGCATCGGCATTAGCATGGAGAACATCATGCCTGAAATGTCCTTGTCAGTAGCCAGATCATATGATTTGTCGGGAGAATTGTTTATATCGAATTTGTTTGCAAGAGCCGATTCATATGCGTCAAGCACCGCACTTATGTATGCATATGAGCTTTGTGAATCGGTGTTTGCTGAATTGTAATATATTTCAACATTGGGGGCAGGTGTGCCGAGCAGGGGAGAATATGTCGCTATCTTTTCTTCAAAATCCTTTGGAAATATCACAAGGACCGCGCCGCGCCCGTTTGACATCTCATCCTTCGTTTGCTCTATGGCGTCCTCATTTATATCTGTAAGATCAGCCGACCCCGAGTCGATGACTGCTCTGATCGAGCTTGGAGTGTTGACAGAAATGATCTCGGGAAGCTCGGATTTTGGTGAGAACATCTCTCCGAGAGCCGAGCCCATAAATGTGTATATAACATATATGAGCACACCCGGCATGAGCACGGATATAAGTGTGCGGCGATCGCTGAAAAATCGCTTGAGCTCTTTTTTGAATACTATCATTATTCCGCTTTTCATATCTGCTTGCCCTCTCTTTCACAGTATTCTGAGTATATACGGAAAAATCTATCTTCAAGATCCATTCCGTCACATACATTTGAAAGGGAATCGCAAACACACATCCTGCCGTCTATTATGATGCCCACCCTGTCGCACAGCTTTTCGATCAAGCTGAATATGTGTGTAGAGAGGATCACGGTCTTACCCATTTCCTTTAGCGACAGCATAAGATCCGTTACTATTTTTGCGGTTATTACATCAAGACCGTTTGTCGGCTCGTCAAATATGATTATGTCGGGATCGTGTACAAGGGATATGGCAAGGGAAGTCTTTTGCTTCATGCCTGTTGAGAGATCGGAGACCTTGACTTCTGCGAATTTATCTATGCCAAATCGGGAGAAAAGATCTTGCTTTCGCTGTTTTGATGTTTGTTCATCAACTCCGTGAAGCTGTGAAAAAAAGTCGAACAGGTAGTTTGGTGTAAAAAATTCTTCAAGCTTGAGCTCGCTCGTGAGAAATCCGATCTTGGATCTGACATCCTGCGGAGATGAAACTATGCTTGAGCCGTCAATGAATGCGTCACCGCTGTCAGGCTTTATAAGCGTGGACAGCATGCGCAGGGTAGTGGTCTTGCCTGCGCCGTTTGGACCTAAAAGACCGAATATCTCGCCCTTGTATGCGCAAAATGAAAGATCGCAGACTGCGTGCCGAACACTCTCATTTGTCTTTTCAATGGCTTTTTGCTTTCGTGACAGCTTGAAGGTCTTGTTTAGTTTGTCGACTCTTACGACCTCTTCCATTTCTGTATACCTCCCGAAAATGGATTTTTAAATATTATACATCATATTCAGGTCAGTGTCAATATATTTCAACCATGGGTTGAGTAAAATATATTGCAAATACCTGCATATGATCTTCTATTATCTTATCTGTACAAATCCAAGCTTTTTCTGGATCTTTGACAGTGTGCGGCGAGCAACGTAGGACGCTTCCTCTGCACCCTTTTTCATCTGAGCCTCAAGAGAAGCCTTGTCTGAAAGTATGCGCGCAAATTCGTTTTGAACGGGTGCGAGAGCATCTGCACAGACCTCACCGACTGCAAGCTTGAATTCTCCGTATCCGCGACCTGCAAATTCTCTCTCTATCTCCTCGTTGGTCTTTCCCGTGAAGCAGGCATATATGTTTATAAGATTGTTTATGCCGTCCTTGCCCTCTCTATAACATATCTCCGCGTCGGAATCGGTCACGGCTCTCTTGAATTTTCTGATAATGGTATCTCTGTTATCAAGAATGTAAACGACAGCATTGGGATTTTCGTCGGATTTGCTCATTTTCTTTGTCGGCTCTGTGAGGGACATTATCTTTCTTCCGGTGGTGGATATCACAGGCTCGGGAATAGTGAACATATCGGGGTATATCTGATTTATGCGTGTGGCAATGTCGCGGCAAAGCTCAACATGCTGTTTCTGATCTATACCTACGGGAACTACATCGGTCTGGTAGAGAAGTATGTCTGCCGCCATGAGGGAAGGGTAGGTGAAAAGTCCTGCATTTATGTTGTCTGCGTGGCGTGCGCTCTTGTCCTTGAATTGTGTCATGCGCGAAAGCTCTCCGAACATGGTAAAGCAATTGAGTATCCATGCAAGCTCTGCATGCTCATGTACATGTGACTGAACATAGAGAGTGCTTTTCTCGGGATCAAGACCCGATGCCATGTAGAGCGCAAGGGTCTCGTATGTCCTGCGGCGCAGATCTGCAGGGTCCTGACGAACGGTTATCGCGTGTTCATCCACTATACAGTAAAAGCACTTGTATTTGTCTGTATATGATGAGAAGTTTTTGAGCGCGCCGAGATAGTTGCCTATCGTGAGATTTCCGCTGGGCTGTATGCCCGAATAAGAAACGAGTTGATCTTTAAACATTATCTGTGACCTCCAAAATATTATTGTATGTAAAAAAAGTCCCGACAAGCGCTGAAATGCGCTTGTCGGGACAGGATGTTTATTTTCCTGCGGTGCCACCCGACTTTGGTGCAAAAAAGCACCCTCTTTGCCGTATCCTTAAATACGCGGCTTTGATCACGGAGAGCCTGCTCCGTCGCCCATACTCTGCGCTGTGCGCATTTGTGTTTGCCCTCAAAAGTCCATTCGATACCGTCTTTCCTGCCGCGATCCCACCGTAAGCGACTCTCTTTGAGGAATGATATGATATCTACTACTCTTTATCATAGGTTTGGTGTAATTATATCACATATAAAAGCATTTGTCAATAACTCTCACCGATTTTTTTGCGCGTGCGCGGAGCATTCAGCGGATTCCAATTGCCTTTTATATATGTCACAAGGTACATGAAGAAGAGAAGTACATTGTGTGCTATCATGCATCCCCATGCTGCCACAAGACCAAATGAGAATATTTGTGTCAGTATGTATGTGAAAAGTATCCTCACTCCCCACATGCCTATAATATTATATATGAACGGGGACTTGGTCTTGCCAACGCCCATCATCATACCTTCCACAATTATGGAAAATCCGTACAGTGGCTCGGATATTGCCACCATTCTGAGCACGGTCGCGCCAAGCGTTATGACTGATGCATCGTCTGAAAATATATCCATAAGATATGGCGATAAAACAAACAGCAGAGCGCCCGATAATGTCATAAGCAATATCTCAAACGGAATGAACATATTGCATATGTCTTTCATCTTTTTGTTATCCTTTGCACCGTACGCGTTGCCTGTAAGGGTGGAGGCGGCAGTCTGCATTCCGTATCCGGGAATGTAAAATGCGGATTCTACGGTGTTTGCAAATGAGTGAGCGGCAGTTGCCACGGGTCCTATTGAATTTATCATGGAGGCAAATGCCACATATCCAAATGACGTGCCGAATCGCTGAAGCATGTTGGGCAAGGAGATCTTCATGCAGGGGGAGAGTATCGTCATATCCGGTTTTATGCTCTCGCCCTTTGGGGATATGCGCTTGTGCTTCCAGAACACCACGGTTATTATTATTCCGCCGATAAGATAGGCAACAGCACTTGCCACAGCCGCACCAACGACCCCGAGATCTGCTCCGTATATCTTTATTTCTCTGCCAAATACCGTGAAGGTCTTTTCACCGTATATTAGCAGAAAATTCAGCACGATATTTATTATGTTGACAGCAATTCCGGCTTTCATTGGAGTCTTTGTGTCGCCTGCGGCTCTGAGCACGTTTCCGAATACAGAGCTTGCTGTGCGTGCCAGCATGGGCGTGTAGAGAATAAAGAAGTATGTCGATGCCATCGGACGTATGCTTTCGTCCACCTTCATCCATTTTGGAATGACTCCGCTAAGCGAAAGAGGTATGACTGTAAAGAGTGTTCCGAGTATAAGCACTGTGAAAACGGCTTGTGCCGCTATCTTTTTTGCGCTTTTTGTGTCATCAGCTCCGCATGCGCGCGCTATCTGCGACAGAAATCCAACGCCGAATGCAGATATCGTGCTGAATATAAGCCAGCCGACCGTTGTGGTAGAACCGACAGCGGCGGAGGCATCTGTTCCGAGAGAACCTACCATTGCGGTGTCTATATACTGTACAGCGGTATGCATGACCTGTTCAGCCATAGTCGGCCATGCAAGCCCCCATATTACTGCTAATGTAGCTGTGAGATGCGATCTTTTGGTCATCTCAAATACCCATTTCGCGTGCGATATCGCCAAGTATCCGTATGCCCTTGACTATGTCGTCGTCAGACGGAGTACTGTAATTCAGCCTGAAGCTCTGCGATGTGGCATTTGTATCACAGCTGAATGTTGCACCAGGAACGATGCGTACATCGTGCGCGGTGGCTTGCTTTATAAATTCAGCCGCATCAGCACCATCATTTAGCGTGCACCATACGAAAAGTCCGCCCTCGGGGCGAGTGAAGCTTATGGAGCTCGGGAAATATTTTTCAAGACTGTCAAGCATCAGCTTAGACTTGTGCCTGTATATCTTGCGTATATCTTTAATGTGTCCTTCAAGATCGCATTCGGTGATGTAGCGGTGGCAAAGTATCTGGAAAAACAGATTTGTGTGCACATCGCTCGATTGCTTTGATACGACCATCTTGGAAGCAACATCAGACGGTGCTGTAACATATCCCACTCTCATTCCTGCTGAAAGTATCTTTGAAAATGAGGAGCAGTATATAACTATGCTGTCGCGGTCAAGGCTCTTTATCGTGGGAACATCTTCTCCCGCAAAACGCAATTCACCGTACGGATCGTCCTCAAGTATCATTATGCCGTACTTTTTGGCAAGAGCATATATCTGCTTGCGCTTTTCAAGACTTGTGGTTATGCCCGAGGGGTTTTGAAAATTGGGTATGCAGTAAAGCAGCTTTGCACGCTTGTTGTTTTTCATGGCTTCTTCAAGCGCATCTATGTCCATGCCGTCGTCAAGCAAGGGAACTCCGACGGTCTTTGCACCGTTGGATCTGAATGCATTCAGTGCGCCGATAAATGTGGGGTCCTCGCATATAACGGTGTCACCCTCGTTGCAAAATACCTTGCATGCCAATTCTATTCCTTGCTGACCGCCTGAAACGATTATGGTGGTGTCGTCGTATTTCCCACCTGCAGCTGTGCTCTCGCCAATGCCTTTTAACTTGTGTATGCGTTTACTTACAGCATCACGTAAGGGGGGATATCCGTCGGTCACTCCGTATTGAAGCGCCGTTGTGGGACATTGCGCGAATATCTCGGCTGATATGCGTGCAAGATCGTCGATGGGGAAGGATTCGGGAGCAGGGTTGCCTGCGGCAAATGATATAGTGCCGGGGGTCTGCGGAGCCTTAAGTATCTCGCGTATAGCCGACGGCTTGAGATCGGCTATTTTATTTGAAAAAGAGTATTGCATATTTTTATCCTCTGCGATAATTAAATAACGTTAGCATCAGTATATCACAATTTTCACTTAATTTCAATACAAAACAAAAATTTTAAAAAATATTTCCCGCAAAAATCAAAAAAGGTATTGACAAACAAAATCTTTTGTGATATAATTGCAATGTTCCGCAAGAGAATATATGCTGGTGTGGCTCAATGGCAGAGCAGCTGATTTGTAATCAGCAGGTTGTTG
>CAZVUD010000044.1:0-10233 GCA_964629615.1 uncultured Clostridium sp. | reverse complement strand
TCCACAGGGAGAGGCGGAAAATCCTTTGCGCGCACGCCGTTTATAATAGCGTCGCTGTATTTTTTCTTCATGAGGATCTTATCCACACGCAAAATAAAGTGAGCGCCGAATTTACTCGTTATGCCGTTGAAATCATGATACGGTCCTTCGTATCCGTTAAGCTCTCCTGCCATATCTCTGTCTGCGCCGTCAAGCTCGCGCATCCAGGTGCATTCGACAGCCTCGATAGCATCAGTGAGCACCATAGGTCTTGCCTCTCCGGTTTTTTCTTCGATCATGCTTTTTTCAAGTCTGAAGTTACACTTCGGCATCTTGTCAGAGGGCTTATCTCCGGGCCAAGAAAGCTTTACAGCCTCCTTGAATGTGGCAGGCTTGTCATCTATAAAATTCAGCGTGCACTTGCCGTTTCGCAAAATATTCTGTGCGGTGTTGGAGGAATTGCGACAGCAAAGCAGCATCGCATAATAATCCTTGCCGGCAACATAGTACGGCTGTACAAGAGAATAAGGTCCAAGGGTCGTGCTTCCGTCCTCACACAGTGTGCTTATGATCACCGTGGGCATGGGGAAATACAGCGATGTCTGGTAGAAATTGTCTACTATCCTGAGGTCTTCAAAGCTACTCATTATTTTTACTCCTTAAATGCTTTTTTAAGTTATCGCCAATCTCTAAATATACAAGACCGTCGATATAGGTCATATACCGCCGCAGGCGCGTAACTTATGTATTTATCTGTCATTATTATTTTACCATGTTCTGACGCGATTTTCAACTCAATTTATGTTATTTCGTTTGTTTGCATAAAACGACAGCATGCGTTTTGTATATTTTAACGAGCAAAAGCTACACCGCACGTGCAAAAGCGCCGCATAGGTCTAAAATAGACCGCCGCGGCGCTTTTTTTAATCAAAATATTCGCTGACATCTGTTTTTGCGTTCAGATGCTTCTTCACACGAAGAATAATGGACGAATCGTCCTGCTCCTCCACGGAAACTATCTGATAGCGAGTTTTGTTCTTTTCCAGATCCTGCTTGTATTTTTCAACTTCACTGCGATTGCATTCCAGCTGAGTTTGGCTGTCAAGACCGCAATCGTCCTTTTGCAAAAATACAAGTGTCTGCAAGATACATCCTGATCTTACACGCTTCATTCACATTCCTCCTCTCCCGATACCTCCGCCCGAGCAGAACAGAGCGACCGTAATACAGAGAGGATAGTGCGAAACATATAGTTTAAACGCATCCGACTGCCGTGGGTGCGAATAGGCTGCATCGCTCTCTTGATAGGATATCCTATACTTAAATTATACCACTTTTCCCCTAAAAATTCAAGCGACGAAAATTAAAATTTTTAAAGATCCAAACAAGCTTTTCTGTCGCACATTACGCACTATGCATGCAACGTTTTTCTCTTTTTTTAATTATGAGAAATGCCATAACGCATATAACGACCGAGATAACAGAACCAAACGAGGTTGCAAGTCCCATTGGAAGCAGAGTGCCCTGGAAGTATTTTGACGTAAGATATACGCCGGGTACGCGCATGAGAGCTATGGCTATGATATTGTGCAAAAATGATATTTCGGATCGATCGATCGCGCAAAAGTAACCGCTGAAGCAAAAATGTATGCCTGCAAAAATGCAATCCCATACATATCCGCGGATATATTGTCCTCCGAGGCGCACGACCTCCGCACCCTCATATGTTTCCGCATCCGTAAACAGTGAGACAAGCGGCTCTGCAAAAAATTGCACCGCTATCGCAACTATAAAGCCAAATCCCACCGATATAAATACAGCATATCGCAATGTGTCTGTCGCGCGCTTTGGCTTATTCGCACCAATATTCTGCGACCCGAGCGCGGACACGGCAGAAAGCATGGAGGACGGAACAAGGAAGAGAAAGCTTATCATCTTCTCTACTATTCCCACAGCTGTGGAATCGTTAAGTCCCCTGTTATTGGCTATGACCGTGATAAGCAAAAACGCGATCTGAATAAGTCCGTCCTGAAGTGCTATCGGCAACCCTACCCTCAGTATGCTCGATGTCACGCTTCTGCTGATCTTAAGGTCAGAGCGTACCATCGAAATACCCGTTTTGCGCTTCAGAAATGCAAGCAGTGAAAACAATACGCTTATTGCCTGCGCAAGAGTTGTACCGAGCGCCGCTCCCGCAGGACCCATGCCAAGAGCGCCTATAAAAAGATAATCAAGTCCGATATTTGAAATGCAGGCTATGCCGACAAATATCATTGGGCTTTTAGAGTCTCCCATGCCGCGGAATATCGCGCTTATAACATTGTATGCCACGATAAACGGTATACCTGCAAAGCAGATGGTCAAATATGTCACAGTACCGTCGAATGCGTCGCGAGGCGTGGACATGATTGCCGCTATCGGATTTGAGAGCATAATGAGAATGGCAGTCAAAGCGACCGAGATCGACAGAAAGACAGTTACAGTATTGCCTATCCCCTTTGCAACATTTTTGCTATCATTCGCACCGACACTTCTCCCGATAAATACAGTCGCTCCCATAGACAGTCCAACTATCGTCACCGTCAGCATATGCATGACCTGCGAGCCTATCGAAACGGCAGATGAATCTGCAACGCTTCCGAACCCACCTATTATGTACAGATCTGCCATGCCGTACAATGTCTGAAGTAGATATGAGAGCAGATACGGGAGAGAAAATATAATTAAATTTTTAAATACGCTGCCGCTCGTCAGATCCTTTTTCATAAGCTCGTCCTTTCTTAACTATCATCCGCGCACAGAGGATATGATCAGACTCTCTATGCAAATGAGGGCAAGTAAACCTTGCCCTCATCACATGATACGAAATTATTCCCACTCAATAGTGCCGACGGGCTTTGGCGTAAGGTCATAAAGCACTCTGTTTATTCCCTCGACCTCGGAAGTTATGCGGTCAGTTATCTTATGGAGTACGCTGTAAGGTATCTCCTCGACGGTTGCGCTCATGGCATCCTTCGTATTCACCGCTCTGATTATAGCAGGCCATCCCTCATATCTCTTTCCGTCGCGCACGCCAACCGACTTCACATCCGGAATAGCAATGAAATACTGCCATACATGCTCGGAAAGTCCGCATATATCAAACTCCTCGCGCAAGATAGCATCCGCCTCGCGCAAAGCCTCAAGTCTGTCACGCGTGATAGCTCCAAGGCAACGAACACCAAGTCCCGGTCCGGGGAACGGCTGACGGTATACCATGGAATGCGGAAGTCCCAGTGCCTCGCCAACGACTCTTACCTCGTCCTTATAAAGCAATCTTATGGGCTCAACAAGCTCAAACTGCATGCCCTCAGGCAATCCGCCTACGTTATGATGCGCTTTAACGCCATCAGACTCAAGTATATCAGGATAAATAGTACCTTGTGCAAGGAATGAGATATTATCAAGCTTGCTCGCTTCTTCATCAAATATCTTAATAAACTCGCTTCCTATTATCTTGCGCTTACGCTCGGGCTCGCAAACACCCGAGAGCAGATCAAGATATCTGTCGGTAGCATCGATATATATGAGGTTTGCCTTCAGCTCCTTGCCGAACACCTCGATAACCTGCTCCGATTCATTTTTGCGCATAAGACCGTGATTTACATGGATACATGTAAGCTGATCGCCGATAGCCTTGATAAGAAGCGCGGCAACGACAGATGAATCTACGCCTCCCGAAAGAGCAAGAAGAACCTTCTTGTCACCCACCTGCTCTCTTACGAGCTCGACCTGTTCCTTTATGAACTTGTCAGCAAGAGCAGCATCTGTGATCCTCTCCATATTTTCCGGACGCTTGTTTGGAAGTACCATAATTGACCCTGACCTTTCTTTTCGCCGCAAATATGCTCGCATGCGAAAAACAAAATTTAATTATCTTTATTTTAGCAAAAATTCTTTCATATTGCAAGTAGTATAGACAAAAAAATTTGCAAGAAATTAACGTATTTTAAACTGATCATTTTGTAGGAATGAACAAAACACAAAAAATTAAGCAAAATACGGCAATTTCAACAAATTTCATGTTTTATTTTTTATTTTTTAAGTATATTCACACAATGTTTTCATACAGTCCATAAATTTGCGGCAATAATATTTTAGTATAGGAATATGATGTGTGCAAAATGCGGCATCAAAAATACAGGAGGATATTTCTCATATGGAAAACAGAAAGACAGATTACGCAAAAAGCGGAGAGATGCGAGGCTTTGCCATGAAGAGGATAGGGGAGGTCGGCTGGGTAAGTAAAAGCATTCCCGAATGCGGACCTACAGACGCGATCTGCCGTCCCTTGGCAGTTGCACCCTGCACATCGGACATCCACACCGTTTGGTCAGGAGCTATCGGCGACAGACACGACATGATACTCGGTCACGAGGCTGTAGGCGAGGTGGTTGAGGTCGGATCGCTCGTAAAAAACTTCAAGGTTGGTGACAAGGTCCTTGTTGCCGCTATCACACCCGATTGGAATTCACTTGAGGCACAGGATAATTTTGCCATGCACTCGGGCGGAATGCTTGCAGGCTGGAAATTTTCAAACTTCAAGGACGGCGTTTTTGCAGACTATTTTCACGTAAACGATGCCGACGGAAATATGGAGCTCTTGCCCGAGGGCATGGATATTGCGGCTGCATGCATGCTTGCAGACATGGTACCTACGGGATTTCACGGATGCGAGCTTGCCGATGTCAGATTTGGAGATAATGTTGCTGTCATAGGCATTGGTCCTGTCGGACTTATGTCTGTTGCGGCATGTGCAATAAGAGGAGCGGCAAGCATATATGCTGTGGGATCGCGCAAAAATTGCTGTAATCTGGCTTTGGAATTCGGCGCAAGCGATATCATAAACTACAAAAACGGCGATATATATGAACAGATAATGGAAAAGACTCACGGCGAGGGCGTGGACAGAGTCGTAATTGCAGGCGGCGACAACGACACCTTTGCGACAGCCATCAAAATGCTAAAGCCGGGCGGCATCATAGGCAATGTCAATTATCTCGGAGAAGGAGATAACGTTTGCATCCCGAGAGTTGATTGGGGCTGTGGAATGGGTCACAAGCAGATAAGAGGCGGTCTTATGCCTGGCGGCAGACTGCGCCTCAAGAAGCTTGCAGGACTTGTAACCGCAGGCAGGATACACCCCGAAAAGCTGGTCACACACAGATTTGAAAATGGACTTGACGGCGTAGAGGAGGCTCTCATGCTTATGAAGGACAAGCCGCGCGACCTTATAAAGCCGCTCGTTTTGTTCTGATGCACAGATCAAATATAAAAAATTCATATAAGCATCTTCCCCGACAGACATGTGTCTGTCGGGGAAGCTCTATATTTACTTTCCTTTTGGTATCAATGAGTCGACGACATAAGCAGGATATAAACATTATCCCATGTACCTTCATCATAGCTCATCGTATAAGTGCTTGATTCTATCCTCTCGCCTGTATTAAGATCGAACAGCGTCGCATTATTAAATGTGATCTCCATTCTCTTATATGTGATATATGTGGCTCTGTGAGCATCCTTCCAGCTTACGCTGACAGATCCGTAATCAAGCAAGAACACACATCTCTCAGTTCCGTTCTGAGTGGTATATCCAAGCTCGTTTGCTATTATGCTCGCCTCATGTCCCATGTTCTCGCCAACGACGGAAAAGCGTTCATATCCAAGATTTTTCATGCGCTGACTTGTCTCCCTGTACTCTTTATCATCCAAGGTGTTTATGAACATTCTCTTCTTTATACCGTCAAAATAGCTCTTTACCTGCTTTTCAATATCTACAGTGTCACCCAGCGTATACATATTCTGAAATCCGAAATTGTTTGATATGCGCATATATCTGCACTGTATGGTCGGGTAAGTCTGGGGATAGAAGGTGACAAGTCCCGGCGTATAGGTCTCGTTATGATCGCGCTTTACAACGCTCTCATTGACAGCCTTGATCGCTTTTTCATAATAATTGTCATTGAGGATCTTGATGGCGGGATTGTCACTTACGGAATTCATCTTCATATTGCTGTAATGTATCATCAGCATTGAAAAAGCACAGCTGAGAGATCCCTTTACAGACTCCCTGTAAAGCTTTCGTGCAGGCATGGACGTTGCATCAAAAAGATATGCATTGGTGCACAGCTTATCATACACATCAAATACGCTTGCGTTTTTCGGCGATGACATTATCATATCGCAGAGATCCTCGAATGCTTTCTCAAGACGCGATATCATGCTGTTATATCCGCTGTATCTGACATCATCTTTGTCATTTGCCGCATTTTTCATCATTCCGAAAAGCTTGTTGTAGTATTTGCTCCAATCGTCTATGAGCTTCTTTTCGTCAGTGCTCAACCTGCCATTTATCTCGGTGTCCGTCATGCCCGACGAATGCAAGGACAGCATTTTTTCGGATATGCTCTCAAGAGACTCGGTCGGCATATCCCCTTCTATCTCATCTCCAAAATCATCTGCCGCTCCGGATATATAGCACATTACGGAGGCAACGCTCGAATCAAGCTTTGTGAGGTAATAATTGAACTGATTGACCTTATCTCTCATGCTGTTCAATTCCGCGATCTTCAGCTGCTCTGTAATATTCTTCAGCATATCATCCTGTGCCCTGAGATGATCGGATATTCCGTCAAGCTTATCACACAGTATATCAAATTCGGAGGGCTCTCCCGTATCAATAAAGCCAAACATATTGCTGAGGTCATAAGATGTGACTACCGCTCCCGTAAAGAGATTTACCACCGTACCGACAGGCCCGAGCGCCTTGACCATTGACGAGCCTCCGACACAGTCGCAAAAATCGCGCACGAACTTATAGTTTGCGTCCGCACTTGCAAAAAGAAGCGGCTCAGGTATCTTTTTGCAGTATGACACAGGCTCATTTTGCGTCGTTCCCCATTCATTTATGAGTGAACCCTCTTTCAGCTGTATAAGCGCCTTGAGATCACCGTATCTGACATTATCCTCGCCATTTTTCATTCTTATGCCGACAGTTGCAACGCCGTCATGCACATCGCAGGATACCAATGTGCCGTTTGCAAGATCTATTCCAAGCTCGATATCCGATACACCGAAGCTGTCAGAGAATCTGCCGTTTATCGGTATGAGATCCAAAGTAAGATATATTCCATCATCCGTAATATCCCTTGCTTCATTGGAATAATAGAAGCATGCTTTTGAGATGTGAGGTACTACAGATATATCCTCATCCGTTCCCATGGCAGAACCCTTAAGCGTGATCTCACAGCCGTCTATCTCCTCTATCGCTTTGTCCGTCGTATCGGCTTTTGTCTTGACTGAAATGCGTATAACACCGTCGCCCAAATGTGTTGCATAGCCTACGGTCGCGCCATACACATCCACATCCGACGCAGACAGCTCATCTGACACGTCATATCCAAGTGTTTTTATGTCCGCAAATATCGCGCCGTTCTCCATTTTAAACGAGGTGTTGTCGATATATATGCTCGGAGATTGTACGCCCACCGACACACCAAGCTGCAGATACTTATCAGTGAATGCACCTGCGGCAAGCTCAATAATGCCGTCGTCATACAGTGTCGAATCCTCCGCTGTATTCATCTTGCCCGTAAGCTGTATCTTCGCCTCCGTGCTCTTTGTCCTTTCCACCGTAATGCTCATACCCTCAAACGCTCCCGAAAGTATGATATCATCCTCCGAGATATCGCGCGCAAACTTTGCGTTTTTTGAGTTAAGAGTCAATTCGACCTCTCTTTGCATTGCAAAAACTGTGTCTGTGTCTGATGTAATAGACGGCTCACCCTTATCCGAGCAGCCGCAGAATGCTCCGCTGAGCATTATCAGCGCAAGGGTGAATGCTATCGCCTTTAAAAAAACCTTTTTCATATATGTTGTCCTCCAAGGCATGCGTTATTTTGCAGCTTTGAATGTCGCCGCATTGTTCTCTATATCATATGATATGATATCTCCCCAATGTCTGTGCAAAACAAATTCAAGTGTCTTATCTGTATTATTGAACACGATGGACCACTGGGTATTGCTCGTGATATCCTCGCTCTTCGGGGTCTGGGATGCGGCTATCAGCGCTTCCCATGCCGTGTCATTTGTATATGATCCGCTCGCGCTGTCAAACACATTCTCTATCTTGTCATATCGATCCTTGCCGTGTCCGTATATGCCGTTCTTACCTTCCGTAACAGTGACCTTATCTATATACATATTAAAGAAATTTGTGGTCGTGCGCACCGATGTTGCAACCAGCTTTCGCGTGTCACTGTGGCAGTCCCATTCAATGACCCTGCCATCTCCCGTGGCATCGTTTACATAAAAGTGATAATCTCTGCCCGAGCTGGCTATCATATCATACTGTGACAAAAGCTCTACCGCCTCTTTTGTTGACGCCGCCTTGTCAAGCACGAGCCTTATCGCAAGTGATGTGCAGATATCGGGCTTGTCGGTATCTTGTACCGTGGGCTCACTGTCAAGCGTTAGCACCGCAATGGATACTCCCTTTTCATTCATGCCGTCAAGGCATATAAAGGGGGCAGTGAGACATGCAAGCTTTGTTTTAATGCTCTCATCCGCAACACTTACGCCAAGATTGTCAAGCGCCGTGAATGCTACCGATCTGTACCCGTCCTTTGGCGCACAATATACCAGCATCGCGCTGGTGTCGTATCTGAAATCGTAATTTCTTCCCATAAGGCTGTCGCCGTCTTTGGTCTGTATTCCAAACGCACTGCAGCTGAAATCCGGTGCATCCATCTTTATCGGTAACAGCGGCAAGGACTCTTTGATTATCGAATCAATAAATGCCTGCGTATCCGATATGCCGCGGTCAATTATGTCATCTATGCTGTAATCATACTCAACATTCATCCTGTACACATTAAGACCGTCATCATATTTTGTGACGGGCTCTATCGTAGCTATCGTTTTGAATCTGCTGTAATATACGCATAAAAAAGCTCCGAGTGCGACTATGATGATCGCAACGACAGACATAAGAGTGATGAAAATGACCTTTTTTACTTTTTTGGCTTTCATGGGTGATCTCCTTTTCTTGCATTTATTTTTAAAATATATTATGCGCATGACGCGTAAAAGTTTCTGTCATTTTTGGCAGATCTCGTATAACAGATTGAACGTTCGTTTAAGTGTATTCTATCACAGATGTCAGATAATGTCAATATTTTTTAAAAAATTTGCTATAGTTTTTTTAAAAAAATAAAATATAATGTCAGTATCTTGTGTTTTTGGAGCAAAAAATACAAGCTTTGCCGCTCTCATTTGCAATACTTTCGCATTTCCACCGCCGTTTCTCCCCAAAAATTCGTACATGTAAAATAATACAGCTAAAAAATATGCATATTTACAAAATATCACTTGCAAAAAAATATGAAATGTGTTATACTTTATCATAATAGATCATCACTTTGGCGTATAAAGGAGAATAATTGTGGCTATACTTGACGAAAAAGTGCGCATGGCGAAAAAAGAAGAGATGATGGAAAAGTGCTATGAGTGCTTTGCCGAAAACGGTCTGCACGGCACAGGTGTCAGGACCCTTGGCGAATGGTGCGGCTGTAATCCATCAAATTTTTACACGTATTTTAAGGATATTGACGATCTTATAGTTCAGTCTGCAGAATATTGCATGAGCAAGGTCGAGAACGACTTTATGGAAAAAGCGCCCATGAACGTTCAGGATCTGTGGAAATTCATTGACGAGATCCCCTACTGGACAGCCGAGAAGCACGGCAAAAAATACCGCCTCATGTATCAGATATACACACATCCGAAATACAGAGAATACGGTCAGAAATTCTTTGCGGGCGTTGATACGAGATACACAGAATATGCAAAGCTCTTGGAGGACAAGATCGGCATTCCTTATCAGAAGCTGACTCCCCTTATATTTATTCTCATCAGGTCCTGCGTGCATTATGCCCTCTTTGAGGATGAATTCTACCTCAAAGCACAGATCGATGTTCTTAAGGAAAGCTTAGTACTGTTTATAGAAAAATACAGTCAGAATAACAATTAACCTAAAAACGATAAAGTGCCCACTGTCAGATAGACAGTGAGCACTTTATTGCGTTTATATTGTAGGAGAAGGATTTTGGGCGGGCGAACACAGTTCGCATAACATGGAGCATATATTTATTTTGCGGATAAATAATACATCTCATCATTTCTCCCACCGGAGAAGGCTTATGTGAGGAAGTT
>CAZVUD010000043.1:0-11539 GCA_964629615.1 uncultured Clostridium sp. | reverse complement strand
GCGTGCAAAGCACGTGCAGGGCGTAAGCCCAAGGATCGCGCGGCGAGACTTCCTGTGTCTATTATACCATACATCTTTTTGATTTTCAACCTTTTTATATTTCTTTATCCCTTTTAATGATAAAGGGGGATCTGAATAGTGTAAAGCCAATATCAAACAATGGCTTTTGCATGCTTCTTGATATCTGATATAAGCAAATTAAACAGAAAATATACAAAAGCAAACGTTTGTTTAATGAATTTCACCAAAATACTTGAAATTTGTCGATAATGGTGGTATAATGGTATCCAGATAAACGTTCGTTTAAATTAAATTCACTCCGAATGTAAACGGCAAAGGGGGATCAAGCAAAATGGCAGATAAAAATAATGCCAATATCGGCTTTGAAAAACAAATATGGAATGCCGCGTGTGTACTTTGGGGACATATTCCTGCGGCGGAATACAGACAGGTCATAGTTGGACTTATCTTTTTGCGGTACATTTCAAGTGCATTTGAGAAGAAGTACAGGGAGCTTGTCGCCGAGGGGGACGGCTTTGAGGATGACCGCGATGCATACGAGGCAGACGGGATTTTCTTTGTTCCGCCCGAGGCAAGGTGGGAGACCATCGCATCCTCCGCTCATAAGCCCGAGATCGGTAATGTTATAAATGCGGCAATGAGAGCGATCGAAGCGGAGAACAGATCGCTGAAAAACGTACTCCCAAGCAATTTTGATGATCCTGATCTGGATAAAAAGGTCCTCGGCGATGTCGTGGATATTTTTACGAACAGCATTCATATGGACGACATTGACAAAAGCTCCGATCTGCTCGGCAGGACCTACGAATATTGCATCGCGCAGTTTGCCGCAAAGGAGGGCAAGGACGGCGGAGAATTCTATACGCCGTCAAGCATTGTAAAGGTGCTTGTCGAAATCTTAAAGCCCTTTGAAAACTGCCGTGTGTATGACCCTTGTTGCGGATCGGGCGGTATGTTCGTGCAATCGGTAAAATTCATTCAGGCACACAGCGGAAGCAGGCTCAACATCTCGGTATACGGGCAGGAGGCTACATCCGACACGTGGAAAATGGCAAAGATGAACCTTGCAATTCGCGGTATCGATGCTGACTTCGGACCGTATCATGCCGACACGTTCACAAACGACCTGCATCCGACCTTGAAAGCAGATTTCATCATGGCAAATCCTCCTTTCAATTGGAAGGGTCTTAAGATCGATCAGCTCCAGGACGATGTCCGTTGGAAATATGGCACACCGCCTGAGTGCAATGCAAACTTTGCGTGGATCCAGCACATGATCCACCATTTAGCCCCAAAAGGCAAGATAGGTCTTGTGCTGGCAAACGGCGCTTTGTCTTCTCAATCGTCGGGTGAGGGCGAGATAAGGCGGCGTATCATTGAAGATGATCTGATCGAAGGGATCGTGGCTCTGCCCACACAGCTTTTTTACAGCGTTACCATTCCCGTTACGCTTTGGTTTATCACGAAGGGTAAAAAGCAAGCAGGCAAGACATTATTTATCGATGCAAGAAAAATGGGTCACATGGTCGACCGTATTCACAGGGATCTCTCAGATGAGGATATCAAGCTTCTTGCCGATACCTTTAAGTCATTCCAAAACGAAACGCTTGCGGATAAAAAGGGCTTCTGTGCTGTTTGCACGACAGAAGACATCGCAAAGCAGGACTATATCTTAACGCCGGGTCGCTATGTCGGCATTGAAAAGCAGGAGGATGATGGCGAACCGTTTGAAGAAAAAATGACTCGCCTTACGTCCGAGCTTGCTGTAATGTTCAGACGGTCGCACGAGATCGAAGATGAGATATGTAAAAATCTGGGGGCGATAGGGTATGAAATGTGAGTTTAAAGAATATCGTCTGAGCGATGTTTGCGAGAGGATATACAGTGGCGGAACACCGTCTACAAAGCATAGCGATTATTGGAATGGGAGCGTCAGATGGATGTCATCGGGAGAAACATCTCAGAGCTTTATTTGCGATACAAAAAGAAGAATAACCGAAAAGGGCGTAAATAATTCTTCTGTAAAGTTAGCTGTAAAGGGTTGCACTGTTATTGCAGCTGCAGGTCAAGGACATACTCGCGGTCAAGCAAGCTTTCTTGAGGTGGATACGTATATCAGTCAATCCGTAATAGCGTGCAAAGCAAACGAAAATATTATTTTGCCGTTATATCTTTACTATAATTTAGCCGGGCGATACGAGGAATTCCGATTGCTTTCTGACGGGACGAGCACAAGAGGAGGACTTTCGGGGTGGATCATAAAAAGGATGCCGATCAAGGTGCCTGATATTCATGTTCAAGAAAGGATCGTTTCGATTTTATATTCGATAGATGAAAAGATAGAACTGAATATTAAAATAAACAATAATTTAGAGCGGCAAGTATCAACATTATATCAGGCTTGGTTTGAGGATCGCATCAATTCAGACGGTGCTTTGTCTGATGCGCGCTCATTGGTAACACTGTCTGATATAGCTGAGATAAACAGCGGCAGGAGACCTCCCGTTAGATATGCAAAAAAAACCGATGAAGCTCAAATTCCGATCGTGGGTGCAGCATCTGTGGTGGGATTTACAAATAAAGCCAACCAGTCGGGAAAGATACTTGTCATTGGCCGCGTCGGAACACACGGAGTAATTCAAAGATATGACTCTCCATGCTGGGCTTCTGATAATACGCTTGTAATTACGACGAAGTATTATGAGTATGTATGTCAGCTTTTGAAAAGAATAGATTATTCTTCAATGAACAGGGGGTCAACGCAACCGCTTATAGCTCAGGGCGATATGAGAAGGGTTGCAGTCATTCTTCCTGACAATAATACATTAAGCAGGTTTGAAGGGGTGGCGGGCGCACTCATGGAAAAGCATCAGGCAAATATTGATGAGGGAATACGGCTTGCACAGCTCAGGGATACCCTTTTGCCAAAGCTTATGTCAGGTGAGCTGGATGCTTCTGATATTGACATTTAAGGAGAATTCATCATGTTATTCACAGAATCTAACTATGAAAACTCATTACTTGAATTATTCGGGAATATGGGTTATGACTACAAGTACGGCCCCGATGTGGAGAGGGATTTTACATGTCCGCTATATCTTGACGTATTGGATGAAGCGATCCAAAGGCTTAATCCGACATTGCCGTATGATGCTATTTGTGAAGCTTTGTATAAACTGACTAATTTTGAAAATGGCGAGCTGACGCAAAAAAATGCCGTGTTTACAGACTACCTGCAAAACGGCATCGAAGTGCGCTATTTTGAAAAGGGGGAGGAGCTGTCTGCAAGAGTTAAGCTTGCCGATTTTGACCAGCCCGAAAACAACTCCTTTATTGTTGCCAATCAGTGGACATTCATTGAAAACAGCAACAAACGCCCCGACATACTGTTGTTTCTTAACGGTCTGCCCGTGGTGCTTGTGGAGCTGAAATCTCCGTCACGTGAGGAAGCCGATGCGTCCGAAGCCTACAATCAGATACGCAATTACATGAAGGAGATCCCTTCAATGTTCATTTACAACTGCATATGTGTCATGAGCGATCAGCTCGTGTCCAAAGCAGGAACCATCACATCGGGCGAGGATCGCTTTATGGAATGGAAAACCGTAAACGGCAGTTATGAGAACACGCAGCTTGCGCAGTTTGACATATTTTTTGAGGGAATGTTCCAAAAAGCACGCCTCCTTGACATCATAAGGAACTTTATCTGTTTTTCAAATGAAGGAATCAAAAAGCACAAAATACTTGCAGGCTATCATCAATATTTTGCCGTAAGGAAAGCCGTGGCATCAACCGAAAAGGCAACTGTGACCGACGGAAAAGGCGGTGTGTTCTGGCACACGCAGGGAAGCGGAAAATCACTCTCCATGGTGTTCTATGCTCACCTTTTGCAGGAGACGCTTGACAGCCCAACGATCGTTGTTATCACTGACAGAAACGACCTTGTCGATCAGCTGTTCGGGCAATTTTTAAAATGCAGTGATTTTCTCCGTCAAACGCCTATTCAGGCTGAAAGTCGCGCACATTTGAAAGAACTGCTTGCAGGCAGAAAAGCAAACGGTATTTTCTTCACGACAATGCAGAAATTTGAGGAATCGGACGAGCCTCTCTCAAAGCGCAGAAATATCATTGTTATGGCGGATGAGGCTCACCGTGGGCAGTACGGTCTTTCCGAACGTGTTGATACAGAAACGGGCAAGATCAAGGTCGGAACGGCAAGGATCATCCGTGACAGCCTACCTGATGCTACATACATCGGGTTTACGGGAACTCCTATCTCACTCAAAGACCGCAGTACACGTGAGGTGTTTGGTGACTATATCGATATTTACGATATGACACAGGCTGTCGAGGATGGCGCAACCCGCCCTGTTTACTATGAGAGCCGCGCTGTAAAGCTCAAGCTTGATAAGGATACGATAGATCTGATAGATAGAGAATACGACCTTATGGCAATGCAAGCAGATCACGATGTCATTGAAAAGAGCAGGCGAGAGCTCAGTCAGATAGAGGCTGTGCTTGGAAATGAGAATACGGTAAATTCTCTTGTTGCGGATATTCTTGACCATTATGAAAATTACCGTCAACATCTGCTTACGGGTAAGGCGATGATAGCGGCTTGCTCCCGTCCTGTCGCCATGCAGATATACAAAAAGATATTGGAGCTTCGTCCTACTTGGGGAGAGAAGGTTGCCGTTGTTATGACTTCGGGCAATAAAGATCCCGAAGAATGGCATGACATTATCGGCAACAAGCACCATAGGGACGAGCTTGCAAAGAAATTCAAGGACAACGACAGCCCGCTTAAGATCGCGATCGTTGTTGATATGTGGCTTACGGGCTTCGACGTGCCGTCACTTGCGACCATGTATGTGTACAAGCCCATGAACGGCTATAACCTGATGCAGGCAATCGCCCGTGTAAACCGCGTGTTCGGCGATAAGGAAGGCGGTCTGGTCGTTGACTATGTCGGCATTGCATCGGCACTGAAGCAGGCAATGAACGACTATACAAAGCGAGACAAGGACAAATACGGCGATATGGATATTGCCGCTGTTGCATATCCTAAGCTTCTTGAAAAGCTCAGAATATGCCGTGACCTTTTATATGGATTTGATTACAGTGCCTTTTCATACGGCAGTGACATTGAAAGAGCCAAGATGATAAGCGGAGGAGTGTACTTCTTTGTTGCTCCCGACAAGGAAGAAGACAAGAACAACTATCTTAGGGAAGCGCTGGCATTGCATCAGGCTTTGTCACTCTGTTCATCTATGGCAGATGAGAGCTTGCGTATGGAAGCTGCTTTTATGGAAGCGGTACGTGTGCTTCTTATGAAGCTTGCGGATCAAGGTGGCGGTGGCAAGAAAATATCCTTGCCCGAAATGAATGCAAGGATCAATGAGCTTCTGAAGCAAAGCATCAAGAGCGACGGTGTCATCAATCTTTTCTCCAATGTGAAAGAGGAGTTTTCGCTGTTTGACCAAAAGTTCCTTTCCGATGTTGCGAGAATGAAGGAAAAGAATTTGGCTGTCGAGCTTTTAAAGAAGCTGATCGCTGAGCAGATCGTATTATTCAAGCGTACAAATATTGTAAAGTCAGGCAAATTCAGCGAGATCATCCAGAAAACCATGAACAGATACCTGAACGGTATGCTGACCAATGAGCAAGTAATTGAGGAGCTCCTTAAGATCGCCAGGGAGATCGCATGTGCTAAGAAAACGGGTGCAGTGCTTGGACTTTCTGATGAAGAAATGGCATTTTACGATGCACTTACAAAGCCCGAAGCTATTAAGGATCTCTATGAAAACGAACAGCTTATCGCAATGACAAAGGAATTGACCGAAACCTTGCGTAAGAATCAGACCATTGACTGGCAGAAAAAAGAACAGGCGCGTGCAAGAATGCGTATGATGATCAAAAAGCTGTTAAAGAAATATAATTATCCGCCCGAAGACCGTGATGATGCCGTTGCGGTCGTTATGCAACAGTGCGAGCTTTGGGCTGACGCTGAACGGGTGCAGATATATCAGGGCGAGCACTTTTGAATTTTACTGATCTATATTGAGTATTGCAATTAAAGTTGTTTTATGCTATAATGTAATTAACAGATAAGAGCGGTGAAAAACAAGAAGCTGATTTTATTTTGCCGCCAAAGGAGGCTTTATGCCGCTTATAATAGTAAGAAACGATATAACAAAAATGAAGGTGGATGCCATTGTCAATGCTGCCAACAGGTCGCTGCTCGGCGGCGGAGGTGTTGACGGTGCGATACACCGCGCCGCAGGTCCCATGCTGCTTGCCGAGTGCAGATTACTTGGCTCTTGCAAGACGGGGGAGGCGAAGATAACCGGCGGATATGATCTGCCTTCAAAGTACATAATACATACCGTAGGTCCTATATATATCGACGGCATGCACGATGAGGAAGATCTGCTTGTATCCTGCTATCGCGAGTCTTTGGCTCTCGCAAAGGAGCATAACTGCAACTCAGTTGCCTTTCCGCTTATCTCGTCGGGGGCGTACAGATACCCAAAGGATCAAGCCTTGAGGGTCGCTATCGACACTATCAGCGACTTTCTTTTTGAAAATGAAATGACGGTATATATCGTCATATTCGATAAGGCGGCTTACAAGATAAGTGAGAAGCTGTTCTCGGATATTGCCGAATATATTGATGATAATTACGCAGACGGGCATACCGACTATAGCCGTGGGCGCATCTGTGCAAGCATAGTACCCAAAAAGGCGACGCGCACAAAAAGGAAAAAATCGGATGATCTATTTGAAATGTGCGATCATGCGGCTATGTTTTCCAATGATGACTTGGATGCAAAGCTCAAAGACATGGATGAGAGCTTTTCGCAGATGCTTCTGCGAAAAATAGACGAAAAGGGAATTACCGATGCCATGTGCTATAAGAAGGCTAATATTGACCGAAAGTTGTTTTCCAAAATAAGGAGCGATATTAACTATAAGCCGAGCAAGCCCACAGCCATTGCTTTTGCGATCTCTCTGGAGCTTTCACTATCGGAAACCGAGGATATGCTTCGCAAGGCAGGCTTTGCGCTATCTCACAGTAATAAGTTCGATATCATCATTGAATATTTTATCAGTCGCGGCAATTACAATATTTTTGAAATAAACGAGGCTCTGTTTGCTTTTGATCAGAGCTTGCTTGGAGGGTAAGTTGTGAGGACTCAAGAATATATTGTTTTCAAGGACAGCAAAAAACACGAACATAAAACACGAATCACGAAAATCACCGAAATTAATGAAATCAAGGAAGAAGTTGACGCTAACGATCAACTGCACGATTGGAGCCTTGAGTATATTTCGTGTAATGGAAAGGATGCTCATATAACAGCAAAGTCTTATGAGAATGAGATCTTGTTTTGCTTTCATATAAAGGAATTGCAAAATTACAATATTAATCTTGATGTGGTCGTCAGATGGCTATATGAAGTTAATATAGAAGCTTCAAACGATATTTCTATAATTTTTGATGGCGTCGGTATCGAAATGAGTGCTAAGGAAGTTATATTGGAAATACAAGAAAAAATATCATAATATTGTCGCATACGAAGCGACCAAACCTCCCTTTGTGAGTGCTATAATGAAGGCACAACAACACAAAGGGAGGTTTTCATTATGAAAAACAACATTACTGAACTCGTATTTATTTTGGACAGAAGCGGATCTATGGCAGGGCTTGAGAGGGATACCATCGGCGGCTTTAATTCTATGATTGAAAAGCAAAAGAAGCAGGACGGAGATTGCTATGTATCTACTCTGCTTTTCAGCGACGAAAGCGAGGTCTTGTACGACCGCGTGAAGCTTGAAAATGTACCTCTGATGACTGATAAGGACTATTCCGCTTGCGGATGTACGGCACTTATTGATGCCATCGGCGGAGCGATACACCATATAGAGAATATTCATAAATATGCTCGCGATGAGGACGTGCCAAAGCATACGATGTTCGTTATTACGACAGATGGGCAGGAGAACGCAAGCCACCGTTACACAAGCGCGCAGGTCAAAAAGATGATAGAACGGCAAAAGGAGAAATACGGTTGGGAGTTTCTCTTTATCGGAGCAAACATTGATGCCGTTGAAACTGCCGCACGCTACGGCATTAGCCGTGACAGAGCAGTGAACTATAACGCCGACGGAGAAGGCACGCAGATCCTTTATGAGTCGCTTGCAAAAGCAGTTTGCAATGTCAGAGCAAGTGCGCATCTCAGCTCCGATTGGAGCGATGATATCAGCGCAGACTATAAAAAGCGCACAAAAAGATGTGATAAGTGAGGGGAAATACCTGAGTGCTTTATCAAAAAATTCCGATAAAAAGGGAAAAAGCACCATACATTTAAGGAGGACTTAATACTTATAAAACAATATGACATTATATTGACAAAATCATATAATTGTAGTAGAATGTATATATAGAGGATCAGATGAGAAATATGGTTGGAAGAGCCATGCGCGTCATTGGCAAATTGCTAAACTGATTTTTTGTGATGATAATATGAATTTAACTAAAATACCTAATCTTATTGCAAACGAAGAAAGTCAAGAATTATTTGCATGTCAAAATGAAATAATTAATAATAAGGCACAATAAAAATAATAGAATAATAAAAAGCAGAACAACTGTGCCTAATTTGTACAATAATCGAGAATTAGCAAGTTATGCTGTTACTGAACGATGTAGAATAATTGCAATGATTTTGGATGAAAATAAGGAAACTACATTTTCTATTGACACAAAAGAAAAGCCTGAACAAAAATCTTTTGTTGGGATGAAAGTTGGCGATTGTTTTAAAATACATGGAGTTGCCTTGACTTATAAAATCAAAAAAATCATTTTGACGTAATAATTAACAACAAAAAATCGCGATGCAGAGGACGGAAAAAGAGAAGCCTAAAATGATGCGTTAATAACAAGGGGCTGAGTCAAAAGCTTAATTGAGAAGCAAATGACTCAGCCCCTTATTTTGGCGATGTGAAAATATATGATACGTGTTAATGTTCTGAATTCAATATCAAACAAGGCATATCTCAGCTGTCAATATAAGTTTTGCCTTCGTTTTGAATATGTTACTTGATATCAACACATACAGAGCCTATCAGGTATTTGTTGTTTTCCTGAAGCGAATAGTTTTTATTTGTGGGATCAAGCTGACCCGAGAGAGTGAGCTTAACGGCTACACACGGTACATTGTCCGCAGTTGCTGCAGGGATATCTACCGTGCCGGTGTTAAAGCTTCCGGTTATTGCTACATCATTTGACAAATATGTAAGAGTTGCCTTGACAGCGACATTTGAATGGTTTGTTATCGTAAGAACATTTGCGCCGTCTTCATAGGTCCACTTGGCTTTCGTACCGCCATAATACTGATGGGCTTCGGGATCCCAAGTACCAAGATTTTCTGCATTATATACAAATTCAAAGCTACCCCAAGACAGGTCTACTGATACGATCTCCTCAGTCTGACTGCCTACATATGATGCCAGAACATTGTGCGAATCCTGCTTTTTTATATCTGCCGCACTCACGCCTAAGGTCAAGGGCGACAAGACAAGGATAAATGCCAGTATTGTTGCAAAAAGTTTCTTCAAAAAGCTCATCTCACTTTCATTAATGTCATTTTTTTGACAGCATATACGTGACATTATTCTAATACATTTTCTTTTGCGCGTCAATATGAACAACTGCTTTTTTACGACGCTTTTCGCAATTTCATATGGTTGCATAAATCGATACTACTGTTTTTGTGCATATTGACGAATAAATTTCGATGTTTCGAGTGTAAATTTGTCGTATAAAACTATAACATGGTAATATTTGTCAAAAAATCCATTAAAAAAATCTTGGCTTGCGAAATTGAGCTTGGATAGCGAAGTAAGATCTGCCTTTTAAAATCAAACGTTGTTGAATAATTTGCCGTAAAGTATTTTTATTTTGTAGAGAATAGTGATATTGAACATCACAATAAAAATCTCAAATTATTATCAATATATATTGACATATCAGCTCAAAAATAGTATAATGTTTGCATAATATGTGGGCAATATCCACAAATAGAATTGACAGTGGAGGAAAAATGTACGGCAAAAAGCAATTTACGATATTGGCATCTGTGTTTGCAGGCATCATAGTTTGCCTTTTGGCAGTGATAGCATGCTTGCTTGTTGACCGCAAAGCTGTGCCTGACTACAATCCGATAGAGCCCGACAAAAATCTTGAAACTATAATGGGAGATGACCCGATAGAGCTGAAGCCGCAAAGCGAAAACGGCGGCGCGGTCAGCATATCCTATGGAAAAGAGATGCATATAGATCTCTCGGACGGCGTGGCAAGACTCTACTTTGCCAATCCCAAGCGTTCTATGCAGAGCGTGGTATTGACGCTTGATATCCATGGCGTCGAGGTGGCAAGGAGCGGAGCTATACCACCCGGTTCACGGCTTGAGGTGCTCAAATTAAATGACGCGTCGAAATATCTTTCGCAGGGAGAATACGAGTGCAAGCTTAAGCTGTCATATTACGACAAGGATACCGCGGAGCTGTCAGTCGTTACGACCGATCTTCATGTTACAGCTATCGTAAATGAGTAGAACTTAAGTAAGCAAATATAAAAATTCAGATCTGAAAAGGGATAATATGAGTCGATCGCAGAAAATAATTATCATAATACTTAGCATAGTGCTTGTCTTTCTTGTGCTTGCACTTGTGTGTTTGCTGACCCGAAATGATGAATTTGTCGCTCCGAGCTTTGATGCAGATGCAAAAAATATGCCCGACAAATTTCCCGACAGCTACACTTTGTTTGAAAACGAGCAGTATTTCTTCACATTCGGCTTGTGTGCGGAGATACGTGAAAATAACGGTTCGTCCGAGATCTTTTTTACATCTCCAAGCTCTAATGCTGCATATCTGAAGCTTCGGATCTTGAAAGGGGAGGACGACATACTGTACGAGAGCGGGCTGATCAGACCCGCGGAGTGCATAGAATCAATACCGTTATCGCTTGAAAAATATGCCGATGAAAAAATATATGCCAAGATAATGGCATACGAGATCAATACATATCATAGCCTTGGCTCGTGCGTGGTCAAATTGAATGTTAAAAAATAAGGCGATGATATAGGCGTCCTCGAAATATCTCATGGCGAGAACGGTCATGTCAGGCTTTGTCAAACAAGAATCGAATAAAGTAATTAACAAGAGTGCCGAGTTTCTAAAAAAGGAGTCTCGGCACTCAATTTCTTGTTTGCGTAAGCAAAGAAAAAGCTTCGGGATTCGCCTCCAAAAGCTAATTTTTGCACTGATGTGACCTGCTTGGGTAAGCCAAAGTACTGAAACTTGCGGCGCACTACCCGGTCCCACAAAGCTCGCATGGCTCGCTTACGGGGACTGTGACTCCACAAAAAGCTTTTAGCAGTTTTTACTTTTTTAGCTTACCTGTACCCGAAAGCGATAAGATTCACACATCAATAGAGTCAAAGCAATCTGC
>CAZVUD010000042.1:0-12293 GCA_964629615.1 uncultured Clostridium sp. | reverse complement strand
TGCTCATTCAAGCGGAGATGATAGATCTGGACAGAAGTCTTACAAAGGACGAAGCTGATAAGGTGCTTACAGATAACGGAATTGATATAAGCAAGGTTACAAATACAGCAAACGTTTTCTATTACCTTGAAAATGAGGGAGTGTATATTATTTTTGATAAGGATGCCGAAAGCATTACATATCCCGAAGAAGTGTCAAATGAATTGCTCGGATGGAAGCCTCAATCTACCATTAAATTCGATTCTAATGGAGGATCTGCAATTTCTGATCTGACATATTCATTTTCAGACAAGGTGACGCTCGGAAAACCTACTCGAGAAAATTATGTTTTTGTCGAATGGAAGCTTGAAACAGCCAATGGCAGTTGGGACGCAGGTGCATATGCTTCAGATGAAGAGTTAAGCGTTGGAGCATACGGGGATATTACACTCAAGGCAGAGTGGAAGCTGCAAGATGATAAATATCTTATCCGATATCATTTGAATGACGGTAGCGGCGAAGATAAAATTATAGGTGAGCAATATGTTCAGTTTGGTGCTCAAATGAAGATATGGGATGAACGCGAATTATCAGAATTAAAGAGAGATGGCTATAGATTTCATGGATGGATCTGTGGTGGCAGTGAAAAATATAGAGGCTGGAATGTGAATGAAAATGAGGGATGGGGAGGAACTTGGAGTTGGACAACCTCACATTATTGCATTGAAGCTCATGGCAGTGCATATAACACCCTCGACCTTTATGCTGAGTGGGTCGAAAATTAAAACATCAGGCTGTTGCAAATAAAAATTTGCAACAGCCTGATGCTCATTTATGATATTTAGTGCCTTTTGTGATGTTGAAGCATCTGTATACCGATTCAAGCAAAATAACGCGCATCAGCTGATGCGGAAAGGTCAGCTTGGATACTGAAAGGCGGAGATCTCCTGCGGATTTAACGCTTTCGTGCAGACCGTGGGATGAGCCTATCACAAAGCATATCTCATTTGATGAGAAGAATGCGTTGTCAATTATGCGTGCAAGCTCCTCGGACGGGTATTGCTTGCCTTCCACGCAAAGTATTATCTTATACGAGCGCTCACCCATGGCACTTAAAATAGCCTTGGATTCCTCAAGCAGTGCCTTTTGGATCTCGGTGTCAGAGGGGTCCTGCGGGAGCTTATATTCCTTTATATTGATATCCTCGACCTTGCAAAAGCCTGACAGCCTTTTTTCATATTCAGCTACCGCCTGACGCAGATAATCCTCTTTGAGAGTTCCGACGGTTATAAATTTTACGGTTGCCATATGTCATCCTCCTATAAGCCAGACGGGAGTCGTGGGGGATGCGGCACATACAAATATGTCCGTGTTATTTATCGCCTTTATGCAGGAGTCGTATGCAAGGGAAGGGATGTTGTTTTCCTCACTTAAGTGCGCAAGCATGATCCTTTTTGTTCCGCTCCTTACAAGCTCGGTGCAAAACAAGGAGCAGTCGCTGTTTGAAAGATGTCCGCGGTCGGATGCTATCCTGCGCTTGAGGTCCTCGGGATAAGGACCTGTGCGGAGCATGTCGATATCATGATTGGATTCGATAACAACGCTCTCACAGCCAAGCAGATTGGATCTGATCTCATTTGTTATATGACCTATGTCGGTCGCATATCCGATCTTGATATCCGTGTCCTTTATGGTGATCGTGTACCCGACAGAGCCAAAGCTGTCGTGCGGAGTCGGAAATGAGGATATATGTATGTCGCCTATGTCAGCGCAAAAGCTTGGTGACTCATGGAATACCATCTTATCAAAAAGCTTCTGGTCGCGCAAGCCGTAAAATTTCTTTTTTGCGCTTGAGAGCAGGATGTGGATAGGCGCATCATATTTGTGCGAAAATGTCTGCAGTGCGCTTACGTGATCGGTATGCTCGTGTGTGATGAATATTGCGTCAATGTCCTCGGGGCGCTTGCCTATAGAATTCAATGCCTCGCAAAGGGTCTTTGCGCTTTTTCCCGCATCGATGAGTATGTTCTTGCCGCACGCGGATATCAGAGTGGAATTGCCGCGCGAGCCTGAATATAGATTGCATATACTGTAATTCATTTTCACCTCGCAGAAGATATCATGGGCTCAAGCAGACCAAGCCATACGAAAAGATACATTGCCTCGGCTATAAAGGTGATAAGCAGAGGAATTATTATCATGAGCATCCAAGAGGATCTTTCGATACGCCTCTTTCCGTCCTCTATATATTCCTTTTTCTCCTCGTCACTCCATGCGTCGGGGAGCATTTCCTCTGTAACGCCCTTGCGCGTGAATGCGCGGTTGTAGATAATGTAGGCTATGAGCAGAGCGGCAAATGCAACCATGTATAGGGTCATCACGGCAAATTGAAGGGCAGGGATATCCATGCCTGTAATTCCGTAGTAAACAAAGAGAGATATGAGGGAGAAGATTCCTACAAGTATAGCCTTTTTGCGTGTTTTTGCATCTATGGGCTTTTTAGGTGCTTTTATATATGTGTTCTTTTTCATTTGTCATCCTTAATATCAAAATTTAAGATCATATTACTTTGACAGCGCCCATGCTCCTTATATTGAGCACGAGGCATGCACCGCATCCGAATGCGCTGTCAATAAATTCCTTGAATTTGTCAACATCGTCCTTGTGAACATATGCTTGTACTGTTCCTGCAAATCCGCCGCCGTGCACTCTGTATGCGCCTCTCTTGCCTTCAAGGAAGATATCGCACAGCGCAAGAGCCAATGACAAGCCCTGCTCGGACGTGTTTTGGGTCGTAAATACGTTTTGCAGATATTCAAACGAGGATCTGCCCGACATTTTTACAATGTCAAAATATTTGTCGAGGTCGCCTGCGGACAATGCCTTGAGCTGATCGCGCACGCGGCAATTTTCCGAGAAGAAGTGTATCGCGCGCAGTATCGCACGGTCGCCGACTTTATTTCTCAACTCTCTGATGGAGCTTATCACATCCTCCATATTTACATCTCGCAGAGTATCCTTACCGAATGCCGCGGCAACAGACTTCATCTCTGAAGGAATAGCCGCGTAATCCTCTGTAAGATCGGCGTGGTTGCCGCCTGTATTGATGATGCAGAGCCTGAAGCCGAGCGCGTTTATATCGAGGTCTACCTTATCTATTATGGGTGCAGTCGGATCCTTGAAATCTATCGTTACGATGCCGCCGTATGCGCATGCGACCTGATCCATAAGACCGCAGGGCTTTCCGAAAAATACATTTTCGGCATACTGCGCAGTCTTGGCAATCTCTACATTGTCAATAATTCCGTTGTTATAAAAATGGTTTTCAATGTTGCCTATCATGTCCTCAAACGCCGCAGACGAGGAAAGTCCCGAGCCCTTAAGCACATTTGATGTCATATATGCGTCAAATCCGCCGACAGCATATTCTTTATTTGAAAGTCCGCGGCACATGCCGAGTATTATGGAGTCTGATGTGCCGAAAAGGGCAGGATCGGGAGATATATCTGAATTGATCTTGGCGGATATCATGTCGTATCCTTCGCTCTTGACACGCACACATCCGTTATCTGTTTTTGAGGCAACTGCAATTATGTCAAGGTCAACAGAGCCAGCAATTACAAGCCCGTGATTGTGGTCGGTGTGATTTCCCGACAGCTCGCTTCGTCCCGGGACCGAAAATATGCATATATCGCGATCGCATCCGAAAATGTTCTCAAAGCTCTCAATTGCCGAGATATATCTTTCTTGTGCCTTACTGATATCGCCGAAATATAGCTTTGAAAGCCGGCAGTCGAGCTTACCGTCGGCAATGTATTTTTTTAGAATTTCAGATCTCATAACCCTGACTCCTTTAAAATAAAGATATCGTTGCAAAAATGGCGGCGGATATGAGTCCGCCGTGATGATGTGATAAGACAGATGAATTTTTCCTGTGTCAGATCAAAGCTCTGCTTTGATCTTTGCAAGGCAATTTTCGCAGATACGCTTGCCGTTGAAATAAACTATATCTTCCGCATTGTTGCAGAAAACGCAGGCAGGCTGGTACTTCTGGAGCATTACCTTTCCGTTGTCAACGAATATCTCGATGGGGTCGCCGCTTGAGATATCCATTGTCTGTCTTATGCTGATGGGGAGAACGATCCTTCCGAGATCGTCTATTTTTCTTACTATTCCTGTGGGCTTCATGATTTTCCTCCGAAAATTTTTAATCATCCTTATTATTTATAGTATACCACACAGAATTTTGTCTGTCAATACACAAAATTGGAAATTTATGTCATATTTTCAAAAAATTTACTGATAATGGCAATTTTCTGTTGTAATGTGTACACACATTTGACCTCTCCGGGGTTTAAAGCATGCATATAATGGCAAAAATCAATGCATACATATAAACTTACGGACGTATTGAGTGCAAAGGAGAAACAAGATGCAGATAAAGGGAACGCAGAGAAGGATGATAGCTGTAAGGACGAAGGACAGCCGATATTTTGAAGAGGCATATTTCCTTGTCAAGGACAGCGTGGACGGGAGCGGATGCGACATGGTATCCGAAGCCGAGAGGATCGTGCGGAGCAAGATATGCGAGGATGGCGGATCAAAAGGGAAGCTGAATAAACGCATGATGATATCGCTCCTTATCGCATTTTCCATTGGAGCGGCAGTGTCATGGGCGCTTATATCATTATTGTTTCTCGCACTTTGATGTATTATGCCTGTCTGCTTGTAAGTCGGGCTTTTTGCTATTGACAAAACATCAAAAATGTAGTATAATTATTTTGATTTGAAGCATTTTGCTCACACTTGAAACCAACGCCGTGCGCGTTATGATATATTAAATTTAAGACCGCAAAGTCAGGAGTTCAGGACACCTTTTATGGACGAAGTGTAAAGGGGTATGGACTCTTGTCTTGGTGCTTTGCGGTAAATATGGGAAAGGTCAGGTATTTAATGGCAAAAAAGGATTACATGGGCACAGACGGTGCAAAAAATGAAGGATCGGTAGACAAGGTATCGGCGGCTGTATCCGACACACATGCTGATGACACAAAAAAGAAAAAAACAGCCGAAAAAAAGAGTAATGGCGCAAAGAATACGCAAAAGAGCGCGCCTAAGACTCAAAAGAAGACAGCTTCGACACAGAAGAAGGCTTCGAATACTCAAAAGACAGCACAAAAGACAAAAAAGAACACGGAAAGCAAAAAAAGCGAGATCGCAGGCGCGGCGGATGATGCCAAGAAGGTTGTCGCAAAGACGCATGTAAGAAAGAAGAAAACGTCTGAGAGCCAGCCTGTGACCCCTGCACAAAAGCCGCAGGAGCAGGCTCGCGCAAAGAATAATGCCCCCAAAAAGGCAAAGGGCACGCAATATGAGATAACACCCTACGATTCTGCGCGCACATCTCTTGCAAGCACATCTCCGAGAGCACTCAAAAAAAGGGAGCGCGGTGAGCTTGCAAGTGACAATACAAAGCTCAGGATAATACCTCTCGGCGGACTTAACGAGATAGGCAAGAACATGACCGTTGTGGAATACGGCGATGACATAATCATAATCGACTGCGGACTCGGATTCCCCGATGAGGACATGCCGGGTATCGACCTTGTCATTCCCGATACGACATATCTTGAAGAGAACCGCGACAGGATACGCGGAATAGTTCTTACACACGGACACGAGGACCACATCGGTGCCATCCCGTATGTGCTCCGCAATATAAATCCCCCTATATTCGGCACGAAGCTTACTCTCGGCATCGTAAAGAACAAGCTTAAAGAGGTAGTTTTGCCTTATACGCCGAGATTGATCTGCGTCAATGCAGGGGATATAGTTCCGCTTGGCAAGCTTTCCTGCGAATTTATACATGTCAACCACTCCATAGCCGACGCGTGCGCGCTTGCGATACGTACACCGCTTGGAATAGTTCTGCATTCGGGAGATTTCAAGCTTGACCTCACGCCTATCGACGGCGAGATCATGGATCTTACGAGGCTTGGCGAGATAGGCAGAGAAGGCGTGCTTTTGCTCATGTGCGAGTCTACTAACGCTCAGCGCGCGGGAATGACGCCCTCTGAAAAGAAGGTCGGCGCATCGCTTGAATATCTTTTCACGGTAAATCATGATAAGAGGATAGTTATAGCTACCTTCTCATCCAATGTACACAGAGTACAGCAGATAATAGATACAGCATACCGCCATAAGCGCAAGGTCGCAATAACGGGACGCAGTATGCTCAATATCGTCGGAGCGGCGATCGAGCTTGGATATATGAACGTGCCCGAGGGCGTGCTTATCGACATATCCGAGATCAAGAAGTACAGTCCGCATGAGGTTACTCTCGTTACAACGGGAAGCCAGGGCGAGCCTATGAGCGCGCTTTACAGAATGGCATTCAACGAGCACAGAGAGGTACAGCTTGGCGCAAGCGATGTAGTAATACTTTCCTCCAGTGCGATACCCGGAAATGAAAAATTGATCGGAAAGATAGTAAATGAGCTCTTGAAGCTTGGCGCAAAGGTAATACATGATGCGTCTGTAGAGGTGCATGTTTCGGGACACGCATGTCAGGAGGAGATAAAGCTTCTGCACGCGCTTACAAAGCCGAAGTATTGCATGCCCGTGCACGGCGAATATAAGCACATGCTTGCAGGCGGTGAGATCGCGAAGCTTATGGGTATGAGTCCTGAGAACGTGTTTATTTCGGACATAGGCAAGGTGCTTGAGATAGATGCACACAAGGCAAAATTCAACGGCACGGTAAGCGCAGGAAAGCTGCTGGTTGACGGCTACGGCGTTGGCGATGTAGGCAATATAGTTCTGCGCGACAGGATACTTCTGTCGCAGGACGGACTTATTGTGATAGTTGCAACGGTAAGCTCGGACGGCGGATATGTGCTTTCGGGTCCTGACATAGTTTCGCGCGGATTTGTATATGTAAGAGAGTCGGATGACCTTATGGGCGAGCTCAGGCGCGTTGCGCTTGATTCCATAACGAGCAGCTTGGAGAAAAATCCTTACGGGGATTGGTATAAGATAAAGGGCAAGCTTAAGGACGATGTTTCTAAGTTCATATTCTCAAAAACCAAGCGCAGACCCATGGTAATACCCATGATAATGAATGTTTAAGCCGTAAATTACGTCATTTTTAATAAAAAATGCAAAAAGTTTTCGACTTATTCATAAAGAGTTCAATAAACTGTCACTAACTCATAGTATAATATACTTTATCTGTGAAATTATACTCTCGTGTAATTTCCGAAAAAAGTCGCACGTGTGGCGTGCGCAAAAAAATATTGCCGCTGTATCGGCGGCTTTTTGGAGGAAAAGAAATGGGATACGTTAAAAAACAGAATAAAACGAGATCCGAATTATGGCTTACTGTGATATGCATCGTGCTTGTTGCAGTCGTAGTATTGTCCATACTTACCGCTGCATTGACCAACGCAGGTGTTTTCCTTCGTATCAGCGAGGCTGCTGCGACAGAAAACTTTGAGATCAGCGGTGCTATGATGAGCTACTTCTTTAATGAAGAGCTTCGTTCATGGGTAAGCAGTAATGCAACATATCTTCAGTACGCGGCACTTTACCCCTCATATTTCGGCGATTATTCGGTAAGCTTTACAACAGATCTTGACAAGCAGACATGTAAGCTTATATCCGATACCGAAAGAACAGATGACTACACGACATGGTACGACTACTTCATGGGTCTTACAGTTGAGAGCGTTACAAGATATCTTGAATACGCAGAAGGCGCAAAGAAGGCAGGCGTAGAGCTTGACGATGAGGATGAGAAGGAGATCAAGGAATCCATCAACTCTCTCAAGGCTGACATCAAGTCGCTCGGATATTCTATTGAAGAGGTATACGGCACAGGCGTTTCGTGGTCTGATATCAAGAAGTGCTTTGAGCTTAAGGAGCTTGCTATCAAGTATGCAGAGATAAAGATCGAGGAGCTTAAGGGTGAGCTTAAGGGCGACGATGCAGATGTACTCAAGTACCCTGAGGATCACAGAAGCGATTACTACTCTGTAAAGTACCTTGCATACACCATACAGGTTAAGGAATCAAGCTATAAGAATGATGAAGAATTCGAGAGCGCAAAGCTTGAGGCAAAGGCTGCCGCTGAGCTTATCGCTAAGGCTGAAACACCTGAAGGATTCTTTGAAGAGATATTGAAGTACGAGGAAAGCTCTAAGGCTAAGGAAGATGAGACTGCAACCGAGAGCACAACTACAGCATCCTCTACCACAAGCTCAACTACAGCCGAGGAGACCACCAAGACGTGGGAGGACTACACAAAGGAAACTTACGAGGGAACAGGCACAAGCGACCTTGATAAGTGGCTCTTTGAGGACGGCAGAAGCGAAGAGGACTACACTGTTATCGAAGAAACAGCAACAGAAAAGGTAACAACAGAATCCACTACAAGCACAAAGAAGGAAGCTACAACAGAGGAAAGCACAACATCCTCTGAGGAAACCACAACAAGCAGTGCAAACACCAAGGATATATACAAGTATTCTGCATACAAGATCGTTAAGCCTAACGGCAAGAATGAGAACAACACCTTCAACATAGGCTATGTTATCACTAATGACAAGGCAGTTGCCGAAAGAATATTCAAGGACTTTGAAGAAGGCTCCAGCCGCACAGCAGAGATCCTTAAGAAGCTTGGTGAGGCAGAGGCTGAAAAGCTTGGCGATGATTCCGAGATAATCATTGATGCCGCAGAGCAGGAAAATGCAATGCCCACATATTTCGAGAATTTCTCGTCCGATCTTGATAAGTGGCTCAATTCTGACACGCTTAAGGCAGGAACCAACACGGGAATCGTTGAGATCAAGCCTGACGATGACGATGAAGAGACACAGTACGCTATAGTACACTTCGATGACTTCGGAAAGAAGGTTTGGTATACAAACGCTTTCGATGCTGTTATGGAAGAAAGATTTGAAAATTGGTTTGAAGCAATGAAGAAGGAAAAGCCTGTTGACAAGAATACAAAGACTCTTGGCAAGATGAGTGTATCCATGTATGTTCAGACAGTAGCATATCAGGCACAGAACAGCTACTCATCTTCATCATCTTCAACAAAATAAGATAATGTAAAAAATGGCTCGGGTAAATTATCCGTGCCATTTTGCACAAAGCAGGCATTAAATGTAAAGAGAGTAAAAATCGAGAGGTCAATTTAATGGTACTTGATAAGAAAGAAACTACGGTTGCTTACCGTTGCCCCGATTGCATGACGGGCGTTATGAGCGAGGTGGGACTTTTTGCGCTGTCAGCCGATATGGTGAAGCTTAAATGCGACTGCAAGCACAGCGCTCTTACTGTGACGTATGACAGACCTAACGGAAGCGTAAGGCTTTCGATCCCATGTGTTTTCTGCAACAAGGAGCATTCCTATAATATCAAAAGCTCACTGTTCTTTTCAAAGGAGCTCTTCGCGCTTCCGTGCCCATATTCCAATATAGATATCGGCTTTGTGGGCGAGAGCAATAATGTAAAGGGCGCGCTTTCGAAAAATGAGCTTGAGCTTATCGAGCTTATGGAGGAAAATTGCATTGAGAGCTTAAAGGATCTTCATACTGACAGCATCCCCTTTGCCGATCCTCAGCTTATAGATATCATTCTTTATATTATAAAGGACATAGATGCCGAGGGTAAGATATATTGCGATTGCCATAAGGACGGACGCGAGCCCATCGAGGATCATTTGCTTGAAAGGGAAGAGAGCCTTTACGATGTTGAGATGACAGACGAGGGAATAAAGGTGACATGCAGGGAATGCGGATACTATACGGTGATACCGACGGATTCTTTGCTTGCCGCACAGAATTTCCTTGATGCGGATAAGATAGTGCTTGATAGAAAATGATATTATAGCTGCATTTCAACATGCGGTTTATAATTTAACATCACGTTTATTTTACTTTGTGATCTGACATAGTATGGATGCTTTTTGCTGCGATGATAGGGTCTGCGCGCTTGTGTATTTTATAATGGAAAAAAGATATTCAGAATATGCCTTTTTCCTGTTTGTGACGGCAATATGAAGGAAAAACCCGAATTATTGTGAAAATTCACAAAAAAAAGTTGCAAATTATGTTACTTTTGTCAATTCACAAATCGCAAAAAATGTGGTACAATATTACTGTAAGTATGTGCGGCAGTGATCGCACACAAAATAAGTTCTTTTACAAAGGAGAAATTAAAATGAAAAAGACACTTTCTGTTATTTTGGTAGCAGTTATGGTTCTTTCTACACTTGTTTCCCTTGTAGTTCCCGCAGCAGCTGCTGAAGAAGCTACAAATACAGGCAAGTGGAAGGTAGAGCTTTCCGCTCCTAACTATGATGACGATGCTGTAGAAGAGAATATTCCTCCCATGCCCGGTTGGAATTGGGATTCTACAGGATTCCACACAGTATCCCCCGATTACAAAAACTTCAACCCTAAGTTCACTGTTGTTTCCACAGAAGAGCTTGATATCAAGAACTTCTCCATGAAGGTTAAGGTTCACGACTATTCCTTCGTAGGTGACAACTGGTTCAGCTTCTCCGTTTGGTCTCAGTCCAACGGTATGGCTCAGGGTGACACAAGCGGTAAGTACGGCTATGGCTGGACATCTCTTATCAGACACTCAACTGTTAAGGTTGGTGACGAAACAAAGGAAGCTCTTACAACATTCCAGTCCTTCGACATGGGTTCAACACGTAAGGGTGGTACAAACTTCAAGCAGATCGGCAACGTTGCTCTTGAAAATGCTTCCATTCCCGATGAAAACAACGATATGATCATCGAGTTCGCTATCGTTGACGGTGAGGTTAAGGTAAACGGTACAGTTATCGGTAAGGACACTGACGATTGCATCGCTAAGAGCTTCTCCAGCGGTCTTGGCTATGTAGCAGTTACACTTCACAACTCTGATGCTACAGGTACATACAAGCCCACTATCTCCATTCTTGAGGTTAACGATGAGGTTCCCGAAGGTACAGGCTCTGCAGCAGCTGAAGAAAAGTCCAAGGATTTCGGTCCTATGATCGATTCTGCAACAGTTGCTCCCGGAACACCTGCTATCTGGTTCGGTGCTGCAGCAGAAGGCACAACAAATGCAGGTAGGAAGCCCTCAGGCGGTGTTTGCGACGTTACTTACTCTGAAAAGGAAGATGCTTTCACAGTAACTGTAAACAACACAGCTCACTACTTCCAGTTCAACGTTCCCAATAAGATCACATATGAAGCAACCGATTTCACATGGGTTGTATACATATTTAGAAACCTCTGCACATGTAATCTTGAAGAGGGTGAGACCATTCACGATTGCGGCGAAAACGAGAGCGGCGGTATCAGATTCTGCGCAGGTGAGGTTACAGCTCCTAACGACCAGTGCGCACAGTCTGTAGGTTACTTCATGCCTATCACATCTGCTGAGTCTGTTGATGCAGACGGCAACTACACAGGCGACAGATACACTATCGCTCTTGTTAAGGTTGAAAACGAAATGTGGAAGGGTAGAATCCACAATATCAGAATTGATATCGGCGGATACACCAACTACAATGTTGAAGGCAAGAACACATACGATATCATCGGTGCAGGCGTATTCAGAAACGGTAACGATATCCACGACTTCGTAAATACATATGGTAATTACAAGTGGGATTCTTCTCTCCTTGACGCTATCCTTTCAACTATCGATGATGAATTCACATACGGTAACGATGGTCAGATCCCCGATGGCGGTGATGACGATACATCCGATGAAGGCACAACAACAGCTCCTGAAGAAGAGTCCACAACAGCTCCTGAAGAAATTACAACAGCAGCTCCTGCAGGTACGACAGCAGCTCCTGCTGATGAGAAGAGCGGATGCGGTTCTGTAGTATCTCTCGGTGCTATCGCAATCGTAACTGTTGCTTGCGGTGCAGGCTTCGTTGCTCGCAAGAAGAAAGAAGACTAAGTATATTATGGGCATAGCATCTGAGAGCATTAATTCTTTTGCATCGGGTTGCGGCTCGGTAGTACTTATGAATGCTGTTTCGTTAATTGCAGCTGCTTGCGGTGCAGTATATGCTGTATGCAAGAAAAAGAATAAGTAATACATAACATAATTGCGGTTTTTATTGCCCACGGGGATTTTCCCGTGGGCTTTTTTATAGTTATATTGCTATAGAGCCTTAAGAATTCTAAATATGTTAGAATTTATACTATCTTGCTTGACAGTGGGGGGAATGTGTGTTATAATTAACGCAGAAAGCCTTGCAGAGCAAGTCTTTTGGCTTCGCCATGCTCGTGCTTTACGCA
>CAZVUD010000041.1:0-12681 GCA_964629615.1 uncultured Clostridium sp. | reverse complement strand
ACCACAAGTCACAAGGTCAGAGCCACATTTCAGAGCAAAGCCAAGCGCGGTGAACGCCTTGCTACGAATGCACCATACGGCTATATCAAGGATCCCGATAACCCCGGACACATCATCCCCGATCCCGATACGAAGGATATCGTCATCCGTATCTTCCGAGAGTTTCTCAAGGATTCCAATCTTAAAAAGATAGCCAAGGGCTTACAGAACGATCAGATCATCACGCCCGGACAGTATCTGTATCAAAAGTACGGATATATACACAGCGGTGTTGATATTACCGATCCTTACCGATGGTCAAGCACCACGATACGTTCTATTCTCCGCAATCAGGATTATATCGGCAATACCGTAAACTGTAAAACAAAGATCAAGTCCTTCAAGATAAAGAAACAGATCCGTCTGCCAAAGGAAGAATGGCTTGTGTTTGAAAATACGCATGAAGCTCTCGTCAGCAAAGCGGATTTTGAAACGGCACAGCTGATCCTTGACGGTCGCAACCGTCCCGATAAGTCGGGCAAAGTCGATATCTTCCACAATGTGATCGCTTGTGCGAGTTGCGGAAATCGAATGTATCTTCATCGAGCGAAAACTATGCATCCCAAAGAAAACTATTACAGTTGCGGATATTATCAGCGAAAGGGTAAGGACAGGTGCTCGGCACATCAGATCAACGCCATGGCACTTGAGCAGATCGTTCTTCAGCAGATACGCTGGGTGACAGAGCTTGCAAGAGAAAACCCCGAGGTGTTCTATGAGAAAGCTCGTGTCAAGAAGCGTGACGAGGATGAGAAAAAGCTCAAGGCGGTAAAGGCTGAGATTATCAAAGCACGCAAGCGTATAGACGAGCTTGACCGCATTATTCAAAAGCTTTACGAGGATAATGTCAGCGGACGTATCACGGATGAGCGTTACGATAAGATGGCGCAGAGCTACGAATTTGAGCAAGCAACGCTAACAAAAAAGCTCGCTGAGCTTGAAGAAGCCGAAGCGAGCTGTGGTGAAGAGAGAAATTCGATAGACGATTTCATTGCCAATGCAAACAGATTTATTGATATTCAGGAGCTGACTCCCGAGATCGTACACGCATTCATATCCAAAATATACGTTTACGAAAAGGAAGAAAAGTGGTCACGCACCGAGGGCAACGATATCGACATCGTGTTCACCATAGGCTTCAGAGAGCAGCATACCGTGAGAACATCCGATGCCATTGCATCATAACTTCACAGAAACAGAAGTACCGAGGCAAATCAATGCCTCGGTACTCCCGCCGCCTATTTCTCCGCTAAGAATGCAGAGGCGAGGGTGGCAAAGCCTTTTTGTTTATTCTGCAAATCTGAATCCTGCGCTCTCTGTGATTGGGAGGGAGAATACGACGGGGTGTGCATTCTCCTCGTATGTGTATGAGGCGATAGCCTTCATAATATCAGATTTGTTTTCTATTTTTGAAACTATATAAAGTATCTCTTTTTCATCGGATATCGACATACCGAAGAACTTATCCGTTCCCGCCTTTGCCGTTCCTTTTGCTTTGATTATCGTTCCGCCGGACGCGCCTGCCTCACGCGCAAGCGTCATTATCTCGTCGGTGTTTCCCTTTGCACATATAGCAACTATAAGCTCCATATCGGGTATCCTTTCATTATCGGTGTGATGATCTGTTTTTTCTTCATGTGACAGCGTAAGTATTTTTTCGTATACTTTTCTTGAAGCAAGACTTGAGAGTGGTATGCACAGCGATATGCCTCTGTCGGGCAGATCTATCTTCATATCATGCGTCAAACCGTACATGAGTGCGCTTATATTGCACCTTGGAACTATTGACTGCATAAGCACCTTTTCACTTTTTTCAAGTCCAAACAGCTCAAGCTTGCTCTGATGAGCTGCACCCTGACATATAGTGCTGTATATCGGAGCGGCATCGTGGGATGAAAAGAATTCTGCAAATTGAGCCGCTTCGCTCTTTTTGATTATACTGATAAGCAGACACAGACCTTCCATATATCAGTTATCTCCTTTCTTTATGCTTACATATGACATATCGAAATCAATGATATCAGTGTCATAGCCTTCGTCATGCAAGTCAGGTACTGCATCGGCAGAAATGATCTCGCTGTCGGCATCGGATGTGAATTCGTCGCCGTGACGGTGCTTGAGCTTGAATGCTATACCAAGCAATTGTATAGATATAGTAGGTGTCATGGCAACGAGAGCAATAGTGCCAAATGCGTCTATCATTATCTCTGCGCTCGTTGCTCCGCGCGAATTGCATATACCTATTGAAAGGGGGAGCAGGAATGTGGCAGCCATGACTCCGGATGCAACTCCGCCTGCATCAAATGCAATGGATGTGAATATACCGGGGCAGAAGAAGGTGAGCACGAGTGCGATGATATATCCCACTACAAGGAATGGAATTATGGACACGCCGCTGAGTGCACGTATCATAGCGATGCCTGCGGATATTGCAACGCCTATACCCATCATGAGGGGAAGTATCTTTTTGGGAATAAGACCCTGTGTCGCATCCTCGACCTGCTTTTCCTGGACACCAACAGCAGGCTCTGCGTATGTCATGCAGAATCCGATCACCATACCGATGGGGATTATTATCCAAGAATGCTCCATGTTTCCGAATGTCTCGCCGAGATAGCTGCCCACAGGCATAAATCCTACATTGGCACCGACAAGGAACAGCACCATTCCAACGAATGTGTAAATTGCGCCTATAAATATCTGTGCCATATCCTTTTTGTGAACTCTCACGGTAAAAAATTGGTATATAAGGAAAAATGCAAGTATGGGCAAAAGACCCATGAGAACGTCCTTTGTGACTGACGGTATCTTTTCTATAAAGGAAAGACCCATTTGCATTGAATTGCTGAATGAGGGGAGATCGTGCGGTGTGTAGGATATGTTTTTAAATCCGCCGCAAAGTCCCATTATGAGTATTGCTATGATAGGTCCGATCGAGCAGATAGCCATAAGACCGAAGCTGTTGTCGTCGTCGGATTTCTCGGACGATATAGCCGCGATACCTGCACCGATAGACATTACGAACGGAACAGACATTGCACCCGTCGTAACTCCGCCTGAATCATACGCGATGGCAATAAATGTGGGATCCTTCACATATGCTACAAGGGTAAGGATAAGAACTGCTCCGTATCCTGACAGCAATATATATTTCATTTTTACGTTGAAGATTATTCTCAAAACTGCGACGACAAGGAATACACCAAGTCCTGCAGCAACGGCAAGTATAAAGAAGAGTTTCATGTCACCCGTATAGCCTGCAAGCACGTGAAGATCGGGCTCGCTTACCGTGATGAGCACGCCAACTATTAAAGATATAACGGCTATTATCGGTATGTTTTTGGATCTTGTGAGATTTGCTCCTATGTGTCCGCCTATTTTGGACATTGAAAGCTCCGCGCCGAGTGAAAAAAGTCCAAGACCGACGATAAGCAAGCATGTTCCGATAATGAATGCAATGAATATGTCGTTTGGCAAAGGGCAGAGCGTAAATGATAAGATGAGCACTATGAGTGCTATCGGCATTACCGATGCGCACGCCTCACTTATCTTCTGAATAATGGTATCGAGTCTGTGTTTCACATGTACCTCCTTGTGCTTTTATTGCGATGTATCTCGCTCCATATATTTATTTTACCATGAAGAAAAAAGCGTGTCAAGTAAATTTTATAATTTTAACAAATTAACAAAAATTGTGCATCATTTGCTTGACAATTCTCTTAGTGTGTGGTAAAATTTATAATAGTGTAATATTTGTATATTCAGGTGTTGCAAAATATTTTTGGCAGGATACGTCCTTATAAACCGATAAGGAGTTCTTGCGGAATGGAGAAAATCATGTTGAATACTGAAAAGACTATGGATAAGATCGTTGCTCTGTGCAAGAACAGAGGCTACATCTTCCCCGGCTCTGAGATCTACGGCGGACTTGCCAACACATGGGATTACGGTCCTCTCGGTGTAGAGCTTAAAAATAACGTAAAGAGAGCTTGGTGGAAAAAGTTCGTTCAGGAAAATAAATATAATGTAGGACTTGATGCGGCTATACTTATGAATCCGCAGACATGGGTGGCTTCGGGTCACCTTGCAGGATTTTCAGATCCTATGATGGATTGCCGCGAGTGCCATGAGAGATTTCGCGCTGATAAGATAATCGAGGATTTCTGCGCTGAAACAGGATACACTCTCGAAAAGCCCATAGACGCGTTTACACAGTCCGAGCTTAAGGATTTTGTTGAGGATCACAATATTCCTTGTCCCTCATGCGGCAAGCATAATTTCACGGATATCCGACAGTTTAACCTTATGTTCAAGACATTCCAGGGCGTTACAGATGATTCCAAGAATACGGTATATCTCAGACCCGAGACTGCACAGGGTATTTTCACAAACTTCGTAAATGTTCAGAGAACTACAAGAAAGAAGATGCCTTTCGGTATCGGTCAGATAGGTAAATCCTTCAGAAACGAGATCACTCCCGGTAACTTCATATTCCGTGTTCGTGAGTTTGAGCAGATGGAGCTTGAGTTCTTCTGCAAGCCCGGCACGGATCTTGAGTGGTTTGCTTATTGGAGAGAATTCTGCCACAATTGGTTGCTCTCCATTGGTCTTAAGGAGGAGAATATCAGACTTCGCGATCACGATCCTGAGGAGCTCTGCTTCTATTCCAAGGCAACGACTGACTTTGAGTTCCTTTTCCCGTTTGGCTGGGGAGAGCTTTGGGGCGTTGCTGACAGAACCGACTATGACCTCACACAGCATCAGAATACCTCGGGCAAGGATCTTACTTATTTCGATCCCGAAACCAATGAAAGATATATTCCTTATGTTGTAGAGCCCTCTCTCGGTGTTGAAAGAACTGTTCTTTCCGTGCTCTGCGATGCATACGATGAAGAAGTGATCGACGCCGAAAAGAACGATGTAAGAACCGTTCTCCACCTGCATCCTGCACTTGCTCCCGTTAAGGCGGCTGTATTGCCCCTTTCAAAGAAGCTGTCCGACAAAGCCGGCGAGGTATATTCTGAATTGGCAAAGTATTTCAATGTAGATTTCGACGAAACGGGATCTATCGGTAAGAGATATCGCCGTCAGGATGAGATAGGTACCCCTGTATGTATCACATATGACTTTGAGTCTGAAAATGACGGATGTGTTACGGTGCGTGACAGGGATAGCATGGAGCAGGAGAGAATACCTGTAACCGAGCTTCGCGCATATATTGAAAAGCTCATTGAATTCTGATATATAAAATATCATTTCGGGTCTTGCGACGTATTATCGGCGCAAGACCCTATATTATACTAATATATAAACAAAAGGTTCAAAATAAAACTAAATATTTATATTTATACAAGAAAACAGCATATATAAGCAAAAACAGACCTAAACATCATACAAAATGTTTAGGTCTGTTTCTGTAAATTATCCAATTTTACAGACTAGCAAGTATTTTATTATTTGAATGAAAACAGTAATTCAGTGAAAAATTACTTGATCTCAACAGTTGCGCCAACCTCTTCAAGAGCAGCCTTGATCTTGTCAGCTTCTTCCTTGGAAACGCCTTCCTTAAGTGTCTTAGGAGCACCGTCAACGATGTCCTTAGCTTCCTTAAGTCCGAGACCGAGGGATTCCTTAACAACCTTAACAACCTTGAGCTTCTGGTCGCCAGCGGAAGCGAGAACTACGTCGAATTCTGTCTTTTCTTCTGCTGCGGGAGCTGCTGCGCCACCTGCTACTGCAACTGCACCAACGGGAGCTGCTGCGGATACGCCAAATTCTTCCTCAACTGCCTTTACGAGGTCAGCGAGCTCGAGAAGTGTAAGAGACTTAACTTCTTCTACAATATTCATAATCTTTTCGGATGCCATTTTAAATTACCTCCTGATATGTGTTCTTAATGTTTTTTAATATTTGTGTTTTGTTATGCAACAGAAAAATTATTCTGCTGCAGCTTCTGTAGCAACTTCTGTTGCTTCTGTTGCAGCTTCTTCTGCTGCGGGTGCTGCTTCGCCTGCCTTGTCGGCAACTGCCTGGAGGGCATAAGCGAGCTTGTAAACAGGGGACTTGATAGAGCCGAGGAACTTCGCGATGAGAACTTCCTTCGAAGGAATGGAAGCAAGGTTCTCAACACCTGCAACATCTATAACTTCTCCGTCTATATAACCTGCAAGGATCTGGAAGGAGCTGATCTGGTCAGCGTATTCCTTAAGGATCTTTGCGGGAGCTATCGGATCATTTGCGCTAATTGCAATAGCTGTCATTCCGTTGAGGTACTGCTTCATGTCGCCGTATCCGCACATTTCGCATGCTCTGCCTGTAAGTGTGTTCTTCATAACAACGTACTTAACGCCTGCTTCACGAAGAGCCTTACGGAGTGCTGTATCCTTTTCAACGGTGATACCCTGGTAATTAACGACTACGCCCGATGCACTTGCTTTGATAAGCTCTGCAAGGTCAGCTACGACCTGCTGTTTCTGTTCAAGTATTGCATTACTTGGCATTGTGTTTCACCTCCCGTAGTGAATGACTAAAATAAAAAATCTTTCTTTTTCCCGAGCACAGCTGCACCGAGATAAGAAAGATCCAATAAATATCATATTAGAGTTTCTCCTCGGCAGGGTGGCATATGCTTTTACGGGAACCTGCTGTCTTTGGATAAAAGGTTGTTTTATCAACCCACCCGTAGATTATATCATACTATTTTTGTTTTGTCAATAGATTTTTTGAAATTTTGGAAAATATTTTGAAAAATATCAAATACACCTGCGCTTGTGCAGTTCTTTATAAATTCTCAGTACAAAAAGGGGCTGTTGCAGATGAAAATTGCATTTCCCTTTTTGTTTACATCACTTACTCGATCTTACTTTGACAATATCTTTTTCAACTATACTGTCAGCGTCGCGGCAGATCAGTTTCGCCCTGCCTCTTTTGTCTACATCAAGCATAGCCTGAGATGTGCCTATCAGCACGCTCTCGCGTCGGCAAACACCAATACAAAACGGCTTGCCGCCCACAACGAATTCATCTCCGTTGACTGTAAGCTTGGTCTTACCGGAAAGCCTTGAATACTCATATCCGACCCTATATTCTTCTCCGTCCTTTTGCACCTTAAAGCACTGTCTTATCATATCTATCTCCAGATCCAATATTTTTTCTTAATTATACACGAAAAATATTTGTTTGTCAATAAGTCATGCGTTTTTATTGACAAAATCGAATACAGATGTTATAATTATATATTAAGATATTATCAGTTTGGGAGGAAGCGTATGACACACAATAATGACGATGCATTCTGGGATCTTTCGCGCGAATACGTGAAAAAAACACAAAAAAGCCAAAGTATGCGCTCAAATTCCACGTCTGATATAAAAGCAGTCGATATAGTGTCAGACGGCGCACCGGAGCAAAGCTTTCCAATACCAAAAAAGGTGTCAGGCAAAGAGACCTACGCATTTGAATATTCACCCGACAACGCATTTATAAGCAAGATAAAGATATCCACCTCAAACGCGCAAGGCAATGTATTTCTCCCTGACAGCATGTTCATGCGCGAGCGCTCGGCAATGATAAATAAGATCGGCACGGAATGCCCGTATGTAAGCTTTTTCTCATTTTATCCGCGCTACTCGCAGATGACGCGCAATCAGCTCTCATATTATCTTTGGTGGCGCGAAAACATAAGGCAGGAAAACTATATCCCGACAGACCAATCATATGTAAAGCTGTATATGACAGAGCTTATATGTACACAGGACGGCGAGGATGTATACGACGCCGCAAATAAGATGTGCTTTTTGATAATTCAAAAGAGCAACTCAGATATCCGCGTGTCCTTACTTCGCGATCTTGCCACATTCTGCATGTTAAACAAGATCCCCTGCCCCGACTCACTGCCGCTTGATATGATGCCGATAGATCTGCTGGAGGAAGCATATCAGTCCTTCTATCTGTCGCTGAACAGCAAAACAAGATACACATACGGCGACGTTGCGCTGTCCTACATATCCCTTTACAACTACAAAAAAAGCAAATTTTACAATGAGACATACAGATCTCAGTATGATAAATATATAAGAGGCGCAGTAAATGAATTATTTCGCGACGACACATCCTATAAAAAGATACTGTCGTCCGTGTCGGGCATATTCTCAACACGTCTCTACCGATCGCGCCTTTTCGCAGGCAAGCCGAACTTCTGCTCAGGAAACACGGACATATATATAAGCTACTACCCCGTCAACATAATATACGGTCTCGTTACAGATGCGGTGAGATACGCCGAAAACAAGCTTAGAGAGCTGCTGCACATACGCACCCGTCTTGCAATATCCGAGCTTGACCGCGATATCATGCTTACATTGGATGCCTATTTTGACCGAGAATTTGATCCGCGCGACATACCGAACACAAAGCAGGAGCACACGCCGCGCGTGCAGGAAGTCAAGCGAGAAGAGTATGAAAAGCTGTACGACCTGCCGATCTCGCCGCTCTCGCTTGAGAAAGCGTCAATGATAGAGAGATCGTCATGGGAAACCACATTTAAGCTTACAGAGGCTTTTTCGGGCGAATACGACACATGTGAGACCAAAGATATAAATACCGAAGTAAACATAGAGGACACAGCGCCGACAAGCACGGCAAATGATCCGTTGCCCGAATCGGACGAGTCCGATCTCAAGGCAAGCTTTGGCAAGCTCTACACCTTTATATCTCTTTGCAAGAGCGGAGATGTGTCCGCGCAAAAGGAATTTGCAAAAGGCGAAAATATGACCCTCTGTGAGCTTGCAGACATCACAAACGAGCGCGCATGCGACATTCTGGGTGATATTATAATTGAGGAAAACGGCAACGGATATTCCGTGATATCGGATTACTCCGACCTTATCGTTTAAAGGAGAAATATATGGATACAAATAATTCTCAAAAAGTTCCGAGAAGGATACTTTCATCGCTTCTGTCCAGCGTATCGGCAGGCGTTGTGCCGCGCAGCGGCGCACCGTATATGGCAATAGGCAGAAAGGACGAGATCGAAGCCCTTTTAAGCGACCTTGAGGAGGTCAACGAGGGCGGCGGCGCAATGCGCTTTCTCATAGGCAGATACGGAAGCGGAAAGAGCTTTCTTATCCAGCTTGTGCGCGGATACGCGCTTGAGCGGGATTTTCTGACCGCAGACTGCGACCTCTCCCCCGAGCGACGCCTTTACGGAAGCGGCGGAAGCGGAGTTGCGACATACAGAGAACTGATGAAAAATCTCGCATCCCGTTCCTCACCCGACGGCGCGGCTCTCTCAAAGATAATATCCAGATGGATAGGACAGATGAAGAACAGCCTGCTTGAGGACGGTCTGTCACCCGACAGCGAAGCCTTTTTTGCAGAGCTTACGCGCAAGGTCGCAAGAGAGCTGTCCGATCTTGAATTTCTGGTTGGAGGCTTTGACTTTTCCAGAGTTATAACCGAATATTACAAAGCCTCGATAAGCGATGATGAATATTCATCGCAAAGAAGCGCAGCTTGCCTGCGTTGGCTTCGCGGCGAGTATGCCACAAAGACCGAGGCAAAGCGCGAGCTCGGCTTTTCGGTATCCGTCATTATAGACGACGGAAACTGGTACGATTTTCTCAAGCTCTGGGCGGCGCTTGCACGCAAGATGGGATACCGCGGACTTGTCGTATTTATAGACGAGTGCGTTAATCTCTATAAAATCAATCACAGAGTGGTTCGCGAGAACAATTACGAAAAGATACTTGCCATGTTCAACGACACGCTCCAAGGTCGCGCACCCGGGCTTGACATAATATTCGGCGGCACACCACAATTTCTTGAGGACACGCGCCGCGGACTGTTCAGCTACGAGGCGCTCAGATCCCGCCTTTGCGACAGCAGATTCAGCCTTGACGGATTTAAAAATCTCATCGGGCCCGTTATCCGCCTGCGCAGGCTGTCGGACGACGAGCTGTATGCACTTATCTGCCGCATAAGCAATCTCTATTCTCAATATTACAACTGGAAATGCCGAGTAAGCGACTCCGACAGGATAGAATTTCTGAAGATATGCACATCGAAGGCAGGCGCGGACAGCATGATAACGCCGCGAGAGATGCTTCGCGATTACATGACGGTACTCAATATCCTCATGCAAAATCCCGAGGTGCAATTCAGCGACATTGTCGGCAAGACAGTTACCCTTGCGCACGAAAAGGGCGACGACGACCTGCAAGACCAAAATACCGACACAAAAAATGATGTCGCGCGCAGATACACCGCGCAAGACATAGAATTTTAAGAGATAAAAAGGAGGCATATATGAACGACGCAGACCTCATATTTGAGAGATTTCCCGATTTCATACGGGAATATATATACAGCCGCTCATGGGATTCCCTGCGCAATGTTCAGATAGAAGCCGCAAAGAGCATATTCGGCAAAAACGGTCATCTGCTGCTCACATCATCCACCGCAAGCGGCAAGACAGAGGCGGCATTTTTTCCCATACTCTCTCTTTTGTATGAAGATCCCCCATCGTCTGTCGGAGTGCTGTACATAGCACCGCTGAAGAGCCTTATAAACGACCAATTCGACCGCATGGACGAGCTGCTTGACATGACAGGCATCAAGCTTACACACTGGCATGGCGATGTTGCCGCATCCGCAAAGCGGAGATTTTTGAGCGATCCCAAGGGCATATTGCAGATAACCCCCGAGTCTCTGGAAGCCATGCTAATAAACCGCCCAAATGATATCGTTCGCATATTCGGCGACCTCAGATTTGTGGTGATAGACGAGATACACACCCTCACGGGAACAGACAGAGGCAATCAGATAATCTGCCAGCTCTCGCGCATCTGCCGCCTTATCGGTCACGAGCCGCGCCGCATAGGACTTTCCGCCACTGTCGGCGATCCGACGGTCGCGGCGGAGTGGTTGCGCGGAAACAGCGAGCTTAGTGTGGATGTTCCGATCTTCGGCAATGAAAAGATAAGATGGCGGCTTGCCATGGAGCATTTTTATATAGACGACCCCAAAATGAGCGACGGAAAGGTGGCGCGCATCGACCCGGGGTACGAATATATATATGACTGCGTAAAAGACAAGAAATCCATAGTCTTTTCAAATTCGCGCGAGGAGACCGAATATGTTTGCTCCACCTTACGCCAGATAGCCGCAAACAGATCTGACAGCGACTCACGCATACTGATACATCACGGCAATCTTTCGGCATCCCTCCGAGAGGAAGCCGAAATGAAAATGCGCGACAACAGCGAAAACATAACCGCGTGCGCTACCGTTACCCTTGAGCTTGGCATCGACATAGGCAGGCTTGAGCGCGTGGTGCAGGTAGAAGCGCCAAATTCCGTGTCCGGCTTTTTGCAGAGGCTTGGACGGAGCGGCAGACGCACAGAGCCGCCCGAGATGATAATGGTGTTCAGAGAAGAAGAAGCGCTTCCAAACACGCCACTGCCACAGCTGATCCCGTGGGAGCTGCTTCGCGGCATTGCCATAATACAGCTGTATATTGAGGAAAGATTTATAGAGCCGCCGCAAAAGAAGAAGCTGCCCTTCAGCCTTATGTTTCACCAAACGCTGAGCATGCTTGCGCAGAGCGGTGAGCTTACCGCAAAGGCTCTTGCGCAAAGGGTGCTTACCCTGCCCCCGTTTGCAAATGTAAAGCGCGAGGACTACCGCGAGCTTATAGTATCAATGCTGAATAACGACTATATAGAAATGACCGAGGAGGGCGGACTTATCGTAGGACTTCGCGGCGAAAGGTTGCTTGCAAGCTATAAATTCTACGCAGTTTTCAAGGACAGCGAGGATTTTACGGTCAGATGCGGCTCGGATGAGATAGGCACTATAACCACTCCGCCGCCCGTTGGCGACCGCTTTGCTTTGGCAGGGCGAGTGTGGGAGGTTGAGGAGATAGACCTTTCAAGGCGGCTTATATATGTTCACAAGGTGGACGGAAAGATGGAGATATCATGGCCCGGCGACTTTGGTGAGATACACACGAAAATACTTGAAAGAATGAAGCAGGTGCTCATGGAGGATACCGTGTATCCCTATCTCAAGGAAAACGCGCAAAAGCGGCTTGATCAGGCGCGCAGAGTGGCACGAAATACAGGAATGCTGTCGCATTCTCTCGTTCATCTCGGCGGATACTCATACTGCATGTTCCCGTGGCTTGGCACGCGCTCCTTCCGCACCATGAGAAAATACATAAAGAGGCATTCCAAATCAAACAATATTTCAGGCATTGAATTTGAGGGATGCTATTATATCACCTTCAAAATGGAGAAAAAGAGCGAACGCGAGTTTCTCTTAAATTGCCTTGCCGATATTGAAAATAACGGCATAGACGCCTTCTCTCTTGTGGAGAACGGTGAGATCCCCGTGTTTGAAAAGTATGACAGCAATATACCGCAAGAATTGTTGCGCCGCGCCTATGCCGAGGATAAGCTCCGCACAGACGAGGTCATTAAGCGGTTGTATTCCATGTTTGATGAGCTCAAATAAACAACCGCACACATCGCGCCGTGATGTGTGCGGTTGTTTTTTACGCTTTTTCACGCTTTTCCAAGCTTTTTTAAAAAAAAGCTTGGCTTATTCCGCTTTTTTGAAAAAAAGCTTGGCAAAAAACTTCCT
>CAZVUD010000040.1:0-12921 GCA_964629615.1 uncultured Clostridium sp. | reverse complement strand
CGACAGACCGCCGAGAAAGAGCGCATCGACCGTCATCATCACGCCCGAGCCGAAGCACTCCTGAACCGTTTCAAGGTCGGAGGTATAGAGCGACATCAGATTTCCGACCTTGTTGGTCTGGTAGAACTGACAGGAGAGCCGCCGCGAGCTGTCGAACATCCGCTCCCGCAGGTCGGTCTCCACACGGATCGCCGAGCCGAAAAAGCAAACGCGCCAAGCAAACCGCCCCAGCACGATCATGGCGATCACACCGCACAGCGGCAGACAGATACGGTCAAGCAGAAAGTCCATGTCAAAGGCAACCATCTCCCCACCGTATTCCACCATTCCGCCGTTCATACCGTTGATGACCATGCGGTAGAGCTTCGGGATCTCAAGCTGAAACCAGTCCACCGCAACAAGTGCCGCAAGCCCCAACAGCAGAGGCAGAGCATAGCGCAGATAGTATCGGTTGATATGCTTTCCGAAGATCATCTTCATCCCTCCCATTCTCAATTGCAAGTCTGTTCATTATACCACAAAAAGACGGGTTTGTCAATTCTTTTTCACACTTTCTCTTGACAAGTCGGCGCTTTTGCGGTATAATAAGGATAGCTTCGTCGAACGGTCGCGCGGTATGGTGCCGTAAGGTATTACCGTGAGGAAAGTCCGGGCTTCACAGGACAGGATAGCTGATAACGTCAGCCGCGGGTAACCGCCGGGAAAGTGCAACAGAAATAGACCGCCGCATTTGCGGTAAGGATGGAAAGGCGAGGTAAGAGCTCACCAGTTCTCACGGTAACGTGAGTCCGCTGTAAACCCTACCTGAAGCAACACCCCAAAAGACAAGTGTTTGCCCGACCTCTCACACCGTGAGATGTCTTGGGGTGGCATATCGCTTTTGCGATAAAGCTTTTCGGCGACGAAAGGCGAAGATTGATGACCGTTTAAGACAGAACCCGGCTTACAGACTGGGCTGCAATATTTGTTAATTTAAGGCTTTGGCGCACGCCAAAGCCTTTTTCATTATTTATTTAGCGGCAGTATTACCGTGAACGTACTGCCAACGCCCTCTTGGCTTTCGACCTTGATATCACCGCCTGCAAGCGAGATTATCCTTGAAACTATGTTAAGTCCTATTCCGTTTCCGCTTCCGCTGTGCGACTTGTCGCCCTGATAGAATTTTTCAAATATCCTTGACTGTACCTCATCGCTCATGCCAATCCCGTTGTCGGCAACGGTGCAGACAACGCCGTCGCAGGATGGTGAGAGGCATATTGTGATGATACCGTTGTCATTGCTGAACTTTATTGAATTTGATATAAGATTTATCCACACATGGGAGAGCATCTCCTCATTGAATGTGTATTTTAATTCGGTAAGTCCGTCAAGATTGAATTCAATATTCTTAGCCGTCCATGATTTTTCAAGCAAAAGGATGCATTTTCGTATCTGCTCGTCAAGATAGAATTCCGATCTTTCGGAAACGATCTGCTGATTTTCAAGCTTGGTAAGCAGCAGTATATTGCTTGACATGTTGGCAAGACGCTCGGATTCCGATGCGATTATGTCTATATATTCGCGTCGTGCATCCTCGTCAAGATTGGGATTTTGCAGCTGGCGCGCAAATCCCTGTATGGATACGATGGGTGTTTTGAATTCGTGCGAAAAATTATTTATAAAGTCGTTTCGAAACATCTCTATGCCGCCGAGATCCGACGCCATCTTATTAAAGGAGCGTTCAAGCTCACCAAATTCAGAAGGTGCGTCCTCTGTGTCGCTCTCTGGAACACGCACGGAAAAGTTGCCCTTGGATATCTCTGCCATACCGTCGCGCAGATTCGTTATCTTTCTCATTGCGCGTCCCGAGGATATAAAGGAGATAACAGAGCCTATCAGTATGCATGCGATAGCCATGGATATCGTCCTGAACATAAAGTTCATAACTATGTGCTTGAAAAATGCCATCTGCGATATCATTATAAAGAATAATGCAGTTGCGCAGGAGGCTAATGTAAGGAGCAATATTGAAAAACCGATAAACCAAAACCTGAGCGTTCGGTGGAGCTTTATCTTGGCGTTAGCATTGGGCTTTGATCTTCGACCTTTCATTTCAGATATACCGCCTTATAGCCGAGTCCCCTTATGGTTATTATCTCAAAATCGGGGTTCTGTCTGTATCTGTCGCGCAAACGGCTTATGTGCACATCAATGGTGCGCTCATCGCTGTCGCTGTCCATATCCCACAATTCGTCCATGAGCTGGCGTCGCGTAAATATCTTGTTTGGGTATGACAGAAGCTTGAAGAGAAGGAGAAATTCCTTTTGCGGAAGCTCTGTTACCTCGTCGCCTACCTGTACGGTAAAGGAATCGTAGGTAAGCACTGTTGAGCCGATAGTCAGCTTGCGCTCGCTTGCGATCTTCGATCTGCGAAGCAGGGCGCCAACGCGGAGCACCATCTCCTCCTCGTCTATGGGCTTTGTAATGTAATCGTCAGTTCCGATGATAAATCCCTTGCGCTTGTCTATGGGGGATTGCTTTGCGCTTACCATAAGTATCGGAATATTACAGCCGGATTGACGGAGAGTTTCGGTGAATTCAAAGCCGTCCATGCGCGGCATCATTATATCAAGTATTATAAGATCTATATGCTTTTTGTCAAGCACGTCAAGCCCCTCTATCCCGTCGCACGCGGTAAACGTTGTGTAACCGTATTGCTCAAGGACAGTGCACATAAGCTTTCTTGCGTTCTTGTCGTCCTCAACGACCATTATGTTAAACATATGTGATCCTCCTGCAGTCATTTTTTTGTATAAATAATCATAACATAGAAATATTAACTGAATATCAAATATTGTTCACATTTTTAATAATTTTGCACTAAGGGGGGATATCATGCTGTATGATTCTATGCTCGGAGCGATAGGAGATACACCGATCCTGAGGCTTGAGCGACTGACTGAATATGCAGGTGTTACGGGAGATATTTTTGCAAAGCTTGAATACATGAATCCCACGGGATCCGTTAAGGACAGGGCGGCAAAAAGCATGATACTTGCAGCTATGGAGCGCGGTGAGCTTGGGGCGAACGGAACTGTGATCGAAGCGACATCGGGCAATATCGGCATATCCATAGCAGCCGTAACACGCATCCTCGGTCTTGATTGCATCATCGTAATGCCGAGTGATGTAACGCGCGAAAGGGTGGATATGATAAAAGCACTTGGTGGACATGTAGTACTTACAGATCCCGGCCACGGGATGAAGGGGGCGATGAGAGAAGCCGAGCGTATCGCGATGGAAAAGAACGGATACATCCTGCGGCAGTTTGAAAATGCCGATAATGCAAATGTGCATTACATTCAAACGGCAAAGGAGATATACAGGGATATGGATGGCAGGATAGATGCGTTTGTCTGCGGCGTTGGCACGGGAGGAACGTTCAGCGGCGTTGCAAGGTATCTTAAGGAGCGTATACCGCATATGGATGCGATCGCTGTGGAGCCTGCCTTATCTCCGTACATTCAATTTTCCGTGTCTGGAAAACACAAAATATACGGTATAGGAGCAGGATTTTTGCCGCCGTTATTTGACTCTGCGCTGTGCGACGGAGTGATCGGAGTTGAGGATGACGATGCAATTGAATATGCAAGACTTCTGATGCGTACCGAGGGGATAATGTGCGGCATCAGCTCGGGCGCGGCTGTTTGTGCGGCGGTGCGTCTTTTGAAAATGAACGCTGAAAAATATGAGCGTATCGCTTTGATATTGCCTGATTCGGCTGACAGATATTATTCGACCGAGCTTTTTTGCGTCAATAAAGATCCAATCTGATGCGTTATTACCCACTTCGTACTTTCAAATGCTGTCTTGAAGGCAAAAACAAATAATGCACTTGCTTATATATCTACAAGCAAGTGCATTATTTATATGATTATGCCGCCGCCGACAACGATATCATTGTCGTACATAACGGCAGACTGCCCTGTGGCAGGTGCGCGTTGTGGAAGATCAAAAACAAGTGTTATCTCATCCTCACCGCTTCTGTATGCCGTGCAGGGTGCAGGTGCCTGACGGTATCTCAGCTTTGCCTCCACGCGCATGGGCTCTTTTATATCATCTACCGATATGAGGTTTATATTTTTTATCCTTACCTCTTTTTTAAATATACGGTCCTCGTCGGAAAGTGTGACGGTGTTGTTTTCGGGATCCTTTGAGCAGACGAATATATGCTTTCCAAGCGAGATGCCAAGTCCCTTGCGCTGACCGATGGTATAATGTATAACGCCCTTGTGCTTTCCTATAACATTGCCGTCTGTATCAAGATAATCGCCGATCTCGGATCTGTAGCCTGTTTCGCGCTCGATAAATGCGGCATAATCTCCGTCGGGGATAAAGCAGATATCCTGACTGTCTCCCTTGTTTGCATTTGAAAATCCTTTGCTTTGGGCTATCTCTCTGATTTGGCTCTTTGTGTATTCGCCGAGAGGGAATAATGTGTGGCTGAGCACATCCTGAGATAAGGTCCAGAGCACATATGACTGATCCTTTGAAGCATCGGCGGCACGCATGAGAAGATAGCGTCCGTCATCACTTTTTGCTATTCTTGCATAGTGACCTGTGGCTATCATGTCAGCACCGTTTTTTCTTGCGCATTCAAGGAGCTTTCCGAATTTGAGGTATTTGTTGCACACGACACAGGGGTTTGGTGTGCCACCGTTTATGTATGTGCATGTGAAATCGTCTATGACATGAGCCTTAAATTGCTCTCTGAGATCGTATACGCGGTGCTCAATGCCAAGCTTGTCGCAAACTGCCTTGGCGTCAATAATGTCGCGGTTTGTGCCGCAAGGGCGCGAGGTGTCGCCGCAATTTGGGGAATACAATTGCATGGTAGCTCCGAAAAGGCTGTAGCCCATATCGGATACAAGAGATGCGCACACCGAGCTGTCAACGCCGCCGCTCATTGCAACCGCTACTGTCTTAGTGTTGCTCATATGTCATTCCTCCCATGAAAATGTAGTGGGTGTGCCAGCTTCAAGCAGACCCTGAAAGTTGTCCTGTCTGAGTATCTCATAAACAGCTATTGCCACGGAATTTGCGAGATTAAGTGAGCGCAGTGAATCGCGCATGGGTATCCGCACGCATCGGTCGGCGTTTTTTTGTAGAAGCTCCTCGGGAAGACCGCGTGTTTCCTTACCGAACATGATATATGGGTCATTCGGATAGCTTACATCTGCATAGCATCTCGGTGCTTTTGTGGAGAAAAAGTATATTTCGGCATTGGGATTTTTTGCGTAAAAGTCGTCAAGCCCGTCATAGTAGGTTATGTCCAGCTTGTCCCAATAATCAAGACCTGCACGCTTGAGCTTTGCGTTGTTTATCTCAAATCCGAGCGGACGGATAAGGTGCAGCGATGCACCCGTTGCCGCACATGTGCGTGCGATGTTTCCCGTATTTTGAGGTATCTCGGGCTCAAGAAGAACTATATTTATATGCTTCATAAAAGTTATTACTCCGTTATTTTTTAATTATAAGCAGTCTTATTATACAATAAAGTATAAATAATTGCAAGTATTTTCTGAAAATTTACAAATAGCAATTGCATTCTCGTCATTTGTATGTTATAATACTAAGTATTGTATGAAATCGAAAAAATTGAGAGGATTATATATTTCTATGGGTCTTTTTAAAACTTACAGCGAAAAACAGATAAAAAAGCTTGAAAAAACCGCTAATGTGATCGAGTCTTTAGCACCGAAATATGCGGCTATGTCAGATAAAGAGCTTCGCGGAATGACAGATGTGTTTAAGCAGCAGCTGTCCGAGGGCAAAACCCTTGACGATATCCTTCCCGAGGCGTTTGCCGCTATCAGAGAGGCAGATGAGCGCGTGCTCGGAAAGCGCCCGTTCCACGTTCAGCTCATAGGCGGTATAATCTTGCATCAGGGCAGAATTTCCGAGATGAAAACTGGTGAGGGTAAGACCCTTGTTGCAACTCTTCCTGCATATCTTAATGCACTTTCCGGTAAGGGCGTGCATATCGTTACCGTAAACGACTATCTTGCATCCTACGGCTGTGAGGAGATGGGCAGAGTATATGAATTTATGGGACTTAAGACAGGTCTTATAGTTCACGGCGGCTCAAACGCAGAGAAGCAGGCGGCGTATAATGCGGATATAACATACGGAACGAACAATGAATTCGGCTTTGACTATCTGCGTGACAACATGGTAGTTTACAAGGAAAGAATGGTCCAGAGAGGACACAATTTTGCTATCGTGGATGAGGTGGACTCCATACTCATAGACGAGGCGAGAACTCCCCTTATCATATCGGGTGCAGGTGATGAGCCCACAGATATGTATGAGAGAGCAGACAGATTTGTACGTACCCTCAAGAAATTCGTTATAAAGGAAATGGATACCAAGGAGGAGCAGGACGATGTCGATGCCGACTATATAGTTGACGAAAAGGCAAGAAATGCTGTCCTTACACCTCGCGGTGCTAAAAAGGCAGAGGTTGCGTTTGGCGTAGAGAACCTCACAGACCCCGAGAACTCCGACCTTATGCACTATATACAGCAGGCAATAAAGGCACACGGCACCATGCACAGGGATATACAGTACGTGGTTACCGATAAGGGCGTTATAATAGTTGACGAGTTTACGGGAAGAATGATGCCGGGACGCCGCTATTCCGACGGTCTGCATCAGGCTATCGAGGCTAAAGAGGGCGTTAAGGTGGAAAAGGAGAACAAGACCCTTGCCACCATCACATTCCAGAATTATTTCAGAATGTACAGCAAGCTGTCAGGTATGACGGGTACTGCGCTTACCGAAGAGCCTGAATTCCGAGAGATATATCAGCTGGATGTAGTTGAAGTTCCCACAAACAAGCCCATGATCAGGATAGACCATCCCGACACGGTATATAAGTCAGTAAAGGGAAAGATAAATGCCATCATCCGTCAGGTAGAGGAATGTAATAAGAAGGGACAGCCGATACTTGTCGGTACTGTTTCCATAGATAAGTCAGAGGAGCTTTCAAGAAGGCTTCGCGATCACGGTATTCCTCACACTGTTTTGAATGCAAAGTATCACGCAAAGGAAGCTGAGATAGTTGCACAGGCAGGAAAATACGGTGCTGTTACCATTTCCACCAATATGGCGGGAAGAGGTACCGACATCATGCTCGGCGGCAACCCCGAGTTTATGGCAAAGGTCGAGATGCGCTCGCGCCAGATCCCCGAGGAGCTTATTGCGGCTTCCATGGGAACCAGCGATACGACAGACCCTGAGGTGCTTGAGGCAAGAAAGCTTTTCTCCGAGCTTTACGAGAAGTATAAGATAGAGATCGAGCCCGAGGCTGAAAAGGTAAGAGCTGCAGGCGGACTTTTCATTCTCGGTACTGAAAGACACGAGAGCCGCAGAATAGACAATCAGCTGCGCGGACGCTCGGGACGTCAGGGCGATCCGGGTGAATCAAGATTCTATCTCTCACTTGAGGATGATCTTATGCGCCTTTTCGGATCTGAAAAGATAATCGGACTTGTTGAGAAGATGGGACTTGATGACGATACTCCCATTGATGCAAGACTGCTTTCAAATACCATAGAGAGCGCACAGAAGAGAATAGAGGACAGAGATTTCAAGAGAAGAAAGTATGTCCTTTCCTATGATGATGTAATGAATCAGCAGAGAAGCATCATATATAAGCAGAGAGGCGATGTGCTCGCAGGCGGAAACGGTATCGAGGATACCATACTTAAGATGGTAAACTCCAATATCAAGGCTGAGGTGTACTCTCACATATCCGATGACCCGAAGGAAGCCTCGGATATCGACGGACTCCGTAATGCGCTTTCATATATTCCCGGTGACGGAATATTTGATCTTGTAAAGGCGGATCCTTCGTCATATAAGCGTGACGCTGTAGCTGAGATGCTGGAAGAAAAGGCAGCCGATATACTTGAAGAAAAGAAGAAGCTGTTCGGTGAGGAATCCTTCCTTGAGGTTGAGCGCGCTATACTTCTCCAGAATGTTGACAGAGCGTGGATGGAGCATATCGACGCTATGGACGATCTTAAGGACAATATCAGACTTCAGTCTTATGCACAGCGCGATCCTGTAACAGAGTACCGTATCGTTGGCGGTGATATGTTCGATGCAATGGTCGAGGATATCAGAATGAAGACTGTCAGAATGATACTTTCCGTTATACCCAAGCCCCGTGAGGAGATAAAGCGTGTTCAGGTCGCAAATCCCCTTGTCGCAGGACTTGAAGGACAGAATAAATCGCAGAAAAGGGTCACGGTAAGACGTGAATCCGAAAAGGTCGGCAGAAACGATCCCTGTCCCTGCGGATCAGGTAAAAAATACAAGAATTGTTGCGGACAAAATCCCAATGCCGTAAATAATAAGGTAAACTAACGTGAATGTCATATCCAACTAAGGTAGGTAAGTCAGCTGTTTCACGCACGAATTTTGCCTTTGGGAAAAATTCACCAAAATAATGTTTGTGCCGCCCTGCAGTGGCGGAATGGAGATAAATATGGGCTTTGGAACTTTACTTATAGGATATACATTTGCTTACCTTATAACGGTGGGGCTCGGTGACTATGCCTTTATCGGACTTATGGTGGGACATTTTATCATGTATCATGCCATAAGCGAGCTTAAAAAATACGCGTCTGCGTTTGATCTTTCATATATCTTGTCAGTAATGCTTATAATCTGCGCCGCATTTGAATGTGTCGTCGGTATCGACGAGATGCTTGTGCTCGGAATGTCGATAGGCGATACGGTCGTAGCCGACATTGCCGAGGTCACACGATTTGTGCTTGATGCCGCTTTCAATATCGCGCTTCTTTACGGTATTGCAGATCTCGCAAGGACGGTAGATCTGCCAAGCGTGACATTTGCGTCATATAGAAACATGTTCTTTGTCGGAGCTTATTATGTGGCACAGGTGATAGTTTCGGCTGTAGCCGAGCATCCCGGGGATATATTTGCAAAATATTCTTCCTTTATTATGACGGTGCTCCTTTTGCTGAAGCTCCTGTATGTTATCTTTAACATAGGGCTTCTGTTTAAATGCTACGCATTTATCTGCCCGTCAGACGACGTTGATATGAAGCGAAAGCCTTCGCGATTTGAATTTATCAACAAAATGCACGAAAAAACTGATGCGCGCGAGGAAGAAGCCATACAAGCAACAAAGGAATACCTTGAGCAGAAGGCACAGAAAAAGAAAGAAAAGCAGAGCAGAAGCAATAATGCTCACAAGAAAAAGAAATAAATGTGATCATGCGGTCATAGGTGCCGCAAAATGGGGCTGTCGCAAAGCGGCAACCCCATATCTTACCGATCTTTGATCGAAAGGAATGTTAAATGCAGAGCTTACAGGAAGAATACATACGCTTAAAGAGGGCGTTATTTGATAAATGTTATTCATATCTCAATAAAGAGCAAAGGGAAGCGGTTTTTACCGTAAATGATCCATTGCTCATCCTGGCAGGAGCGGGCAGCGGAAAGACCACTGTTCTTGTAAACAGGATAGTATATATAATGAAATACGGCAATGCTTACTATTCGGAGCATATACCCGAATTTGTCGATGAGAGCTTTTTGTCTGAAATGAGGCATGCTCTTGATCTTGACGCAAAAGAAGCCGAGGGAATATTGCCCGACCTTGCATATAATCCGTGCCCTCCGTACAGGATACTTGCCATAACCTTTACAAATAAGGCGGCAAATGAGATAAAGGCAAGACTGAATGCCGCATTTGACGATGAAACTGTTTCAAAGGATATATGGGCAGGAACATTCCATTCCGTTTGCATGAAGATACTTCGTGTGAACTGTGAGAGGATAGGCTACAGACCGGGATTTACCATATACGATGCCGACGATACCAAGAAGGCCATCGGCGCGGCTATGAAAAAATGCGAGCTTGATGAAAAGCAGTTCCCCATAAAGAGCGTCATAGCAAAGATAGGGGAGGCAAAGGACTCTCTTAAGACCCCTGAAGCCTTTGCGGCGGAAAACGAGGGGGATTTCAGACTTTCAAGGATAGCCAAGGTGTATGCCGTATATCAGAAGCAGCTTGAGGACTCCAATGTTCTTGACTTTGACGATATCATAATGAAGACTGTCCTCCTGCTCAAAAACAACAAGGATATACTTGAATATTATCAGAGAAAATTCAAATATGTATGCGTTGACGAGTATCAGGATACAAACTATGCGCAGTTCGTTCTCACCTCCATGCTTGCACAGGGCTTCAGGAACCTCATGGTCGTGGGTGACGATGACCAATCCATATACAAATTCCGCGGTGCGACCATAGAGAACATACTCAATTTCGATAAGATGTTCAGAGATGCTAAGGTCATAAAGCTTGAGCAGAATTACCGTTCCACATCAACTATACTTAACAGTGCAAATGCGGTCATAGCCAATAACAAGGGCAGAAAGGGAAAAAATCTCTGGACGGACGGCAAAGCAGGCGAAAAAATAACGGTCTTCGATGTTGACGATCAAAATATTGAAGCAAGAAAGATAGTTGATCTTGTAAATAGCGGAGTTGCCAAGGACGGCAGAGAATACAGAGATTATGCTATCCTCTACAGAACAAATGCACAATCCAGCAGTATAGAGCGTGCATTTGCAAAGAGCGCTGTGCCGTACAGAATGCTCGGAGGTGTAAGATTCTCCGACAGACGCGAGATACGCGATATAGTTGCATATCTCCAGCTTATTGCAAACCATTCCGACCGCGAAAGGCTCTTGCGTATAATAAATGAGCCTAAGAGAAAGATTGGAAATGTGACCCTCAATGCCATTGAGGGTATAGCGCAGGAGATCGGAACAGATATGTTCACGGTCATCGAAAACGCAAGCCAATATGCGGCGCTCTCCAGAAGCGCACCCACGCTTGAATATTTTGCAAGCATTATAAACAGACTTACAGCCATGTCGGAGAGTGAATCTCTCCCCGATCTGTTTGATGCAGTCATGGAGCTTACGGGATACAGACAGATGCTTGAGGATGCAGGTGTTGAGGAAAAGGACAGGCTTGATAACCTTGACGAATTCAAATCATCCATAATAGAATATACCAATAATACAGAGGATCCTACACTTATAGGCTTCCTTGAGGAGAATGCGCTTGTAGCAGATGTCGATCGCTATGACGACACGGCAAATGCCGTGGTCATGATGACTATACACAGTGCAAAAGGACTTGAATTTCCGATAGTCATACTTCCGGGTATGGAGGATGGCATATTCCCGGGAATGCAGAATATCCTCGGCTCGACAGAGGATATGGAGGAAGAACGCCGATTGGCTTATGTTGCACTCACGCGAGCGAGAGAGAAGATATATATACTTCATACCCATTCGCGTCTTTTGTACGGTCAGACACAGTACAATCCAATTTCAAGATTTGTAACTGAGATCCCCGAGGAATATATAGATAAAAAGGATACTGAAAACGGATACTCAATGTACGCGAGGACCGTAAATGCAAGACCTGTTGGCGGAAGCACACGCCAGTCTGACGGTAACATGGCATTTGGCGGATATAATAATGCGTATAAGGCTAAGAACATAACACAGCTCGATACCGAAAAGATAACCGTTGGTAAGCCGTTGTTTACAAAAGAAAGCATAGGTAAGATACCTGCACTTGAGCCGGGCGACAGAGTAAGACATATGTCGTTTGGTGACGGCGAGCTTTTGTCAGCCAAGAAGGTCGGCGCAGATGTGCTGTATGAGGTAGCATTTGACAAGGTAGGCACTAAGAAGCTTATGGCAACGTATGCTAAATTAAAAAAGATAGATTAAGATCAAGGAGTATTATGGACGCTTTAATAGAATTGTTGGAAGAACTAAGGGAAACCAATTCGGTCACTATAATGATACGCGTCGTCCTTGCGGCAGTTGCAGGCGCGATAATAGGTCTTGAGCGCGAAGTGCACGGCAGAGCGGCAGGATTGCGTACACATATAATAGTTTCAGTTGGTGCGGCTCTTTGTGCCGTTATCGGATGTTATATCAGCTCCCAGATGATCGCTATCGGAGTAAATTCCGACGCACAGAGAATAGGTGCGCAGGTCGTCAGCGGACTCGGATTTTTGTGCGCAGGCACTATACTTTTCAAAAAGAGCAATTCTCAGATAACGGGACTTACGACAGCGGCAGGCATATGGTCAACTGCGGCGATAGGTCTGGCTGTCGGATACGGACTTTATGAGGCGGCACTCGTTGCAGTCATCATCATGCTGCTCTCCTTTACGGTGCTGGCAAAATTTGAGTATCGCATGAACAGCAAAAGGCAGACTATGCTCGTATATATCGAGATAGATGCCGTTGAAAATGTAAAGGCTGTGTATGCTTATCTCAGAGATAGATACGATGCACATGAGATACAGGTTACAGCCGCAAGAACGAACATACTTCCTCATGTCGGTATCGAGGCAGTCATAAAGGTACCGCAAAAAAAGACCCTTGAAGAGAGGATAGGGGAGCTTTCAAACATTGACCATGCAATATTTGCAATGCAGATAACCTGATACATATAGAGAAGAGAACAGCGCCATGTCTTATTTTGACATGACGCTGTTTTGTTTATCAGAATATGCTTTCTATGATCTTGTCGGATACACTGGGAGAATATCTCCAGCTGTCTATATGATCTATGCTGTCGTCAACAAAATATTTGAATTTTTGCGTGTACCCCTCGCCCTTGTATGAATCCACAAGCACGAGCTTTATCTTCATCCTCTCGGGAATTATGTTCTTTATGTATACAGCGCACAGCTTTCCTATCATACTGCTCTTGCCGTCGATGGCAGGAGAGAAATCGTCGCGAAGCTCGGCAAGCCCTGCAAGGTTTGGAGTAAGCTCAACGAACACGCCGTACTCCTCGACCGA
>CAZVUD010000039.1:0-14600 GCA_964629615.1 uncultured Clostridium sp. | reverse complement strand
CGACCTACACCCTTAGCAGGGGCGCCTCTTCGGCCTCTTGAGTACTTCTCCAAAGTATCAAACAGACAATTGTCTGTGTAAGCCAACCGTTTAAATGAGCTTACCTATCTATTATACCATAATTTTGAATTTTGTCAATACCTTTTTTGAAAATAAATCGTAATATGATCTGCATTAAGCTGTGCAATAGGCAAAGTTTTGATTTTGCTATTGAAATTTAACTATATGTATGTTATAATATGTATATCATACTATTTAAGCTTGGGGATATGCCTTATGAAAAACAAGACGAGAAATCTGCTTTCCATATTATCTGTAGCGGTGTTTTTTGTTGCAGGTGTATTTGTTGAAGCGGCTTATGGTGTCGGAGATTCAATTGCATTGGTATGTATTGCCGCAATGATCATTCCGATCGTGTGCTTCATTATAAACTATGTGGCAGGAAAAGCGTATCGCAACCGAATGAGCAAGACCCCGATAGCTGAAATGAACAAATATTTCGTAAGCCACAGGGATGAGGCGGAAAAGGCAGCTGCCGCAAAGCTTTCATACATTTGCAGGATACGCGGGATAACATATGTATATTATGCTCTTCTTTTTGCTTGCGCGGCTGTGTTGGGATTTGGCGGCGGAGTTATGTGCTCTAATGGATACAGCATATCGGGCGTTATGTATTCTGCATTTTTGTTCTTTATAATTTACGGACGCGTAGAGAAAAAGTCAAAGATATGCTTGTCGGATAATGCCCCGTGCTTGACAGAGAACAATTTCAGACCTTGTATGCCTTGGCGGATAAGGCGGCTTTGACACTTGGATACAACAAGGATATACAGATCCTTATCTCTATCGATTGCAATGCCGGAGTAGTAAGCGACGGTGAAAAATGTGTGATACAGCTTGGTATCAATCTTTTGCATATACTTTCGGATGACGAGCTCTACGAGGTGTTTCTTCATGAATTTGCCCACATAGTTTCAAAAAGTGAAAAGGTCCGCAGGGTAGAAAGATATTTGAATATGATTACAGACAGAGATGATATGCGCGAGCCCGGATTTATCATGAACTTGTTCCTCGGGCTGGATTCGCTGTTTGTGATAAATTATATGCTGTATCAGTATGCATCGTCTTTAATCGATGAGCTGCAAGCCGACTCTGCTATGATGAAGCACGGTGATGCCGAGGCTGCAGTCTCCATGCTCCTAAAGCTTCATTACAGCGAAATGTATGAATACTCAAAGGGAAATGCCGACGAGCCGTCTGTGTTTGCAAGTGAGCAGCTTGAGCGCGGCGAGGTCAAGGACACTATAGAAGCCTTCAAGTCAGCCATAGCCGCTCATGCCGATGAGTGGAACAGATATGCTGAAAACGAGATACTTGCTAACAATGCCACACATCCTACGTTTAAAATGAGAATGGAGGCACTTGAAATATACGATATCAAAACTGTTGACCGTGACAGCTCGGAGTCCTACAAAAAAGAGATGCTTCTTGCGCTTGATATCTGTGAGGACTATTTGTATGAAGCTGTTAAGGACGAATATGACAAGCTGAGAAAAGAACGCTATATCGAACCACTTGACCGTGTAAATTCATGGATAGAGGGCGGAAGAAAGATAAGCGCGGAAACTTATGCTGACATAGTGTCAGATCTTAGATCACTCGGAAGAAACACAGAGGCTATGGAGGTCTGCAACAGAGCGATAGAGGAGCTTCCGCATCATTCCGCACTTTACGCTTACTATATGGTAGGATGCTCTCGCCTTGCGAATTTTGACAGAAGCGGAATAGAATATATATACACGGCTATCGAAGAAAACATGAATTTCTTTGAAGAGGGCATGGAGATGATAGGAAACTTCTGCTGCAAGACAGGATACACGGAAGGGCTTTGTGAGTACAGACGACGTGCTGTAGAGCTTGCTCAAAAGGAAAAGGATGAGGATAGACACGCAGGAACCATCTCAAGCAATGACGAGCTTGTAAGCAAGCATCTGCCTGACGGAATGCTTGAAAACATCCTTGAGTTTATAAGGTCGCAGGATAGCGGCATAATAGACAAGGTATATCTTGTAAGAAAGGTCATAAGCCCGACATTCTTTACAAGTGCATTCATAATACACTTTTACGGCGGTACGGATGAGCAGAGAGGTCAGATAATGCACAGTATCTTCAGATTTCTTGACGGCTATCCCGTTGATTGGCAGTTCTCGTTGTTTGACCGCGACCATTGTATGGATGTAAAGCTTGACTCCATAGAAGGCAGTCTTGTATATAAAAAGAATACTGATGAGACAGAGGAGAAATGAAAATGTCAGAAGCGTTTATTAATGATTCGAAAAATAACAACACAGTTGAATTTGTAGTCGGACAGGGCGGAGGAATACTTCCGCAAAAGGTTGGAATGCAGGGATATATTGCATACATAGGCGAAACATCTATCGTGTGTGAGAATGATAAGCTTCAGGTAAAAAAAGAGCTTCCGTATGAGCTTTTCACAAGTGCCGAATTCGGATGCGGAAGCGGAAACCTTTGGTTGCAATGCACATTTGACGGAAAGCCCTTTACTTTCTGCATGAGAAGAAAGCATTGGAAGTCGCCTGCAGCAAAGCTTCTTATCCAAAAGATAGGTGAGCATACAGATATAAAAGACATGAAGGAATATGACGGATATACGGGCAAGAAATTCCTACTCTATATGTTCAAATAACACCTTTGATCTGCTTATATAAAGATATGTAAAACAAATATAAAAGAAAGGTCGGACTTCTTATTTATGAGAATAATTACCGTGAGCCGTGAGTTTGGATCTGGCGGCAGAGAGATAGGCAAGCGAATAGCTGATATTCTCGGAACTGATTATTACGACAGTGAGATAATATCTGCTGTTGCGAAAAACAAGAATCTTGATGAGCATTACGTTGAGAATATACTCAACAATCACGGCTGGAACGACTTTTCGCTCAATTTCTGCTCAACGATATCGTCTACACATTATATGCACACCGACAAGATAGATCTTTTGGTGGAGCAGACAAATGTTATAGAAAAAATAGCAGAGATGGGCGAGGACTTCGTTATAGTAGGACGAAATGCGGATATCATACTTGAAAAGTACCGTCCGTTCAATATATTTGTATGTGCAGACGCACAAGCAAAGCTTGCGCGATGCAGATCGAGAGCTCCAAAGGGTGAAGACCTCAGCGACAAGGAGCTTTTGAGAAAAATGAAAGAGATAGATAAGTCGCGCCTGCGTTCGCGCGAGCTTATATCGGGTACATCTTGGGGATCTCGCGATTCCTATCATATGATCGTCAATACGAGCGATTGGGATATTCGCGAGCTTGCACCTGCGGTAGCCGAATTCGCAAATAAATGGTTTATGAGGAGAACATGAGCAATATACAGTTATCAGATCACTTTAATTATAAAAAGCTTTTGAGATTTACCGCGCCGTCCATAATAATGATGGTGTTTACTTCGATATACGGAGTCGCTGACGGATTTTTCGTTTCCAACTTTGCAGGCGACGTACCGTTTCAGGCGGTAAATATAATATATCCTTACATTGCTATAATGATGACTGTCGGGTTTATGTTCGGCTCAGGAGGCACGGCTATCGTTGCCAAGACATACGGTGAGGGTGATGTTGAGGGTGCAAACAGATATTTTTCATTGTTCGTATATTTTTCCGTATCTGTCGGTGTGCTCATTGCGGCTGTCTCATATGTATTTATGCCGAACATCGCCGCGCTTCTCGGTGCGGACGGTGAGATACTTGAAAATTGCATACTGTACGGTCGCGTGCTCATGTGCGCATTGCCGTTTGCTATATTGCAGTATCTGTTTCAGAGTTTTTGCGTTGCCGCGGAAAAGCCTAAGCTTGGACTTGCGGTGATAGTGGCGGCGGGATTGACGAACATCTTGCTTGATGCGGTGCTCGTAATGCTTTTGCCAAAGGAGTACAAGCTTTTGGGCGCGGCTCTGGCTACGGCTTTCAGCCAAGCTGTAGGAGGCGGTATTCCTCTTATATATTTCATACGCAAAAACAGTAGCTTTTTGCGCATCGGTAAGACCAAGTTTTACGGTAAGATAATACTTCGTGCATGCGCAAACGGCTCGTCGGAATTCATGAGCAATGTCTCCATGAATCTTGTCAGCATGCTCTATAATTTCCAGCTTAAAAAATACGCGGGATATGACGGCGTGTCCGCCTATGGTGTAATGATGTACGTCAGTATGATATTCTCCGCGGTATTTGTGGGATATTCCATGGGAGTTGCGCCTATAATCAGCTATCACGACGGCGCCAAAAATGACAGCGAGAAAAAGGGCGTGTTTAAGAAGAGCCTTGTGATAATCGGCATATCAAGTATTATTATGCTCGTATCGGCAGAGCTTTTGGCACATCCGCTGTCTGCGATATTTGTAAGTCACAATGATGCACTCATGGATATGACGGTGCATGGATTTAAGATATTCTCGTTGGCATTTGGCTTTATGGGATTCGCCATATTTGCATCAGGATTTTTCACTGCGCTGAATGACGGACTTACATCTGCCATCGTGTCATTTTTGAGAACGGCGATATTCCAGGTCGGAGCGGTATTGCTCTTGCCTGTATTGTTCGGCGGTCTTGACGGTATCTGGTGGTCAGTGGCGGCGGCAGACTTCATGGCAATGACACTTTCCGCAATATTTCTTGTGGCAAAAAGAAAAAAATACCATTATTAAAAAAATCCTCCCGAAAAGGATGACCTTTCGGGAGGATTTTTTATTGATCGCATGATATCTTGTTCTTTCTTATGAAAAGTATGCCGAGTGTGTTTCTGCCGCAATGAGATGAGATGGTGCAGCCTGCTCTTGTGAAATGAATATTTTTAAAGGGAAGGGCATTTCTCACCTGATCCTTGACCGCATCGGTTATGCACTCATCGCATCCTGCGTGTGTTATGAATATGTGGTCAAGCTCTATGTCGTCGGCGTCTGCCAGCTTGTCGTTTACATATTGAGTAAGGACAGATGCGAATGCACCTCTGTATTTTTTGCCCACGCTCATTTTTCCGTCGCGTACAACGATGCAGGGCTTAAGCTTTAAAAGATTTGCGCCGAGAGCCGCAAGTGCAGAGCATCTGCCGCCCTTGTAAAGGAACTCAAGGCTGTCTATTACAAAGGACGCATCAATGTGCTCGGATAAGCTGTTGCATGTGTCGGCTATTTCCTTTGCGCTCATACCGCTCTCTGCCATCTCACACGCGGATACTACCATCAATCCGCCGCCTGTGGAGAGGTTTTTTGTGTCTATCACATATACATTGTCGTAATTTTCAGCGGCAAGGCACGCGTTGTGATATGTAGATGACATCTGTGAGCTGATGGTAAACAGAACAACAGAGCTTCCGTCTTTTGTCGATGCAGCAAAGAAATCTTCAAATTCAGCGATGTTTGCCGCGCTTGTTTTTGGCAATTCGCCTGTCTTTTCGTAGTTTTCATATATCATGTCAGGGGTAACATCAACGCCGTCGGTATATTCCTGTCCGCTCATGCTTACTCCGAGAGGAATTATCTTAATGCCGTATTTTTCTATAAGCTCCGCGCCAAGATCGGTCGTACTGTCGCTGGCTATAATGATACTTGAATTCATAAAATATCTCCGTTTGAATAAATATGGATCAAACATGATCTCCATTCTATTATAACAGAATTTTATTAACAAATTATGAGTATCTTCATCAATAATTGTTGAAAATATGAATATACAAAAGGAATATCCGAATACATGCAAGAGGCTCGCGAATTATCGCGAGCCTCTTGCATGTATTCGGTGTTTATCTGATCATAGCGTTAAGATCAATCCTTCTTGTATCCTATGTTCTTTTCCTTTGAGGGGTCGAACATAAAGTTGAATATGGATGCTACAAGGCTGTAGATACCACATGTGATGATCGTGAGGAATATGTAACATCCTGTTCTGGATGTCCAGCCCTCGGGCTTGAGAGATGTGTGGTTGATAATGATACTTCCTATCCAACCGAGGAAGAATGTGAGAAGAAATCTTACGAGCTTGTTGTTGTCATTGTTCATGATAAATGTCCCTTTCGTGAAAGTGAGATCTCCGCGCTTGCATGCACGGGATTATTGCTTTAGCGACCGCAGACATGCACACCGAAACACATGTGCGGTAAAATGCTTTGGCCTACCCGAACGGATTTGAACCGTTGACCTTTAGAGTCGGAGTCTAACGCGCTATCCAGCTGTGCCACGGGTAGATATATCATATGTATATATTATAACATATATCACCTTGTTTTGCAATACCTTTTGTAAATTAAGCCGCGACAAAAAATTTGCACATTTTATCAGTATCGACATATTATGATAATAAGAACGGTGGAAAACCGTTTTAAAATCACCTCGGAGGTCAATATTATGAACAACAACTGTTTATGCACACTTTTTAATGACAATTGGGTATGGGTGATCATAATCGCTCTTCTTATTCTTTGCTGCTGCAACTAAGTAGGCGTTATACCCTGAAAAAGGGGCTTGCACGGTCATGCCGTGCAAGCCCCAAGCTCTTTATATAATCAAAGCTCAACAGGCATGCCTGTTTCGTCTGACTTGAATGCCGCTTCCATTATCTTCATAACGAGCATCATCTGGTCATGGCGAACTATCTGCTCTTCTTCCTTGTCGATAGCCTTTACAAAATTACGGTAGAAATCATGCACATCGCTCTGCGGCTGAGGTATATCCTTTTCCTTTATGGAATTGTAGTCGCGCGGTGCCATGGTCTTTGTTATTCCTGCGGCTGTTTTAACGGGAACAACGGTCTTGTCGTTGTAATTCGTGCAAGAAACTACATGTGCGCTCTTGCCCCAATCGCTTATGAGAGCCGAGCCGTTAGATCCGCTCATATAGAATCTCGGCATGGATATAAAGTGAGATGTACCGACCTCTATGTGTGCTGAAAGTCCGCCGTCGTAGTATATCTCAAGTTTAAATCCGTCGTCAACCTCATTGTTTGTGATGTGGTCGCACTTGCACCATACTTTGACGGGTCGCTTGTCTGTAACGATATTCGTGACTTGATCTATAAGATGCACGCCCCAGTCAAGCATCATTCCGCCGCCGTGTATCTTTTCCTGACGCCAATCTCCGGGAATACCTCTGCATCCGTGTACGCGGGATTCGATGGTGAATATCTCGCCAAGCTCATGGCTGTTATATATGTCACGCATCACAAGGAATTCTCCGTCCCAGCGTCTGTTCTGGTGCACAGTGAAGATCTTGCCGTATTTTTCAGATGCATCTATCATCTCCGAAAGCAGTTGACTTGAAAGGGTAACGGGCTTTTCGCTTATAACGTGCTTTCCGTATTCCATTGCTTTTACTGCCATTGGTGCATGAAGATCGTTCGGAACTGCAAGTGTAACGAAATCTACAGAGCTGTCCGAAAGCACCTCTTCAAACGATGAGTATGCATGTATTCCGTTTGCGATAGCCGCCTCTCTGCGGTCTTCTTTGATATCGTATATTCCGCCAAGCTCCACTACATCACTGCCGCTCATGAAATTTGCATGCCAGCTGCCCATGCCGCCGTAGCCGATTATAACGCCTTTTTTCTTGTTCATAATATGCTCTCCTTTGCATATTTTCGGTATTTTAACTTGATTATAAGACAAATACTGTTATATTTCAAGTCATATTTGGGTATTTATAGGACATAAATTGTCAAAAGGCAAAACATTTTGTGCTCGGGACCTGAATTTGTATAAAAATATAAAAAAATGCTCAGAAAATTTGCCAAAGCCCTTGTGAATTTCAAAAAAATATTATATAATATATGTTGATATACAGTAAACATATATAAGAACAGGATTTTATAAAAATGGCTTCAAATGAAAGAATGAAAAAAATACGAAATTTTTCCATAATCGCGCATATAGACCATGGTAAATCCACGCTTGCCGACAGGATACTTGAGGCAACGCAGGCGGTATCAAAGCGCGAGATGGAGGAGCAGATCCTTGACAACATGGATCTTGAAAAGGAGAGAGGCATCACCATAAAGGCGAGAGCTGTAAAGCTTGATTACAAAGCACCGGACGGAAGTGACTATGTGTTCAATCTCATAGACACCCCCGGTCATGTTGACTTTAACTATGAGGTATCCCGCTCACTTAATGCCTGCGATGGTGCACTCCTTGTTGTGGATGCAACTCAGGGTATAGAGGCACAGACTCTTGCAAACGCGTATCTTGCCGTGGATGCAGGACTTGAGATCGTTCCCGTCATCAATAAGATAGATCTGCCGTCGGCTGATGTTGAAAGAGTAAGATCCGAGATAGAGGATGAGATAGGCATACCTGCAGAGGGCTGTCCTGCGGTATCCGCAAAGACGGGACTTAACATTCAGGATGTGCTTGATGCCATAGTGGAGTATGTACCTTCACCTGTGGGAGATGAGGATGCTCCCCTTAAGTGCCTTATATTTGACTCATATTATGACAGCTATCTCGGTGTCGTTGTAAACATCAGAGTCATAGACGGTAAGCTGCGTGCAGGCGACAGGATAAAACTGATGAGCAACGGACGTGAGTTTGATGTGGTCGAGGTCGGAAGCATGGAGGCTTTCGGACTTGAAAAGCGCGATTGCCTTTGTGCAGGTGAGGTAGGATACCTCACTGCGTCCATAAAGAACATCGGAGATACGAGAGTCGGCGACACTGTGACATTGGCGGACCGTCCTGCAACAGAGGCGTTGCCCGGATTTAAATCCGTACAGCCCATGGTGTTTGCAGGTATATATCCTGCTGACGGCGGCAAATATCCCGATCTCCGCGATGCGCTTGAAAAGCTGCAGCTGAATGATGCCGCACTCACCTTTGAGCCTGAGACCTCTATCGCGCTCGGATTTGGATTCAGATGCGGATTTCTTGGACTGTTGCACATGGAGATAATAGAAGAAAGGCTTGAAAGAGAATTCAACCTTGATCTTATCACCACAGCGCCCGGAGTTATATATGAGGTCACCTTGACAGACGGAAGCATGATCACGATAGACAATCCCTCAAACTTCCCGTCACCTGACAATATAAGCGAGGCAAGAGAGCCTATAGTCAAGGCGAGCATAATCACACCGACAGAATATGTGGGTGGGCTTATGGATCTGTGTCAGGACAGGCGCGGAAATTTCATAGATATGAAATATCTTGATTCCACGAGAGTGGAGCTGCATTATGAATTGCCGCTCAATGAGATAATATACGATTTCTTTGATGCCTTGAAGAGCCGTTCAAGGGGATATGCTTCGCTTGATTATGAGCTTAAGGGATATGTTCCGTCAAAGCTCGTAAAGCTGGATTTCATGCTGAACGGAGAGCAGGTGGATGCTTTATCCTTCATAGTTCATGAGGAAAAGGCATACGGCAGAGCAAGAAAGATAGCTGAAAGGCTGAAGGACAATATTCCGCGTCAGCTGTTTGAGATTCCGATACAGGCGGCTATAGGATCAAGGATCATAGCAAGAGAGACCGTTAAGGCAATGCGCAAGGACGTGCTTGCTAAGTGCTATGGCGGTGATATTACCAGAAAGAAGAAGCTGCTTGAAAAGCAGAAAGAGGGTAAGAAGAAGATGCGCCAGCTCGGAAGCGTACAGGTATCGCCCGAGGCATTTATGGCGGTGCTCAAGCTCGGCGATGATGACTGATATAACTCCCTCCTGTAATAAAAGCGGAAATGTCGGCATATATATACATGTGCCGTTTTGCAAAAGCAAGTGCCTTTACTGTGATTTTTGCTCATGCATACCAAAAGATCACGGTATGATGGAGGGCTACACCAATGCTTTGATATCTGATATCAAAAATAGCTTTGGTACACTTGATACGTCAGGTGTAACGGTTGACACGGTGTATTTCGGCGGCGGAACGCCCACACTGCTTGACGCTGGTATGCTTGAGCAGATACTTGGTGCGCTCTCTGATAGATTCTGTATATCATGTGACGCCGAGATCACAGCCGAGTGCAACCCGAAAACTGTTGACAGGGAAAAGCTGTCGCAGCTGAGAAGGGTTGGGATAAACAGGCTCAGTATCGGCATGCAGTCCGCCATTGACAGTGAGCTTAAGCTGATGGGGCGCACTCACAGAGCTTGCGATATAAAAAAAGTGGTGGAAGATGCAAGATGTGCAGACTTTAATAACATATCTGTAGATCTCATGTACGGTATACCCGGGCAGACTTATGAGAGCTTTGATATATCTCTTGATACGGCGATCGCGCTTGATGTCGAGCATATATCCTCTTATGCCTTGAAGCTTGAGGAGAACACGCCGTTTTACCGTATGCGCGAAAAATTGTCATTTCCTGACGACGATGCTGTTTGCGATATGTACGAGCATATGTGTAATGTTCTGCACGATAAAGGGTATAATAGATATGAGATAAGCAATTTTTCAAGGAGCGGATACGAGTCGCGCCATAATTTGAAGTATTGGCAATATTCGGACTATTTTGGATTTGGTGCGGCGGCACATTCCTTTGTGCATGGTGAGCGTATAGAGAATACATCTGATATAGGCGCATATATACGCGGCGATGCTATTATCAGCTCACGCGAAATAATAGACCGAAATGAGCAGATGAATGAATATGTGATGTTAGCAATGAGGCTGGAGCGCGGTGTGGACATGGGCGAGTTTGCGCGAGTGTTCGGGTGCGATTTTATGGAGAAGTTCGGTGCTTCATTTGCAAAATATTCGCCCGAATTTCTGACCCTTGAAGGCGGCAGATGCGCATTTACACAAAAGGGATTTTTTGTGTGTAACTATATTTTGTCCGATGTTCTCAGCTTTTGATGCTTTTTGCGTTGACAAATGATATTTTTTGTGGTAGAATTAAAACGATGAAATAAAATACTTAAAGGAAGGTAGTATTGATATGGATAACAATTACGAGAGCGAGTTCTACACGCTTACTGATGAGGACGGCAACGAGATAGAGTTTGAGGTTATTGACACAGCTACTATCGACGGCGTTGAATATTTTGCAATGATACCTGCTGACGACAGCGAAAGCGAGGACGGAACGGTAGAGTATGTCGTTTTGAAGAAGGAAAAGGACGAGGACGGCGAGGATGTTTTCGTAACTATCGATGACGATGATGAGTTTGATAAGGTAGCTGATTTCTTCGATGACAGATTTGACAGCGAAGAGGATTACGATAACTGATATTGTATCTTATCCTGCTTAGTTTGTGATATTTGCCAGATTGAGACCTACAACTGATCAAAGGAGTTCGACTCGAAGGTGGTTTGCAGACCTCCCCGTGGCGGAGCGGTTGACTTGTCCCGACCGCATGCGGGATGCTGGGAGCAGTAAAGCCTGAGATAGGACACCGCCCTGGAAAACAGGGTTCCATTTCTTCAAATACACGGCTCGGCGGGTCTTTTTAAAAAAACAGTTATGATGTTTGGCGTGATACTTTTTTCGGAGTATCACGCCAAAGCTATATTCGCCTATGGCGAGTTATGTTGCTTCGCAAGTTCAGGACGAATAAAATATCACTCATAGAAAATAGAAAAGAGAGAGTTACCCGAAATTTTATTTCCGCATAACTCTCTTCTGTTTTTTATTTTCATATCTCATATATGAAGAAAAGACACAATATAATTCTGTATGAGAAAGATATTATCATATGCATTTAAAATGCTCTGGGTGTGCCTTGCATTGGTTTTTATGTCGCATGCCTTTGCATGCATGCCGTCAAAGGCAGAAGAAAATGCACAGATAGACGAAGAAAGTGTGGACGAGCGCATATATGCAGGTCTTTTGGAATATTCGGACAGCATATATCTTTTGGATCTTGATGTTCAGACAGATGAGCTGTATTCTGCCGTAACGCGCGTGATGAAATCAAATTGGGATCTGTACCATGTCGGTAGCAGTTTTTCCTATACATCCGACAAGCAGGGCAGGGTGGTATCACTGGATCCGACGTATGTCATGAGCAAGGAGGAGAGAGTATATGCGAATGATCTTTGCGCAAACGGGCTTGGAAAGATACTCTTTTATATGCCGCAGGGCTTGAGTAATGTTGAGATATGCCTGTATCTGCACGATCATATAATAGAAAACTTCGAATACGATACTGCGCTTGAAAGCAAGGATATGTACAGCATGCTGAAATATAAAAGGGGAACATGCCAAGGGTATACTTATCTGTATGCGGCACTGCTCTGTATGTGCGGTATAAGATCGGATGTTGCATATTCTGATACGGTAAATCATATGTGGAATATCGTCTGCATTGATGATACTTGGTATCACATCGATGTGACATGGGATGATAAGGGAGATAGGCTGGGGTATGTGAGCCACGAGAATTTTTTACGCTCTTATAATGAAATGGAAGAGCTCGGGCATGCAGATATAAAGACATACGGAATTTTTGATCATGCAGATAAAGGATATTTTGACGGTCACCTCTGTGATGTGGATACAAGCTTTGCGTATTTTCAAGGCAAATGGTATTTTACGGATAATCATGCCGCGTCACGATCACTGCGGGCTTTGGATATCGACACGGGAAATACTCAAAAGATACTTGATATAACGGGATATTGGTCGAAATCCGAAGAGGGACGCTTTTATGCAAATTCCTTTTCATCTGTTATCAGTGTGGGAAATTCTCTCTACTATAATTTAAAGGACAGAATATACAGATATGACGGTCACTCTCTTGAAGAAATATATGCTTCGGCTGATGAGCTGTACTGTCTGGCATTTAAGGATGGATATATAGTATCATCAGATGTGTCGGGCAGCATACGTAATGTTTTGTCACCATCCCCAACGGGCGACAGCGACGGTGACGGTGTGCTCGGAGTGGGAGATCTTGTATCTCTCCTGTTATATATAGAAAAAGGCGGTGGAATATCAGCGTATGAGTGTGATATGGATCGTGACGGACGGTTGACCCAGCTTGATGCGGATATTATAAGAAAAAGACTGTTGCAAAAAAATGCCGATTGACAAAATGCAGGCGGTATAGTATAATTACCTTGTAGATAGAGTATTAGAAAGGATGGTCGGCTGATATGACAGAAAAAAGGCTTGCAGAGGGCGTAAGACATGTGCTTGAAGAGCTATATCCCGATGCGCTTTGCGCCCTTGAGTGGGGCGGAGGAGCAGAGAACGGTTGGAAGCTCATGGTCATGGGCAGGCTTTCCGCACAATGCACCGATGTCCGCGTGAATATGGTTTGCAAAAGGCTTTTTGCAGAGTTCCCGACAGTGTGCGAGCTTGCAGATGCCGATATTGAAAAAATTGAAGAGATCATCCGCCCATGCGGACTTTATCACACAAAGGCGTCGGATATAAAGAGCGCGTGCGGAGCTTTGGCACATGAGTACAGCGGTATGGTTCCAAACGATATGGATAAGCTGCTTATGCTCAGGGGAGTTGGCAGAAAGATAGCCAATCTGTTGCTTGGCGATATATACGGCATTGGCGGTATCGTTGCCGATACGCATTGCATCCGCATATGCGGCAGACTCGGATTTTACGGCGAGGATATGAAGGATCCGGTGAAAACAGAACGCATAATGTCTGAATACATACCTCTGTCAGAGCAAAGCGATTTTTGCCACAGGATAGTGCAGTTCGGCAGAGATATATGCACGGCAAGATCCCCGAAATGCGGCGAATGCCCCATGCGCGACTTTTGCCGCCATATATCAGAGTGATAGGATGTCGCCTCCCTTCGTTTGAATAAATATCTTGCCCGAATCGTCAAGGGTCATGAGAAATATGTCCTTTTCGCATATTCCCACATCCGTGATCTTGTTGTTTAGCCAGCAGGTATCCTTGCCGAGATCTGACAGATTCTTTGCGTCGGTATGCCCGTCTGCAATTATAACACGCATAACGCCGCTATCCGTGACGCTCAGACCAAGAGCTTGAGCGTCGGGAGAGCGGTTTTTGCTTTTCGGAATAACGGTCATCTTGCCGTTCTTTTCAAGTATGGCGTAATCCACCTCGTGAATGCTGTATACGCCGTTCTGCCGTATCTGGGATACAAGCTCGTCTATGGTTATGCGTGAGTGCTTCATCTCCTGCTTGTCTATTCGACCTTTGTTTATTATTATTGAAGGGCGGCTTGTCAGTATCTGACGCATAAGAGGTATCTTCAGCAGCAGATATGAGAGAAAAAGCTCAAGAAATGAAATGATAAGTATGGGAATGACAGCGTTCCATATGCTTGAGTCGGGATCTGTTATCGGAGCTGTGGCTATCTCGGATAAAAGTATGGTGGTGACAAGCTCGGACAGCTCAAGCTCACCAAGCTGTCGCTTGCCCATTATGCGCATGAGAAGCACGAGGGTCATATATATAATAAATGTACGGAGTATGAGTCTTAACATATATCTTCCTTTTTCTTGTATTTTGCCCTCTTGGATGTTAAAAAATACACGGCTTTGTGTATATTGTGAGTTTTGACGCGATCATGCCGCGGTGTCATTGTTATAAGTTGACGATATTTAAAAATCTCCTCAAACGGTATTGACAAAGAGGGGATAAGGTGATATAATAAGAGG
>CAZVUD010000038.1:0-14684 GCA_964629615.1 uncultured Clostridium sp. | reverse complement strand
GGATAATTAAGATTCCAATTAGTATTATTGATTTCTACCTTAGTATCAGGTGCACCGGAAATAAGGTCGATATCCGATGTCACATTAACATCATCAAATTTCATATTAGAATTTTGAATATCTGTATTAATAAACGCACCTGCCTCGGGCTTACCCTTAAGTATTAACTCGCCTTTTTTATTCGAATTCAAGATTCCATTGATTCTGAATTGACCGTAAACATACAAACCATTAAAATCCTCTTGAACTGCTTCAACAGTTAATTTATGTCCGGCAAGATTGAGATCAACGGCAAACATTGCATTCATACTCTTTACAAAGTTGGTTTCACCATTTTCTGACCAAGAATAAAAGGAGTCAGTTCCGAAAATACTTGTGAACTCGTGAGCTTTTATCTCCAGATCACCACCAAGAATTATAGTAACAAGATCTTTTCTCTTGTCAATTCCCTTTGCTTCCCAATCTATATTTTTAAGATCTTCGAGGCTCGTTACGGTAACAGCTGTCTCTTTATATTGACCTAAAGTAAGACCACAGCCATGTTTACATGCAAACGTATCATCTGTAGCACCGGAAAAGTCATGTCCCAAAGGATAAATAACTTCGCCTTCTTCTTTCTTTCCACAGCGTAAGCAAACCTTACCTGCCTTCTGTCCGGCGGTTGTACAAGTTGCATCTATTGCCCCAAACTCTTTCCAATCATGGTTAAGCTCATCAGTAACGATATATTTTACATAACCGCATGTTGAGCACTGGCTGAAGCTGGTACCCTTAGTTTCACATGTCGCCGGAACTACAACAGGATCGCTCATCTTGTGGTCGCATGTGTTTTTGTTGCAAAGATCGCACACTTTGTTGTTATCTGCGTCATAGTGCACGCCATAAGAAGCTGTGCCTTCTACTTTTACAAGCTCTTCAACACCGATAACCTTCTTAGTGCCGTCTTTTTCCTCTGTCTTTGCAGGCTGATGGAACTGCGCGCCGTTAGCCTTGAATGTACCATTCCATGCCTTAGTGATATTATATACATATCCGCACTCGGTGTAGGTCTTTGCATTTTCTACAGTAAGCTCATTTACCATACCGTAATGTGTAACAGAGCCTTCTGCATTATTAACAGTAAGGTTGCCGATAAGGGTGCTATCATTCTTTTTAATATTTGTGCGAATGATAACGTCGGCATTACCTGTGTATGTAACGTTTACTACCTTGTCACCTGCATCGAAGCCGACAGCTGTTGTAATATCAGCATTATCCTCACCGCAATAGTATACGGAATATTTGCTATCTTCTGCAACAGTTGTGCTGATAGTCCAAAGAGTTATATCCTTGCCGTAATCTTCAAGCTTCTTGAACTCAACGTCCTCTTTGCCTGCAACTACCTTGCCCTTTTCGTTTACAGCAAAGAATCTGTCATATTCCTGGCTCCAAAGTATAGTGTTTTCACTATTGTTTGCTGAAAGCAGTGCTGTAAGGTTATAGCCTGCGCTTGCCGCATCCATAACCGCATCATGCATAGTCACATTCTTGCCTTCAAGTAACTCTGCCGCTGCAAGCTGCTTATTGATGTTAGTCACCATCTGCATATCAGCGGAGTTATTCGCTTTTTTAGTAAGTCCGATAAACGTCGGTATGAGCACCGCTGCAAGTATCGCAATAACCGCGATAACTATTACGAGCTCAACGATCGTAAATCCCTTCTTACCCTGTGATCTCGATCTCATAAAAAATCCTCCTACCTTTATAAAATTGTCTTTTTCAGGGATACGACGATAAAGCCCTGCCCCATCTTTGCTCACCAAGCGGAGGATACAGTTACCCCGCTTAAAAATGAGCACAGCTCAAACAAGTCTTTAAAGTTTTATGGATCCCTACCAAAAAGATATGTCTAACAGTGTTTTGCAGCCTAATGCCCCCGCAAAATACTACAAAATCTGCCAAACGTATCACAGTTTATTATATGATACTACATAACAAACTTTTTGTCAAGTCCTCGACAAAAAAAAAAAAAAAAAAAAAAAAAAAAAAAAATACGGTATTTTCAACAAAATTCGGTTTTTAAACTGTTAAATCTGCATAAAATATTGCTGAATTTTATACACTTTATGAAAAATTGTTTAACAAGGTCTGCATTTTTTGACCGTGCAATGTCTTTTGTTGCTTTTTATTTTCCGAAAATTCACATTCTGTATTGAAAATTAATTTATTTTGTGCTATAATCGACGTGAAAAAAGTTTCTCGTTAAAGGGGGATCATCAAAATGAATAATATTCCGAGATGTGAGCATCCGCGTCCCGACAGGCGCAGGGAGCAATGGCTGAATCTCAACGGCACATGGGATTTTGAGATAGACAACGCTCGCCAAGGTCAGGAAAAGAATTTTCAGGAGCGCGCCGCGCTTGATTCGCAAATATGCGTTCCCTTCTGCCCTGAATCAAGGCTTTCGGGCATTGGGCACACGGATTTCATGAATGCCGTGTGGTACAGGCGAGATCTTGACATACCGAAAGAGTGGGGCGGCATGCGCATCATACTGCACATAGACGCATGCGACTACAAAACACATGTATATATAAACGGAAGGCTTGCAGGTGTGCACAGCGGCGGCTACACACCCATGGCTTTTGACATAACCGATCTTCTTGCCGACAGCGGCAATTACGTAACAATATATGCCGAGGACGATGTGCGCTCGGGCAAGCAATTTGCAGGCAAGCAATCCACGCGCCTGTCATCATACGGCTGTTTCTACACAAGAACGACGGGCATATGGCAGACTGTATGGCTGGAGGCATGTCCTGCGGCTCATATTCTCTCTTACAGGGCTTTCCCCTCTGTTTGCGATAGGTCGGTGACTCTTGAGGTCAAGGGCAACAAGGAGAGTATTTTGGGCGATCTCAAGGTGACGGCGTACTACGAGGGCAAGGAGATGGGCAGTGCCGCATGCAGGATGCTATCGGACACATGCAGGATACACATTTCGCTTAGCGAAGAACACCTTTGGGAGGTGGGTCACGGCAGGCTGTACGACCTGAAATTTGAACTTTCCAAGGGCGACACCACAGACATTATGTACGGATATTTCGGTCTGCGCGAGGTCAGCCTTGACATAGAGCACGGCATTATGATAAACGGCAAGACTGTATTCGGCAGATTCGTTCTCGATCAGGGCTTCTACCCCGACGGCATATACACCGCGCCCTCGGACGAGGCGCTCATTTACGACATTGAGACCTCCATGGCTTGCGGATTTAACGGCGCGCGCCTGCACCAAAAGGTATTTGAGCCGAGATTTCTGTATCACGCCGACAGGCTGGGATACATGGTATTCGGCGAGGCGGGCAACTGGGGATTTGACTACACGCGTTTTGAAAACATAAAATATTTTCTCCCCGAGTGGCTGGAGGAATTGGAGCGCGATCTCTCTCACCCCTCGATAATCGGCTGGTGCCCCTTTAACGAAACATGGGACATTTGCGGCAGACAGCACTCTGTTGAACTGATAGACGCGATATACGATGTCACAAAGGCTATTGACAATACGCGCATAGTCATTGCCGACAGCGGCTCTTTCCCGACGTCGCGCACAGATGTTTTCGACGTTCACGACTATGAGCAGGATGTTGAGAGATTTAAAGACAATTACAAGGACGCCGCGCGCGGCGTGATACGCGATCAGATAGCGCGGTCAGATCCGCACAGGCAGCATTTTGACACCTCCCTGCCTGTATTCGTAAGTGAATACGGCGGCATCAAATGGGCAGTCGCCGCAGGCGGCGATGCGTGGGGATACGGCGAATCGGTAACCGACGAGCAGGGATATTTCGACAGGCTTGAGGGTCTTACCGACGCGCTTCTTTCAAACAAGCGCATATTCGGCTATTGCTACACACAGCTGACCGATGTGGAGCAGGAGCAGAACGGCATCATGACATACGACAGGCGCCTTAAATTTCCAAGCGAAAAATACCGCCGCATCTTCGGCAAGATCGCGGCGATAGAGGAGAAGGCTTAGGAATAGGCAAACGCAGTTCGCCTCCACGGAGGTTATAGATTTTATGGACCTGTAGTTATATAAAGTAATCATAAAACAATATTATTACGGACCGTCGGGGACGCCGGTCCGTAAAAACAACAAGATACCGATCATTTCATGTCAACATAATGTTCAATATTATTATGATAATCTGTAGGGACTGACGAATGCAAGCAAGTTGCCGACAGTCCGCATAACATTGAATTTATATTTATTCCACGGCTATGCAATAAACTCAAGCAATCCATAACATGCGGGGAAGTTTTTTGCCAACCGTTCTTAAAATTTTGTCATTCGACACGTCAACGTAATTTACAAAAATCAATCCATAACATGCCAGAAAGTTTTTTGCCAAGCTTTTTTCAAAAAAGCGGTAAAAAACGGAATGCAACATCACATTTATCTCACAGACCGTATTTTATATTTATTCTTTCAAGCTTCTCGCCGATGGGCTTTGCCATCAGCATCAAAAATATGAAATTTGACACGGCATAGAGCAATGTGTGCGGCAGAGCCGTCACCGCGGCTCCAAGATACAGAGCCATGTCAAATGACTCGTTATACCACAAAACAGTCCATATATCCATTACGGCAGAAAACAAAGCGCCCGATATCACGCCGTAGGAAAGGAGCAATGCCCTGCTCTTTTTCAGCGGCTTCGCCGCAAGACCCGAGATCAGTCCTATTACTCCCCAAGCAAGCATCTGATACGGCGTCCACGGTCCTTGACCAAAATAAAAATTGGATATGAGCGCCGAAAACGCACCGACAAAAAAGCCGGATTCCGCCCCGAGATACATTCCCGATATTATCGTCAACGCCGTTACGGGCTTGAAGAAGGGTATAAATCTGCCTATGACCGAAAGCGCGGTCATGACAGATATTATGACCGCTCGCCTTGAGCCTATCTCGCGCTTATCAAATCCCGTCAAAAACAGAAGGCAGGTCAAGACTGCCACGGCAAACGAAACATATATATGTCCGCTGTTTCCAAACAGTCGCTCCCCGACTACGACCGTCACGGGAATGAGCACGCAGATGAGGGCAAGCTTCAGTATCTTTCTGAGTTTCGAATTTTTTATGACCCTCACGCTTTTCCCTCCAAGTCGCATTTGCGGCAAATCTCAAATGCGTCATCCACCGTCACCGCACCCTCAAAATATCCCTTTGTCATTTTGGAGATGCAGGTCGTGTAAAATCTGTTTTTGGGAAGCATCTCGCGCGGCTCGGCGCAGGAAACTATGCGTCCGTCAAAGAGCATGGCACACCTGTCTGCGCATTCGGATGCAAATTCTATGTCGTGGGTAACGATCAACAGCGTAACGCCGCGCTCCTTTATTCTTTGCAAGGTCTCTTTGAGCCTTGCTTTTTTTTCTGCATCAAGGGCATTTGTCGGCTCGTCCAGCACAAGTATCCTCGGAGATCTAACCATGACCTTCATAAGTCCGAGCATCTGCTGCTCTCCGCCCGAAAGATCATACGGGTGCATGTCCGCGTATTTTCTCATATCAAACAGATCATCAGGGCAGTCTATGTCTATCCCTGCGTCAGAAAGCTCCTCGCGCACCGTGTTTTTAAGGAAAAGGCACTGCACGTCCTGCGGAAGCATGGATATGCATTCTCCGTGAAGCTCGCGATCTGTATACTGCCGTATACGCTTGCCAAACAGCTTTATCTTGCCTGCATAAGGCGAGAGTGTGCCAAGCGCACAATGCAATGCTGTGGTCTTGCCCGATCCGTTTCCGCCGAAAAGGCAGAATATCTCATTTTTATAAACGGTAAGGTCAAGCCCGCGCAATACATCCTTACTGTCCTTGCCGTATCTGAAATATACAGACGAAAGCTCAAGTGCCGCTTCTCCCTCGGTGCATCCCTTCCGCGGCAAGGACACATTCTGCGCGCCGTAATTTTCTCTTATAAAGCTTCGTCCTTCACGCACCGACAATGGGCGCTGACCATGTGATCCAAGCCTTGCATGCAGACGTGCAGACGGTGGCATATAGAGCATCATGCGGCTGTCAGGCTCGATCTTCGACACTACCGTCCGAGGGGCGCCGTCATACATGATACTGCCATTATCCATAACTATCATGCGATCGCATTCACATATCAGCTCATCCAGCCTGTGCTCAACTATTATAACGGTAAGCGAGAGGTCGCGGTTGAGCCTTCTTATTGTGGCGTACAGCTCGGATGTCGCTATCGGATCAAGCTGAGATGTAGGCTCGTCAAGTATAAGTATATCAGGGTCTGTCGTCATGACGGAAGCGATATTCAAAAGCTGTCGTTGTCCGCCCGAGAGCTTTGATACATCCTCATAAAGCTTATCCTCAATGCCGAAATACGTCGCCGTTTCGGCGATCTTTGCGGCTATGACCGAGGGATCTGTGCCAATGCTCTCAAGCCCGAAGGCAAGCTCGGAATACACCTTATCCGTAACTATCTGCTCGTCAGTTCGTTGCATGACAAATCCGACCCTGTGCGGCGACACCTTGTCGCGCGCCTCTCCGCACACTGTCACCTCGCCATTCATATCTCCCTTAGGAGAAAGGGCGTGCTTTATAAGGCGCAGAAGCGTGCTTTTACCGCTGCCCGTCCTTCCGCACAGCAATACCATCTCACCCTCGCGCACAGAAAAGGATACATGATCCACACACAGCCGTTTTGAATTCGGGTATGAAAAGCTCAGATCCTTGATCTCAAGTATGTCCATTTTATCCTCTCCTTTACTTCAATAAATGCAGGTGTCACGCAAAGCGCGAAAAATGCCGAATATGCCGCTATGCCAAGATATGACGGTTCCATCATGCTAAGCTTCGGATAGAACCTGAACTCTATCTTTCCCATGACCGACGCCGCTATCACAAGAGAAAGGCAGAGCAGCGAGAATATCATGAATATCACATCATCCGCGCGCATGCGGAACATTGAATAATAAGTTCGCTTTCCGCTTCCGTATCCTCTTGCCTCCATGCTGTCCGCCGTTGTAATGCCGTTTTCCAGCGCCCATGTCACAAGTATGGAAAACACGCGCAGATCTCCCTTTATCCTGCAAAATATATCGCCGTCCGCGTAAAGTCCGATCGCCCTTTGCGCGTCCTTTATCTTTTTTGCGCGGTCGCGCAGAAGCGCAACATATCTTATGCTCATGCTCATCACAAGAGCGGCTTGCGGCGACAATCTTCCAAGCACGTACAAGAGCTTGTCCCTCGTCATTATGTCGGAAAATATCATAAACAGATACAGAGATGTCACTATGCATATTGCCCTCACAGCTCCGTATACGGTGGCTTCCAATGTGATGGGGGTGTCGTTTACAAAAAACAGGACCGTCATGCCGTTGTGCGAGAATATGGGATTTATGAGCGTCATTATGAGGAACATAAGCACATAAAACCACATATGTCCGCGCTGTCTTTTCGCCGCGACGCAATACAGGGATCCGCCTATGAGTGCGGACAGTATCAGTATCGGATCATCTGTAAACATAACACAGCCTATAACTGCCGCAAAATATACGCATACCGCAATCGGATCCTTATCGTTTAAGCCTCTCATGCTCCTCTCCTTTCATTATTTTCAGCTATTATTTTTCGTTATTTTTTATGTCCTCGCCGAGGTTCAGGGTATAATGCCACTCAATGACATCTCCGGGCTCAAGCTTATATTCCCCTGCCCCGACGCTTGGCTGTTTGCCGTTTACGGTGTAGACCCAGCCCGAAAGATCGCCGAAATCAAATTCGTAGATGTAATTTATACCCGATATATATACAAGCTTTGAGCTTCCCGAATTTTCATACTGTATCTTATATTTTCTCGCCGCATCGGCAAGCACTGTATAGGGCGTGTCGCCCTCACATATATCAAGCTCCGTAACATCAAGTATCACCCCGTCTGACGGTATGTGCTCATCTCTGCCTGCAATAGTGTCACATCTTATAGTCATGCTGACCTGTCCGATCACACCGTTGCGCGTGACATCCTCATTGTAATGATCACTTGGGGATGAGATATCGGTAAAGACAAAAAACGCTATCACAGCCGCAAGAACGATAAGTATCGCAATGACATTTTTAAAACTAAGCCTGCGCAATATAAAGAGTATCACGCATAGCATCAATGCCGCGCACACAGATATGATACAAGCCCATAATTTGTATGTCACTTTGGGCTTGTCTGCAGTGTCATTCTGCCCTGCATCCTCGCTGATATCGGACTCTGTATTTTCTGTGCCGTCGGGCACGTCAATGTCAGTGTCACTGTCATTCGGTATCCTTGCGTTTTCAGGATCGGCATTATCCAATATATAAAGGCTTCCCTTGCCGTCCTTTGCGCGCAGATATGCCGACAAAGCAAAAAATGCCTGCACGGTCGCGTTTTCGTCAGGCTCTCCTCCGTCATGCGAAAATCCTCCGTTATCGCAAAGATATTTCAGCATGCCGTCAAGAACCGTGTTTCCGTTCTTTATAAATCTTTCGTCTGTATCTATATCTATCCCGAGTCCGCATAGTGCGATCGTGACCTGCGCGGCGCTCTCGGCATTATTTTTTCCATAGCTCTGATATCCGCCACAGGGCAATTGACAATATGAAAGCATTTCCAAGGCACGGTCTACCGCATTGCGCACGCTTTCATCACTCTCATAATAAGGAGAGAGTGCCTGCAACGTCATGGCAGTGACGTCCACATCCGCAGATTCTCCCATGACCGCCCAGCCACCGTTTTGCAATTGCATGGACAAGAGCTTGTCTTTTATCGTGTCTGTACTGTGTATCTCGCTCTTATAGCCGTTATTTAATATGTGAAGTCCGAAAACATAGCTCATGATACCCATTTTGCCGACCGAGTCGTCAAGGGTCTTAAGTATGTATCCATCCGTGCTTCCGACAGCAGACAGAGTAAGTGCAAGCTTCAGTCTTGTGGAAGCGGAGTGTATCTCGTTTTCCCTTACATACAAAGCAAGTGCCTTCTCGTACGAGGAGAGATCCACATTGTATGTCTGTGACAGCGCGATAGCATACCATTCCGCCGCTCCGCCGATGTCATCCGCAAGATATTTATCCGCAATGCTCTGGACAGACTGCGCAGTGCCGTCGCTCACAGTTGCAAGTATACCGTCACGAATATACTCGATATCCGTGACGGTATACTTATCCGCTTCCTTTGCATATGCAGGAATGCAACCTGATATCAAAAGCAAGCAGGAGATAAAGAACGCTCCTGCCAAAAGAAGCTTATTCTTCATCCTTCCTATTTCTTATAACGCATGCCGCGCCGAGAGCGATGATGGCGATGCCGGAAAATCCGATAACGCTTCCGCATCCACTCTTTTCTTCTGTTGCCTCAGCTGTCGTGCTGTTCTCTTCGGTCACAGTACCTTCGGGTGCGGATGTAGTAGATCCGCCATTGGGATCCTCTGCCTTTTCAACACTTGCAACGCATACAGGGGGAACGAGAACTGCGCTGTCACTTCTTGCGCTGATAATGAACTCGCCGCCCTCATCAAGAGTTACGGTCACCTTTCCCTCTGCGTCTGTCTTATACTGTGTGTCAACGCCGTTTAAGGTTATTACAGCATCGCTTACAGCTACCTTGTCATTGGTATTGGTAGCAGCATTCCAGGAATACTTTGAAAGTGTAAGAGAGATGCTCTCCCCTGCCTTTACACTTACGCTCTCACTATCAAAGAAGCAATATGTATCTGCATATGTAGCAGCGTCAGTGTATATGAACGCATTTACGCTTGAGCCGTCATTCACAGTGTCCCTGAGGCTCATAGCCATATTGTTGTCTACATAGTAGCCGTATGAGCCGCCGTTTGCAACGCCCCAGAGCTTTTCGATGCTCAGTCCCCAAGTACCCTCTACACTCGAATATCCTTCAGCCGCGCCGCCATCGTACTCAGCGTCGTGTGCGCAGATAAGCACGTCATTTACAGTAATGGTGCCATCCCCATCCTTGTCTGTAACGGTAATAGCCTCGTGTGCCATAGCGAGCTTGCCGTTGCCGTCCACTATAGTAACATACACCTCCGTTGCCGATGCAGAATCAGCAGCTGCAAAAGCGCATACCGACAGCATGCACATTATCATTGCCGCCATAATGATAACAGATAATACTTTTTTCATTTTTTCTACCTCTTTCTTTTTTGTATTTATATAAGTTCTGTTATATGATCACTTATCAGTGTCCGATCCCCCATACGAGATCTTAGCCATTGTCTTTCGCCTTTTGGCATCTATCCTCTTTTGCTTTTTCCTTTCAGCAAAGCCGTCATTTCGAATATCCTTGAGTCCTGCCGCCTCAAGCGCACGCGGCCAAGGTCCAAGATGCGATTTTATGGCTACCACCTCACATTCTGAAAAGTCCGAACGCTTCGGAAGTCTGTCCTCGCCCATATCCTTTAAGGCAGTGCTCTTGTCGCGGAGCAATACTATGCATGCATTCTTATCATACCTTTTGCTGTCCATATATCCTCCGACATAAATAAAATAAGCCCCTTTGCAAAAATGCAAACGGGCGCAGCTATCCCCTATATGCAAATGGGTACACTACACCCATTCAAGATAAGGAAACGGCTACGCTCTTCTTGTCCAAAAACGCCGCGCCATAAAGGCGCAAGACCATAAACACAGATCGGCAAGTATTCCGACTCAGCGGATATTGTATATCCCATTACGGTAATGACAGTTGCGACGGATTTTCACCGAACTTCCCTCTTATCTGCCGCACGGCAGAACCGATCCGTGTATATATTCAATTTTAATTCCTCACATATTATATCACCGACGTCTAAAATTGTCAATCCCCAAAATACTCCAATTTTTTGCAAAGAGTACCGTATCAATTGGTGATATATCTCATTTTTTATCTTTTTTATACATTCTGCCGCATATTATCATGCACAGGTAAGTGTGATCGGGAAGAGCGCGGCGCAAAGTATTCCTGCCCTCATGTTTCCGCCAAACGCCTGCGACACCGTGCCGACAACGGCAGGACCGCTGACACATCCAAGGTCTCCGCCAAGTGCGAGCAATGCAAACATCACATTTCCGCCCCTTTCTATACCTGCAGACGCCATGCTGTATGTTCCGGGCCACATAAGTCCGACCGAAAATCCGCACATAGCCATGCCGAGCAATGATATCATGGGAGAGGGCACAAGAGACACAAGAAGATATGAAACTATGCACAAGGCTCCGCACACGGTCATGGATACCGTGAGATCCACATTTTCTCCCGATCTTCCGTATAAAAGCCTGCAAAGACCCATCATAGCGGCAAATATGGCAGGACCAAGTATATCCCCAAGTGACTTGGATATCCCAAGGCTCTGTTCTGTAAACACAGATGCCCATTGGGATATTCCCGCCTCACATGCTCCTGCGCACAGTATGATAAGGAAGAACAGCCAGAATCTCGGCTTTGATATAAGCTCTGTCAGTCCAAGCCCCTTTTCCCCGTCCCCTACTATGTTTTGCAAGGGAACGAACATAAAAAACACCGCGTTGAATGCAGAAATGATCGCCCAGATAAATGAAAGATATCGCCAATTCTCAATTCCGAACACAAGAAAGTACAGTGCCGATATCACTATCACCCCGACACTTCCCCAGCAAAAGAAGGAATGCAGAAGGCTCATGCGCTTGTCCTTATGCTCACTTGGGCAGGACTCCACAACAGGACTGATGACGACCTCTATAAGTCCGCCGCCCACCGCATACAGAATTACTGCGATAAGGATGCCCACAAATGCATCGCTCATTATCTCGGGCAATATCGGAAGGAGCAAAAGCCCAAGCGCGGCAAAGACATGTGCAAGCACTGTGCATATACGGTATCCCACACGGTCAACAAAAAATGTCGCCGCAAGGTCTGTGATTATCTGCACGATAAATGTCACGCTTATAAGCAATGTTATCTTCTCGACAGGTATATTATAGCTCTCCTCAAATGTAAGGAACAAAAGAGGAACAAACACGCATACTATCGACTGCACGATATAGCCGATAAAGCACGCGACTATGGTCTTGTTATATTTATTCTTCATATACATCTCCAAAAAACAGATCAATACCACGATTATATCAAATATATCCGACTTTGTCAATATATATCTTGCATATCGCGCTCTTGTAAATTGAAAAGCGAGTGGCTTAAGCAAAAAGGAATATTTTTTGCTTATACCGTCAAAAATCATGTAAAAAAGGAAACTCGTATGGATATCTTAAAATTGCTATTATCCTCGGTATTATCTGTCGCCGCTCTCTTTCTTATGACCAAGCTCACAGGTCACAGGCAGATATCGCAATTGGATTTTTTTGACTACGTAAACGGCATCACGATAGGCTCTATTGCCGCCGAGCTTGCAACCGAGCTTGAAGAGCCGCATAAGCCGCTTACAGCCCTGATCATATACGGTATACTGTCTGTAATGATAAATACCGCATCAAGCAAGCTGCCTCGGACAAGAAAATATATAAACGGAGCTCCCACGGTATTATTTGACAGCGGCAAGCTGTACAGGGAAAACCTCAAAAAAGCCAAGCTTGATCTCTCGGAATTCTTGCTTATGTGCCGCGAGATGGGATATTTTGACCTTGACGAGATACAGACCGCCATATTTGAGGTCAACGGCAAGCTCTCTGTTCTGCCGCATGCAGCATTTCGCCCCGTGACTCCGACAGATATGAAGATACCCGTCAAAGCATCTCACATAGGGGTGGAGCTGATACTTGACGGTCGGATAATGCATGAAAATCTAAAGCGGACAGGCAAGGACCTTGATTGGCTATCCTATTCCCTTGCCCAAAACGGATATTCCGACGCAAAAGAAATATTCCTCGGCGTATACTACGCCGAGGAACAAAAGCTATCGTTATATGAAAATATTCAGATCAACGCACGACCTTGAGCTTTTCGATGCCGTAATATCTGAACACATCAATTGCGTCATCGTCTATGATCTCGCCGCAAGCCACAACAGGAACGGCAGGCGGACAGGACACGCACTCTTGTGCAAGCACTCTGCCGCGGCAATCACAAAGCGGAAGTGTCTCAAAATCCGACATCACAGCCTCCCTTACGCTCATAGCCACACGCGGAAGGGTCATATGCGGCGGACAGGACTCAATAGAGGCTCTGCGAGGAAGAGCTGTCATAATCTCCACAAGGCGCAAAAGCTCATCTTGTGCAATATTTGGTGTGATCATCATAACCGTGAGATCCGGGTCTGCAAATTCGCAGGATATCCCGTTATCCCAAAGATACTTTGCAAGCTCATATCCCGTATAACCATAGGATTTTGCGGCAACCGTGATCTTCAGCCCCTCGTCACCCGTAAGCTCAAATCCTGCATCCATAAGCTGTTTCTTTGTTTTGCCGACATTTTCCACGCATGTGCGCAATCTGTCCCTGTATCCGTCAGACATGTACAGATTAGCCGCATCAAGCGACTGCAATATAAGATAAGACGGGCTTGTGGAAGCAAAGAGCGACATGGCTCTCTCAGAATTTCTCATCACTCTCTCAGACACGCGGCTTGAAAGATGCAGATATGCTCCACCTGTCAAAACAGACAATGTCTTATGCGCCGAATCACAGCACATATCAGCTCCGAGAGATATGGGATGCATGGATGTATCAAGAAAATTCAGATATGCGCCATGGGCATTATCAACGATCAATGTAACGCCAAATTCGCTGCACACCTCCGATATACCCTTTATATCCGATATATTTCCGAGATAATCGGGAGACGTGATATATACGCATGCAATATTGCCCTTTTCTTCGCATATGGATCTGCGGACATCGTTTGGCGTAACATTGGATACAACAGGGCAGCCGTATTCACTGCCTCCGATATATGATATATCAAGATCAAGCAAGGCGCAAGCCGAAAAAAACGACTTGTGCGCATTTCTCGCCGCAAGCACGCGGTGACGCGCATGACCCGTGTCCTCAATTGCAGCAAGATACAGCATCGCCCTTATACAAAGTGACGATCCCTCGCAGGAATACAAGGTTTTCGCCGTACCGAAAAGGTGCGCGGCGTTATTCTGGCTTTCGCATATTATGCCGTCGGCGCTATAGAGCACGTCCGCACCGCTTATTTCGGTGATATCCCTGCTCTCAACGCCCAAAGCTCCCTGTCCCTTGTGTCCCGGCATGTGCAATCTGACAAAAGACTCTTCTTTATATTTATTTACAAAATCGCAGATAGGGGTATTCATTCCGCATCCAAGGTCTTTGCGACCTCAAGCATGATGGCACATTCCATCCTCTTTTTGAACAGCTCACAGCCGTACTTGTAAACTCCCTTTACCGAGCCTGTGGAATTATATGCATTTGCGGCACATCCGCCCGAGCAATATAATTTTGCCCAGCAATCGCGGCATTCGGGTCTTGTATAAACATTGCAGGAGGCAAACTCCTCAACACGCTCGGTATTTTGAACTCCGTCCCAGATGTTTCCGAGCTTGAACTCCTCCTTACCAACGAACTGATGGCAGGGATAAAGATCTCCCCAAGGTGTTACCGCCATATATTCCGTACCCGATCCACAGCCCGAAATACGCTTATAAACGCAAGGTCCGCCCTTGAGATCGATCATATAGTGATAGAATGTAAAGGGTCTGCCCTCTCT
>CAZVUD010000037.1:0-15470 GCA_964629615.1 uncultured Clostridium sp. | reverse complement strand
CCAGCCCCAGCCATACAGCGAAAGCCTTGCGCTTAGTCTGTCGCCAAGTCCGTCATAATAGCTTTTCTGAACGCTCGTCATCGGCGGTGCGGGGTGGATATATATAGGCACATTCAGGCTTTCAGCCGCCTCCAGAATAGGCAAAAATGCTTTGTCATCTAAAAACGCATCCTCACCCGAGGCGCGCCCTGCAAGCACAACGCCTTGAAATCCGAGCTTTGTAACCGCTCTTTCAAGCTCTTTTACCGAAGCTCCGACATTTTTCCACGGAAGCGTTGCAAGCGCACCAAACCGATTTTTGTGACCGTTTACGATCGATGCAAGCTCGTCGTTTGCCTCACTTACCACACCAGCCTCACCCTTGGGCAGAAGCTGTGTGCAAACGGGAGCAGAAAGGATCTGCTTTGTAACTCCGTGCTTATCCATATTTTCGATGCGTTTTTCTATATTGCAATAAAGCTCCGTATCAGGATAATACGGCAGTCCGGGCGCACCTGCCGCCGAGGTACGCACAGCATCCTCTGACGGATATTTGGCAAGTGCCATGTTCAAGGTCCTAAGCGGTATATGCTCTTCTATCGTGATGATCTTCATAATTTCTGCTCCCCATCTATCCAAATTTGCCTGATGCTTTTTATGGCTGTAATATTCTTATCAGGTCTGCCGTCAACCAAGACCAAGGCGGCTCTCTTTCCGGCTGTAACAGAGCCAAGTCCCACAATGCCAAACACCGAGCATACCTTACTCGTTGCCGCCATCAAGACCTCAATGGGCGTCAGACCCGCCTTGCAAAGCAGCTCAGCTTCACGGTGCATGGACCTGCCGTAATCAACAGCAGGCGCAAAGCTTCCGTCGTTTGCATCAGTAGCGGCAAGCAGTGTGACGCCGCACTTGTGAAGTGTACGAACGGCATTTTCAGCATTTTTGTAGTGCTCTGGCAAATATCCGTTTCTTCCGCTGTTAGAAAACGCCTCCATCATTACAAGCGTCGGCGCAACTGCAATGCCGCGCTCCGCTATCTCCTCAGCGAGGCTCTTCGGCAGTTCTTCCCTCATCGGCACGTGGAGCAGAATGTCCGCACCGCACTCTATTGCCATTTTCTCTGCCTTTACGCTCGTTGCATGCACGGCGACCTTAAGATCGCACTCGTGTGCTGAAATGCAAATGCTCTTCAGTGCCGCCTTTGGCATCAGATTGGGCTCAAAAAGCAATATCTTGATATACTTTGCTCCGCTCTCGATCGCCTTTTTTACATATCCCTTGCCGTTAAGCGTTCCCATGGTCATACCTGCAGATGATATGATCGTAAGATCTTTGGAATTTGCAACCAGCTCACTCGGAGCACAGACATCGCAGGTGGCAACCACACCGCTCTTCAGCATATTCGGGATCTGATATGCACTTGTCATATGCGTATGTGCATCTATAAGTCCGGGCATTAGAAAATAACGGCTGTCAACGCTTTCGGATCCCTTCACGGCAGTGATAATGCCGTCGTCGATGACGACCGATGCGTTTTCTATGATCCTTTCCCCGTCAAACAACGGGTAGTTTAAGATTATCTTGCTCATTTTTCCACCGAAACAAGCTCGCTGAACTTCATAACAACACCATATTGATTACTCATGACAAGGTAATTTGCACGAACAACTACCCCATCTCCGATATTGACCTTGCTGTAATGGTCATCCGAAGGAAAGATCACGAGTGCATAGGTCTGACCGCTTACACTGTCAGACAGCTCAATGGACGGCTTGTTATGGATATCGGGACCTATCTTTTTTGCAATGCCTGTCACCTCAAAGCGTTTATCTGCATATTTTTCGTAAAAGCTGTCGGCATCGGCATAAAACTCATCGCAAAGTGTCTTTGCGAAAAAAGGCGCATTTTGCGAGAGCATCGGCATAGCCGTGGTTTCGATCATAAATGTTTTTGCATCAGACGGATGCTTTGGATAAAATTCAAGCTTTTTCATATTCCACCTCATTCATATTTTTAAGTATCTCCTGTGTTTCACAAAGCAGGCTGACAAGTTCATCAAATTTTTCTTTTCCGAGGCTTGCTTCGATCGTTTTTAAGTATTCGGTCTGCCTTGCTTCAAATTTATCGGCAAGTGCTCTTCCCTTTTCTGTCGGACGAACGAAAAAGCTCCTCTTATCAACGCCTGATCCTTCTTTGTAAATATAGCCTTTTCTAAGAAGCACTTGAATGTGCGCCGTGATCATCGGCTTTGAAACGCCGATCATTTCGGCAAGCATTAGCGGTGTGAAGTCACCCTCTCTGTGGCTTACGAGATTAAGCACACCCATCTCGCTCGGACGGATGGGAAGATCCTTTTTCAGACCAATGTAATCTCTTGAAAATTTTGAAAAAATTATATTGGCGTTTGTGTATTTGTTCATATAAATGTCCTCACAGCTTGATAGTCTCAGTTCTCTGATTTGTAAACCACTGCGCTTCAAAGCCCGTAAATTTCAAAATGCAGTAATCAGGATCGGTCACGCCCTTTTTGTAAAATCGGTTAAAAAACGGCTTCCAAAACCGTTCCTTTGTTGCCTGATCGGTCAAGACAAGCATATTTCCCTTGATCTCCACGCCCGAGAAGCTTCTGCCTTTCTCGTAAAAATATACACACGCCTTGGAATCAGCTCGATAATGCGCCACCTTTCTCGACGAGGTATATGTGGCAAAATAAATGTCGTTTCCGTCGATGAGCACAGGCTGTATCAAGGCTCTTGTTGCTGGATATCCGTCCTCGCCAACTGACGAAATGAGCGAAGTTTTTTGTCTTGCTATAAATTCATATATTCCTTCTTTTGTCATTTGTGTATTCTCCTTGTTATGTATATCTCTGTTTTGCAATCCCGATGCAAGTGCTTGGTCTATCTGCGTTTTCGTGTCCTTTATGTAATATGTCCTGCCATCCTTGACAAACACATTTCCTGTTTGCCCGAATATAAACTCCACATTGTACGCAATACATTGGTCATAGATCTTTTTTACCCATTCGTAGTGCAGAGGTCGCATTCCCTCATAATTCTCGCCGCCTGCAAGTACGGTTTCGATCTGCCCTGTTACAAGGTACTTTTCGAGATCCATCTCACCTATAAATGGCTTTAAGCTCACCCATTTATGCTTGGCAGGAATGTCGAGCAAAAGAGGGATACGCTCATCAGCTCTTCTCTGATCCTCGCAAGAAACGGCAATAAATACATTCTCCCAGCCGTCACCCCAATCGGGCGGCAAGCATTCCCTGATGCGATAAGCTCTTTTAGTCAGAAGTGAGAAGGTAACATCTGGTCGTTGCCTGATCATCTCCCACGCCTCATAGCGCCACTCGTCAGCTTCTTCAAGAAAGAAGTCACTCGTCATACAAACACGGACAAACTCGCCCGATCTTATTTTATAATTGCCTTGCCTGTCTTTTTTTATCGGCAGATTCGCATCTGTCTTGTTTTTGTGTATCTCGCCGCCGTCCCTGTCCCGTGCTTTATCGAGAAAGAACATATAGCAATTTTGGCATCCCTCCGAGCATTTTCGGCAGCCGTGCCATGGATTCCATGATCTGTCGTTTCGATTCATTTTCCACTCCGCTTTTCAAGAAGTTCACTTACATTAACTATTATAGTTCATTTACATGAACTTGTCAATACATATTAAAAAACAATTTTGAGCTCATAATGATATATATAATTGCACTGAAAAATTGCTGCAATTTATATTCTGTAGGCAAAATTCAATATTTTTAGCGCAATATGTGCGGTGAAAAGGTATAAATACGAATTTTTACCGCATAATTGTACATTTGTCAATGATGTGAGACCAAAATATTATCTCCGCCAATAAAAAACAGGTGACATGGCTTGATACCCCAACACAGGGTATCTTACCATGTCACCTTTTTATTCAGCTGTCAAGCCGTCAGATACAGATGATATATCATCTCATTTATTTACGTATTTTACCGTAAGATTGGAAATGTAGATATAGGATGCGTAAGAGGAGATCTGAACCTTAAGATCCTTACCTTCTACATTGATAGTTCTAAGAAGTATTTCTTCACCAAAATTGCCCGATGCATCCTTGATGCTGTAATACATGCTTACAGAATCCTGCAAAATAACAAGTCTTACCTTTACCGTATCAGATGCTGCAGGTCTTACAAGGGGTGCTCCGTTATTCCATTCGTTATCTCCGTTAAATATTCCTCCGAAGTTGTAGAACGGGCTGTAATAGAACATCCAGCCGCCCTCTCCGTCAGCGCCAAGGCGTATGCGGAAGTTTCCGCTCGGATCACCGTAATTGTTCATTCCGTACATAACAAACGAGATCTCATTAACACCTGTAATGTCCTTTATCTCATATATTGAAAGTCCTGAACCTGCAAAAAGTATATCTCCGTTTTCCTTTTTATCAAGCGCGGGGCTTTCACTTGTGAGATCATCCTGTGATGTAATGGGCTTTGTAACTGTTTCCGACTTAAAATACTTGATATCAAACGAATCCATCCTTACGCAGGAATTATAGGAGGATATCTCTATTGCAAGATCCTTTTTGGATACGCTGAGAGTATTAAGAAGCGTTTCTTCACCGTAATTTCCTGATGCATCCATCACGCTGTAATACATGCTTACAGAATCCTCGGAAATAGCTATTCTTATCTTAGTCTTAACCGAAGGATCGGGCTTCAAGAGAACGGCACCTGCCTCATTCCACTCATTATCATGTGTGAAGATACCGCCGAAATTATACAAAGGATTATAGTAGAACATCCAGCCGCCCTCACCGTCAGCGCCAAGGCGTATGCGGAGGTTTCCGTTCGGATCGCCGTAGTTGTCCATGCCGTACATAACGAATGTTATCTCGCTTACGTCATATACCTGTGCCATCTGATAGATATTCAGTCCGGCATTCGAGAGCACGAAAGCATTGCCGTCAAATGTAAGATCGGGGCTTTCGCTTGTGAAATACTTATTGTCGTTTACATTGATTATGGATGTATTGTTTGCTTCATATATTGCAAACACGGTGGTCTCGCCTGTGAGCGTAAGCTTATATATCTTGCTTTCAGATACGATGTCATTACCGATCTTCCAGCCCTTAAAGTTAAATCCGCTCTTTTCGGGAGCTGTGAGAGTCACCTCGGAATCCTTGAGATAATATCCGCTTCCCTCTGCGCCCTCTACCTTTAAGTAAACGCCGTCCTTATATACCGCTGTAAGCTTTGCGTTGCCTTCTACTGTATAAATGAATTCCTTTTCTGCAGAAACAATTGCATCGCCTATCTGCCAGCCGCAGAACACCTTACCGTCAGGGATATCTGCCTTTACACTTATCTGTGAGCCTACAGGATATTCGCCGCTTCCGCTTCCGCCTTCTACCGTGATGCTTGCAGGGACAGAATAGAAGCTTGCCTTAAGATCGCTTACGCATGTAAGAGCCGCATAGGATGAGATACATACAGATCCGCTTACCTTATTTGCAGTTATTGTCCTTACCTCGGTCTCTTCTGAGAAATTGCCATCCTCGCCCATTACGCTGTAGCTGAGAGTAACAGTTCCGTCACCGATAGTTATTCTGACCTTAGTATTCTTTGAAGCATCGGGGCGGAACATAGGTGTTCCGTCTGTATTCCACTCGTTGTCCTGCGTAAATATACCTGCAAATCCATAAACGGGTGAGTAATAGAACATCCAACCGCAGTTTTCAATATAAACTCTGAAGTTACCGCCGGGATTTCCGTAATTGTCCATACCGTACATCACAAAGGATATCTCGGTATACTCAAATGCACCCATTCCCTTTGCAGATATAAGATCTGCACTGTTTACAACAAGATCGCCGTTATCATTGAACTTAATAGCAGATGATATGCTTGCAAACTTGTCATTGCCGTTAAATTTTACAGAGAAAAGTGTGAAGTCGCCAAATTCTGCGGTCAATTCAACATTTTCCTTTACCTCAAAGGCATATGTAGTATTCTCGGACACATACTCGCCGTTTACCTTCCAGCCCTTGAAATACTTTGCGTTCGGAACATTTGCCGTAACCGTGGCAATGTCGCCCTCGGCATACTCGCCGCTTCCGCTTCCGCCGTTTACCTTTACGTTATATATATTCTGATATACAGCCGTAATGGTGGTATCTGCCTCTATCGTGAAGGAATAGATAGCATAGTCGGCAACCACATCGTCGCCTATATTCCATGAAATAAAGCGCTTGCCTTCACTGCTCTCGGGAGATATCTCTACCGTGCTTCCCTTTTTGTAAATGCCGCTTCCGCTTCCGCCTACAACTGTGAGTTTAACTCCGTCTTCGTACTTTGCGCTTACGGTAATATTTGAGGTCATGTTGATCTCGCATGTTTCGGATGTTGAATATACCTCATCGCCGATCATCCATGCTACAAATATCTTACCTTCGGGAACATTTGCTGTTACAGTGACCTTGGTATTTTCCTTATACTCACCGCTTCCGCTTCCGCCTTCTACTGTGAGCGTATACTTTGTTTCGACCGTATCGGTTTCTGTACCTGTTTCTGTGTCTGTTTCCGTGTCGGTCTCAGTATCAGTTTCGGTGTCTGTTTCCGTGTCGGTCTCAGTATCAGTTTCGGTGTCTGTTTCTGTGTCAGTTTCGGTATCGGTCGTGCTTGATGATTCGGGATCATTTACATCATCCTTATTGCTGTCGCATGCTATGCATACGACAAGCAAGGATAATGCAAGTACGAATATCAAGCCAAGCTTAAATATTCTCTTCATTTTCTTTCTCCTTTTTGTTTTTTATAAACAGCGCACATGCGCCGATTACAGTACTTAAAATAAACGGGGCATTGAGAGCACCTCTGCATCCCTTCTTTTCTTCATTAACGCCCGTATCATCTCCGCCATCCGTCGTTAATTCGTCATTGGAAACAACATTGCCCGACGCCTTAACTGTAAGTGTCATATCATCCTTTGCCACAAAGGTATATATGTCGTTATTCGGTGTCAGCTCATTGCCGTCAAGCGTTACCTTGACATTACCGCCGTTTTCCTCTGAAACGCCAACGCTGAATGTATATGTATATCCGACATACATTTTTTCTGCAAGTCCGATAATGCTTCCGCCTACGCATTCAATCTTGATATTCGCGATCTTAAGATACTTTCCGTAAAGTGTGGTATCACCATCAAAGCTTGCAGTACCAAGATCACAGAGCTTTGTAAATTCAGAGTCATAATACCAGCCGTCGAAATCATATCCCTCGTATGTCTTCGCCTCATATTTAAATGATCCGTCATTTTTCCACGATACAACATCCGATGTGCCTGTCACAGTATCTGTAAATGTCAATTCATATGTGATATCTGCCTCTGTCAAAGGAGATATCTCGGTATATCCCGTTATATTTTCATAAGACTTGTTCCAGCCAATAAATGTATGCTCATCTGACTTTAATGTAGGAGCAACTGCGCTGTTGCCGCGCTCTACATTCTGCACAGATACAATATTGCCTTCAAAATCAAGGAACACTACCATGTATACCTTATTTTTGAATACCGCTGTAAAGGTCGTGTCCTTTGTTATATTCATAAGGCTCTTGTCAAATCCCACAAATTCCGTGCCGCTCGGCGCGATCACATCAGGGAGCTTTGCATTCATGCCGTATTTAACGGTGGTGCTTTCAATGAGCGTGCCGTCGGGCAGAACATATTTTACATTTACATCATTCAATGTATACGTTGCATAGAACGCCATATCTCTGTATGCCGCTCCGACCTCTCTGTCATAGCCTGTAAATGTATGTCCCTCAACATTTACCGCATCGGGTGCAACTATCTTCTCGCCATGCGGTACAGACACCGTCTTTTTACTGCCGTCGGCATATACGAACACTATCGTATGCAGCTTTGCCTTTATATTTGCATATACTACAGTATCCTCTCTCAGACCGAATACATCGACAAGCTTGCCGTTTTCATCATTCCAACCAAAATGGTAAGAGAGCCCGTCAGAGCTTGCGGTCGGAACAAAGGATATGCTCTCATCATCGCGTGCGCTGACCTTATCTATGATATTTCCCTTTTCATCCTTGAAGGTGATCGTGTAATATTTATGTGTGCCTGTGATCGCAAGATCATCTATCACGACAGAGGTAAATCTGCTATTGTCAATTGCAACATCCGAGATCTTTTTGCCCGCATATTCAATGCTTGCGCGAATGTCCCCATTAACTGCAGGAAATTCTGCCACACCGAATGCATCAGTCTTGACATTCATATATGTCTTTCCATCGACCGTTATCTCAAGAGAAGCATCGGAGAGTACATTGCCCACGCTGTCATAAAGCTTTACACTGTTTACATCGCCTGATGATATGTAGAAATGATCGCTTTCACATGTAACTCCGTAAGTGCTGAGCTCAAAGTGCGTGCTGTTGTTCTTGACCTCAATTCGCTCGCTCACGCTAAGTATCACTTTTCCGTTATGTATTGCAGTGAGAGTGAAGATATCACCCTTCGTGCCGAAATTAAGCGTAAACTCACATCCGACCGCCTTAAGCGAATCAAGATTTTCCGACATGGCATAGCAGATAAGTCCGTCATTGGAATTAAGCTTGTGAACAGACAAAAGTCCGTATATCGGCTGATACTGAACGCGAATAAATTCATCGCCCTTGTAGATATAGAGCGAGATATTATCGCCTGCCGCAGAATTTCCACCTGTATATCTGATGTTTGTCTGTGCGCTGAAATCGCCAAATCCCGATGCCACGAATCTGCATATCTGTCCTGCACGTCCGCCGTCGGTCTGAACGAGCTTGCCGTTTGATATCTTATATCCGTCCGCCGCGCCCGTTATAAAGTCGGCATTGTCATATTCATCCATAAGAACGCCGCTTGTCTTGCGCATCGTTATATCAGTAGTGTAAGCATTTACCGCGATATCGCCCGTGCGCTCGTATCCGAATGCCGATACGCGCACCGTGACCTTCGCATCCTCATCTGCCGAGAAGCTCACCTTACCGCCCTGTGATGCATATTCGCCTGCGACAACGCCGTTTACATAGACCTTGACACGCGCGCCATCTATCATATTGCCGTTTTCATCAGCCAAATTCAATGTATACTGCTTGCCGCTGCTGACTACCTCAGACACGAGTATGTCATCAAACGATGCTCGCACATTATAGCAGGACATACGGAAGCATCCGTTCTTAAGGAGCGAGCCCTCATCTGTCGCACTGAGCATCTTCTCGCCGTCTATATACAGCGCAAGCTCGATGCCGCGTCCGCGCGACTGCAATGTCATGTCTATATCATACCACTTGCCTATCTCGGGAGTAAATTCCGCAGTTGCAAGATACTTTTCGCCGTTGTAGTCTTTTCTTATGGCGATCTGATTTCTCGCAGGGCTGATATATATGCAATAGCTGTTTCCGTCATTTGCGCGCAATCCGAAGGATATCATGTTATCCATACCGGATGTGCTCTCTATCCTTACCTTAACGCTTGCTTTTATATCAGAGTAATCGGAATAATCGGTATTAAGCGATGTAAATGTACCTGTTGCAGTCTGTGTAAGGTAGCTTTCATTTCCATCCTTGCGTATCTCCCACGTTGAGCCTGTAGGTGTAAAGCCCTCGGGGAAATCACTGCAATCCTCGTCGATCTCGGATCTCACGCCTGTATTTGAGGATGCAGACACTGTAGAGGAGGCTATCTTAAGATCGTCGATGCAGCTCTCTCCGCTCTCCGAGAAAATACCTATACGGTAAAGACCGCCGTTTTCAACTACGCAGAAGAGCGAAGTGATATCCCATTCTCCCGCGCTGAGCGTCTTTTTATTTAAGAAGCATTCATTTTCAACATCGTATACGCCAAATATCGCGTCACCGCTTGTTTTCACTGTTGCCTCGATCAGATATTCACCGCTCCTGAGATAAATTCCCTCGTAAGCAGCTGCCTTTCCGCTTATCTGTATATAATTGTTCTTATTTTTTGTCTTAACGCAATTTTCACCCTCTACAGTCCAGTACAGCAAGCCGTCGTTGCAGTCACCGTTTATAAAATTATCCGCACCTATAAGACCGCAGTCTGTCACAAAGTTAGTTATCTTTGCAGGGTAAAGATTCAGTGCCGCAAGATACTCGTTGTCGATAATGGTGAAGTTCTTCATTGCAGAATAGTCGTTAGTCTCCGTATTGTCAAACGGCTGCTTGCCATTATACGGGTTATCTGCCCAACTTCCGACCGAATGACCGCCTGTAAGCGTACAGTCCATAACAGTGACACCGTCTATCTCCTCATTTGTAGGAACAGGGTCAGACGTTCCCCACGTGATAAGCGATATCGCCTTTCCGCCGCCCGATTGGATATATGAGGAATACACCTCGATATTTCTCGGCGCTTGGTTTTCTCCGGGGAATGACTTCCACCAAAGGTCACGGGGGTCTGTATAAACAGAGTTAAGCACTATACCGTCGTCATTGCCGTTAAGAAGAAGTCCGAATATATATGCGCCGTTTGTTCCGCGGACATTTATACCGTCAGATGAAACGCACTTTACCTTGTCCATCTCAACATCTATAACAGCAACATTCTCACAGTGGGATGCAAGAATGTGATATCCGCTTGCCTTGTTTATGGTTATAGAGGAGATCTCAATATTCTTGCAAGCCGACAAGCCTATGGGCTGTACATGAAGTCTGTGCGAGCATACCGAATACTGATATTCAAGCGCCTGTGCGTTCACCATCAGATCGTCGCCGTAGTTATCAACATCGCTCATAACTATCTTTCCGCCGCCCGTGATCTTTACATTCTCAACCTCGCTTCCGTACAAAAGCGGATAGTTGGATGCAAGATTGCAATGCGCCCAATTTATATATGAGAGCGCAACACTGTTGTGTCCAAGCTCTATCTCATTTTCATAGTGGCGAAGATCCTCCGACTGTCTGAGCACACTGCCCTGCGCAATATATACCGTTACATTGCTCTTAAGTATAATGGATGTTGCAATATATATTCCGTTGCCATCAAGCTTTACTGTTCCGCCGCCCTTTTGCGCAACAGAATCTATCGCTCTCTGTATAGCCTTTGTATCATCGGTAAATCCGTCACCCTTTGCACCGTAATCACGCACCGAAGCTGTCAGTGCGGGGTTTTCAACAGAATACTTGTGATCGGCAATATCATAGAGATTGTCGATGTTTCTCGGCTCATCTATAAATAAGCTTGAGCCGCTATTTTTTATGACTGCGGTAAATTTGCAGTCCATGTAAGTCTTATTTCCTTTTTTGATAAGGGAGATATTTTTAAATTCAAACTCGTATCCATTATCAGCTTTTACAAGCTCTGACACGGGAATGGTTGCTATGGGCTCTTCCTTAAGTATTGCAGACTCGGTAGCAAACGGCATGTGAGCATAAAGCTCGATAACACCGCCGCTAAATGCGGAATATACCGAATTCTGCACAACTCCCTTTAAGCTTAAGCTCTTTTTATCGGATGATGCATTTATCTCATACACCTCGCCTGCGTAATTGACGATCTTGTCATCCTCGTGCAATCTGATATCGTCGATACCTATGACATCGCCTGTGTTCATGCCCTCAAATACATATTTAAATCCGATAACGTCATCGCCCCACATAGTGTTATCTGAAAAGTTCACTATATAAAGCTTTTTGGACTTTGGAGATATGGTTACAGTCTTGCACTTATCTGCAGAATACTCGGGAGATGAGGCGGTTCTGAAATATATCTTCATCTCGGTAGCCATGCTCTTGTTGTCTATCACGGTATATATCGCATTTTTAACCGCGGCAGAGCTCGAATAGAGGTATGAGAGCACCTTTGTATACGTCATCTCAGGCACCTCACATGACACGGTCTTGGAGCTTGCCTTGAGTATGAGCTCATCATTTTCAACGCTTGCAACAGCACCGTTTACTGTAACGTCCTGCATATCGCCGTCCTTTGCAAAGCGGAAGTCTATGAGCTTGCCGTAAAAGAGATTATCTATCTGGAATCTGCCCTCCCACGTATCACTTGATACCGTGTCGGACATAAACTCTATCTTGATACCCGTAACAGCATCCTTGCCTTCAAAATCCGTCATGTCTATCACGATGGAATTCCATGAGTCCGCAAGATATCCGTAAAGCTTTTCGTATGTTCCGTTCTTACTTATAATAGTGGTCTTTACATAATAAAGGCTTGCACCTACCTGTCCGCCGTAGGAATTTACATTGTAGCATATAACAGGCGTGTCCGAAAAATCACGCTCGCCGCCAAGGCTGATCTCTATCTTCATAGACTCCTTGCTGCTAGCCATTCTTCTTCTCACCTCAAGACACTTGCTGCCCTCAATGATCAGCTGTGGCATGTTCTGTATAGTATCAACTATCTCCATGCTTTGCGCATTATCCTTGAGCGTAACGTATGAAAGCTCGGAATCATCCTCAAACGCGAATAACTGACCGTACTTTTTAACATTGCCCTGAATGCTTTGGCTGTCGGTTTCAAGCCTGTTGTACTCCACGCTCTTGCTTTCCGCAGCAGACACTGCTATATGCGGAATGCACCCGAGAATACAGGTAAAGGCAAGCACCGAGCTTAAGATCCTCTTTTTGATACTCATTTTAATACCTCTTCTTTCGTATATTTTTTATTATTATTTACTGATTTTTGCATGCTTGGTGACGCGCGTCATTCATGCCCAAAATAAAGCATATGCTTTATTTTGTCATTATCTTTGCCGCACCGAGGCTCTCTCTGAACACAGCCGATGTGCCTATGTGCATTACTTCATTTTCATATCCGGGCATGTCCATTTTATCAATGATCATCCTCGCGATATCCTCTCCCACCTTTTCCTTATCAAAGGTAATGGTGGATATGGAAGGCAGGTAATTTTCCGACATCTTGGTATCATCGCATCCGATAACACTGATATCATCCGGAACAGATGCACCCTCCTCCTTAAGCGCGCGTATTATTCCCATTGCCACGAGATCATTTGCGCCGAATATCGCCGTGACATCAGGATGCCTTGACAAAAGCTCCTTGCATCCCGAAAATCCTATATCGAATGACATGGTGAACGGGTCGTTTGAATATACCACAAGCCCGTCGTCCTCATCCATGCCGTATTTTTTGCACAGATATCGGTATGCAACGCCTCGCATATCTGCATTAAATCTCAATTCGTCGCCCGACCATACATATCCGATCTTTTTGTGACCGAGCTTTTTGAGCCTTATAAAAAACTCTTCCATAGCCTCGGCATAATCGTTTACTATGATAGATCCCTTGTTGATATCGAAATTTACAAGCTTGACATTCTGGTTTTTCAGAATATCGAGGAATTTATCGGGATATTCACTTGTCATGAAGTTGATAAGCGCGCAGAGCCTGCGCTCACATATAGATTCGAATTTTCCTGTGTCGTTATTGTCAAGCAGGAATGTGGAGGTCATATACCCCCTTTTTGTGGCGTAACCTTCTATGCCGCGTATTATCTCCCAGTGGTAAGGGTTTTCAAACTCGAAAAGCGCAATGCCAATGTGCTTGCTTTGCCTGCTGGCAAGCGATTTTGCGTTGTGGTTGGGCGTGTAATGCAGCTTTTCGATAGACCTCTTCACTCGCATAACGAGCTCCTTGTCAACATTTCCCTTTCCGTTTATTACGTTAGATACAGTTCCCGTAGAAACTCCGGCATCAAGAGCTATATCCTTTCTTGTAGTCATGTTGTTCCCTTCTCTTTAATGGCTTGGATCTTTGATTATTTATCTGTCTTGTCTAAAATACGGCGCATCAGAAGCGCACCACACGGTGACGCGCGTCATCACGATCGTAAAATAACTGCAGATGCTCTGTGATCTTACAAAGCTCCGCTTATGCCATGACCGTATATTTATGCTCAAGGATCAAAAGATCCAAAACAGATCTGTGTTTTTCTACCACACAATTTGCATTATGCAGTAAAAGATCATATTCAAACACTTATCACATGAATTATAGCACCAATCATTTATTATGTCAAGATGTTTTTGGCAGAAACGTGAAATGTCACAATTTTTTAATGCTGTATTTGTGACTTTTGCACCATAGTCTTGACCTTGCTTCAGATCCGTTATTACCATGCACATCTTTGCTGTATAATGCGCTTTCATGAGAGATCCTCGCAAAAATGGCTGTTGCAAGTTTTGCTTGCAACAGCCATTCTGATATTAAGTTTAAATATATGGATATCTTATTTCACTTTATCCCATTTAGCGTAAAGGTCAAGGACATACGGCTCACTTTTATTAGCACCTATACCCCTCTCGCCCGTGTCAAAATTCCAAGTTCCTTCCTCCTGATCCCAGATATTTGTTCCATGATCCCAAAAACAGCACCAAGAATTAAACGCATATCCCTCTCTTTGAATTGACAGTTCCTCGGCACTTTTTATCTTGAAATATTCGCCGTATTTTACATTCTGCTCGTAGACTATCTTGTCGCTTCCGTCATTTAAGTGATAGCGTATAGTAAATATCTTAGCTTCCCACTGAGCCGAAAAAGTAACGTCGCCAAAATGACCCTTCCCTATCTTACCTGCTTCATATATTCCTGCATCCCAGCCATCTGTGGAAGATTCGAGAAGCCATCCCTTGAAAATATATCCCTTTTTGGTTGGGCTCGGGAGCTTTATCGTGTCAGACACTGTATAAGACTTACCTGCGGCATCTTCTCCGCCGTTTAAGTTATAGGTAATGTTTGATACTTCATTCAATCCTGTAAGCTCGCCGTTTGCCAACTCGGGATAAATTATCCTGTTCTCCTTTTTACTGAATATAACATACATGCTTCTCTTGGCAATATAGTAAAACTCATTATCATCATTGGTCTTATTATTGATATTAACTCCGTTTTCAAGCAAGATGCCGTCCGCTTCATCAGCCGAAATGCTTCGCCCCTGCAAATCATCTTCGGCAGAAATGAGCCTGTTTGCATTGCATATCAGCTGAATATCTGCTGATGTGTTTGCCTTGTCGATAACATTTGAAAATGTAGGTATGAGTACAGCCGAGAGTATTACAATAGCCGCGATAACTATCACAAGCTCAAGCAATGTAAATCCACGCTTATCATATCTTTTCATATCCTTTTGACCTCCGCTTAAATTGCCACGGTCCTTTTATATCAGTTTTTCTTGTTCTTTTCCTTTGCGCGTTTATCCTGTATTATCTTCATGTGCTCTGCATTTATGACCTCGACGCCGTTTTCCTTTGCCCAATCCACGCATCCCTTGAGCACGACCGAAAGGAATACTCTCGGAACGCCGAGAATGGTCTGCAGGGCGTCATCTGTAAACTTTATCTTATCGTCCGCTCTGTCGGCGGCATATCTGACCGATTCAAGCGACGCTTTTCTCATCTGCAAAAGCTCTGCTCTCAATTTTGATTTTCGGTGGAACCAGAAGTTTTTGGAATCGCGGTA
>CAZVUD010000036.1:0-15819 GCA_964629615.1 uncultured Clostridium sp. | reverse complement strand
CTATGATGTAGTCTCTTCCTGCCTTTGTCTGCTCAAATGCACGCTTAATGATCTCGGGTGTAAGACCGTCGATCTTAAGGTCCATCTGAATGGAGGTAATACCCTTATGTGTACCTGCTACCTTGAAGTCCATGTCGCCGTAGAAGTCTTCAAGACCCTGAATGTCTATCATTGTATCCCAGCTTCCGTCCTCTGCTGTGATAAGACCGCAGGAGATACCTGCAACGGGAGCCTTGATCGGAACACCTGCATCCATAAGTGCGAGGGTAGAACCGCATACAGATCCCTGAGATGTAGAGCCGTTAGAGGAAACTACATCGGATACGAGTCTAATAGCATAGGGGAATTCCTCCTCAGAGGGAAGAACGGGAACGAGAGATCTCTCAGCAAGCGCGCCGTGACCGATCTCGCGGCGTCCGGGGCTTCTTACAGCCTTTGCCTCACCTGTGGAGAAGCCGGGCATGTTGTAGTGGTGCATGTATCTCTTGCTTGTTTCGGAGTCTATACCGTCAAGCATCTGTGATTCTGAAAGAGTGCCGAGAGTAGCAACTGTAAGCACCTGTGTCTGACCTCTTGTGAAAAGACCTGAACCGTGTGCACGAGGAAGAACGCCTACTTCACTTCCGAGAGGACGGATCTGATTCATGGCTCTGCCGTCAACACGCTTTTTGTCAACGAGCAACCAGCGGCGAACTATCTTCTTCTGGATCTTGTAAACAAGCTCGTCCATCATGCCCTCAAGCTCGGGATATTCCTCAGAGAAGTTTGCAAGTATAGCATCCTTAACGGGAACCATACGAGCGTCGCGAACATTCTTGTCGTCTGTGTCGAGAGCAAACATAACGTCCTTTTCACAGAAGGCAAATATCTTGTCGAACATATCGTGATCAAGCTCGCAAGAGGGGTATTCAAACTTGGGCTTGCCTATCTCATCAACTATTGCGTTTATGAAACCGAGAAGGTCCTTTATCTCCTTGTGAGCGAGCATGATAGCGTCGTACATAACGTCATCCTCAACCTCGTTTGCGCCTGCTTCGATCATAACGACCTTGTCCATGGAAGCGGCAACTGTAAGCTGAAGATCGCTTACCTTCTGCTGTTCGGTTGTGGGGTTGATAACAAACTTACCGTCGATAAGACCTACATGAACACCACCGATAGGACCATTCCACGGAATATCGGAGATAGCGAGAGCTGTGGATGCACCGATCATTGCAGCAACCTCGGGAGCGCAATCGGGATCAACAGACATTACAGTAAGTGTAAGAGCAACGTCGTTGCGAAGATCCTTAGGGAAAAGGGGTCTTATGGGGCGGTCGATAACACGGCTGGTAAGTATAGCCTTTTCAGAGGGCTTACCCTCTCTCTTGAGGTATCCTCCGGGTATCTTGCCTGCTGCGTACATTCTCTCGTCGAAGTCAACAGAGAGGGGAAGAAAGTCGATACCGTCACGGGGCTTTTCAGAAGCGGTAGCGCAGCAGAGAACTGCTGTTTCACCGTAGCGCACGAGAACAGAACCGTTTGCAAGACCTGCCATCTTACCATTTTCGATAACAAGGGGTCTGCCTGCAAGAGTGTAGTGGAACTCTTTGAAATTTTTAAACTCCATCTTGGAGCTTACGATAGTAGTGGACATGTTTTTCCTCCGTAAATATTATATTCTCACACGGAGTTTTAGAACTTAAACGCATCTCAGATGGTTCTGATACACGTTTAAGCACTAAAATCCTTGTGTGAGTGAGTATGAAATGCACATACATTCCTATACATAGTACATTGTACCACAAATTACCGATTTTGTAAAGAGGCGGAAGCAATTAATTTGTGAATTTTTTTATCTTAAAATGAAATAAACAAAAAATACAGAGCCGTCGGTATCCCCGACGGCTCTGTATCGGCAAAAGTAATCTATGCTCTTTTTTAAAAAGCGACAGATAATTACTTTCTGATATTGAGCTTTTCAATGATAGCTCTGTATCTTTCGATGTCAACCTTCATGAGGTAGTTGAGAAGGTTTCTTCTGTGACCTACCATCTTGAAAAGACCTCTACGGCTGTGATTATCCTTGTGGTTGCTCTTAAGATGCTCTGTGAGGTTGTTGATCCTGTATGTGAGGATCGCGATCTGTACCTCAGGAGAACCTGTGTCGCCTTCATGAATGGCATACTTTTCAATTATTGCCTGCTTTTCTGCTGCTGTCATTTTTCTTTTCACCTTTCGAAAAATAAATTTTTGCAAACACGCTTCACACAGTGATCGGAGGGTGAATCCGCAATTTGACGGTGCACGACGCCAATGTGCGAAAAATGCGTCGCTTACCGACGGCGGCTGTAAGCCCGAATGCCGTGCGATCGTTATGCTTTGGTAATTATATCATACAATCCTCATTTTGTAAAGAAGTTTTTGCAAAAAAAACCGAATTCAAAAAAAGTTTACATTTTACATCTGCCGACACGGCAAAAAGTAGCGTACACATATAAGAAATATAGGAAAAGCTGTTAATAATTTGTTTCTCCCACTTGAAAAAATAAATGTTATATGTTATAATGTATATTATTAAGGTATAAGATGCGGATCGTGTCGGACGGCACGCGGCGCAGCTTCGCACATTCACTATAAAGGACGGGGAAAAATGGCAGACAAAACAAGGCAGAAAAAAACCGATGACAGATCTGCGGGCAAAAGCAACTCGCGCTCGGTCATGAAGAATGAGTCGTCTGATAAGAGCAGACGCAACGACAAGGATAATACACAGAAGAAAAAAAGCGGCGGCTCGGTAAAGCTTATTCCGTACATACTTATAGTTGCGGCAGTATTGCTTGTAATGTGCTTTGTCACAAACGCATTCTGCAATCCCGATAACTATCTTGACGGCGGAAGTGAAGGCGACCATGCGCTCGGATACGTGGGTTATTATATCTGCGAGATAATACTCGGCATATTCGGCCCCGGCGCATATGTTATTCCTCTCGTGCTCTTCAATCTTGCGATATTCTGGCGCAATTATATTGAAAACGAGAAAACAGGACTCAAGATATTCCTTACTGTGTCGAGCATAATCACCGTGTCGGCGCTCTTGCATGTGCTGCTGAATATACACGACGCCGATACAGCTTATACATTTATCGAATTTTATGAGATGGGCGCGGCGCGCTCGGGCGGCGGAATACTTGGAGGATATATTGCATTTGCTCTTGTAAGCATAGGTAAGGTCCCGCTTGCACTGTTCCTGCTCATAGCCATCCTCATACCCCTTTTGCTCTTTATGTTCGGAACACATCCGCAGGCTATGATAGATAAGATCAGCGAATATGTGAAGCGTAAAAGACTTGAGGCGGCGGCTGAAAGAGCAAGACGCGAGGATGACAGAAGATACGAGGAGATGCGCGCGCAAAAGCAAGAAGAGAAGCGTCGCAGAAGGCTTGAAGAAAAGAAGGCGCGCGATGAAGAAGCCGATAATTATGAAGATGACGGCGATACAGCAGGCGATACGGTAAATTATGAAGCGGCAGATGATGTGCATATCGATATGTCCGAGCTTGACGAGCCTCACGAATACGTAAATGCACAGTCAGAAGAATTGATGCCCGAACCGACATCCCACAGTGCGGCATCGGACGACAGCCCTGAAGAAAGAATAAACTTTGACAGCCTTTACGGTGAGCCTGACATGAGCGACAGCTTCCGCGAGGAAAGACGTGTGCCGGACGAGCCTTCATATGATGGTGCGGACACAGCTGCAAGCGACGCGGTATTTGATGACGATGCAGACAGCGACAGCGTAAGATTTGTTATAAATGATCCCGACAGTGAGCCTCCCATGGAGGAATACGGCGCTGATGACGATATGTTCGGCGGAGAGATAGGAGCGGCAGGCTCGGGAGAATACGTGGTGGACGAGATCACAGGCGAGATAATCGGTGAGCGCCCGTCACAGATAAAGCCCTATAAGTTCCCGCCCTTCAACCTCTTAAAGGAGGGACCTGCGTCTTATGCGGCAAATCAGGATGAGATATCCAAGAATACCCGTGTGCTGAAGGAGATACTTGAAAGCTTCAAGGTAAAGATAACCGATGTTTCCTGCTCGTGCGGACCTACTGTAACAAGATATGAGATAAAGCCTGCTCCGGGCGTGAAGGTCAAGCAGATAGCAAACCTTGGAGATGATATCGCCATGGGACTTGCAAAGTCAGGCGTCAGAATAGAAGCGCCAATACCCGGAAAAGCGGCTGTCGGCGTTGAAGTTCCAAATGATGACAGATCCACGGTATTCCTTCGCAATATCATAGAGTCGCAGGATTTCCAGAATCACAAGAGCAAGACGGCAGCCTGCCTTGGCGCTGATATATCGGGCAGACCTGTTGTGTTCGATATTGAAAAAATGCCTCACCTGCTCGTGGCAGGTACAACGGGCTCGGGTAAGTCTATATGCATAAATTCAATTATAATGAGTATCCTTTATAAGGCAAAGCCGAGCGAGGTCAAGCTCGTGCTTATCGACCCCAAAAAGGTTGAATTTAATGTATACAAGGACATTCCTCACCTTTCCTGTCGAATAGTCAGCGATCCTAAGAAGGCGGCAGGCGCGCTCAACAGTGCGGTAAATGAGATGGAAAAGCGCTTTAAGCTGATAGAGCAGGTAGGCGTCAGAAATATTGCGGGCTATAATGAGATAACAAAGGATGATCCCGACATGCCTTACATGCCGAGAATGGTCATAATCATCGATGAGCTTGCAGATCTTATGATGACTGCCAAGGAGGATGTTGAAACAGCCATATGCCGTATAGCGCAAAAGGCGAGAGCGGCAGGTATACACCTTATACTCGGAACACAGCGTCCTTCTGTTGACGTAATCACAGGTCTTATCAAGGCGAATGTTCCGTCGCGTATAGCATTTACGGTAAGATCTACGGTAGACTCAAGAACGGTCATCGACGTCGGCGGAGCTGAAAAACTCCTTGGTATGGGCGATATGCTCTATATGCCTGTCGGCGCACCCAAGCCCATAAGAATACAGGGCGCGTTCGTAGGCGATGCCGAGGTAGAAAAGATAGTTGATTACATCAAGGACAACAACGATCCCGTCATATATGACAGCGACTTTGAAAAGTCTATTGATGAGGAAGCGGCAAAATGCGGCAATCCCAAGAGATCGGCAGATGATATGTCGGATGGCGATGCCGGAGGCGACAGCGAAGATCCGAAGTTCTGGGATGCTATCGAGCTTGCAATAGATGCAGGCAAGATATCCACATCTCTCTTACAAAGACGCCTTGAAATAGGCTACGGCAGAGCGGCAAAGATAATCGACAGGCTTGAGGAACGCGGATTTGTAGGACCTGCAGACGGAAACAAGCCAAGAAAGATACTTGTTACCCATCAGGATATAGCCGAAAAAAGAATGAACGGCTGATATTCACTTTATAAATGACTTTACGGGGATGTCACACTTTCTGATAGCTTGACATCCCCGTAAAGGGCATAAAATAAAAATAAAAGTGTAAAGGATAGACCATATGTACCCAAATGATATAATTTTCGGGCTGGATCTGTACGATATATTTCTTTGCGTGGGAATAATCGTATGTATATTCCTCTTTGACCGACTGTCCACGCATTACCCGATAAGCAATAAGCTCCAGACACTTGCACTGTATGACGGGATAATCGCCATCATATGCGGATACGGATCTGCGGTGCTGTTTCAGGCGATATATAACATCAAGGAGATAGGCAGATTTGAGATAAACAGGAGCACGGGCGCGACCTTTTACGGCGGACTTATAGGCGGTGCGGCTGTATTTCTGATAGTTTATTTTTCCGTAGGACATTTTTATTTTAAAGACAATTACCACATACGCGCATTCTTTTCACTTGCAAATTGTGCCGCTCCGTCCATAGCGATAGCTCACTCGCTCGGCAGAGTCGGATGCCTTTTTGCAGGATGCTGTCACGGAAATGTGACCGACGCATGGTATGGCATAATGATGCACGGGGATCTCGGATATCATAAATATGTTCCCGTTCAGCTGTTTGAAGCGATATTCCTTGCTTTGCTGTTCGTATTTCTTGCCGTGAGGGCATATAAGAGAAGGTCTTACAACCTCCCGATATACATGATATCATACGGTATCTGGAGATACGCGGCAGAATTTTTGCGCGGAGATGAAAGGGGAGGAATATTTACAGATCTGCTCTCGCCATCACAGTTTATAGCTTTTCTTATGGTCATAGGCGGCATAGCCCTTGTAATATTTGAAAGATGGTATGAAAAAAAGCACGGAGATGAAATATCTGCCGATGCGTTGGCAATATTAAGAAAAAGGGAAGAAAGAGCGCGCAGTGAAAGCGGCACGGATGTCGGAACATGATAAGATCGAAATTAAAAAACATCAAGTATTCCGATATAGCTGTGGCTGTGATCATACTTGTGCTTGTGATACACGAGCTGATACTTTCAAAGCGTATAGTGTCATATTTCGGAAAGACTGAGGGAGAGTTTTTAAATATGCTCATATCCCGAACTCTCGGCGGAGCGGCATTTCTCTTTTTGACATTGTCCTGCAATTACAGAGTCTTTTTTATAAAGGCATCGCATGTGCTCTACGGCATACCTGCCATGATCGTGGCACTGAACAATCTTCCCATACTTTCCATTCTTTCGGGAAATGCCGGTGTGGATGCCGAGATTGGAAAGATACTTTTGCTGTTTTTTGAGTGCATGGCGGTGGGCTTTTTTGAGGAGATGGCATTCAGGGCATTCGTACTTTTGTCGGTAATGGAAAAGCGCAGAAGCAGTAGAGCCGATATATTCAAGTCAGTTATAATAAGCAGTGTGATATTTGCCGTTATACATCTTGTAAATATCATAACATCATCACCTGCGGCAGTTATCATGCAGATAGGATATTCCTTCCTTATCGGGGCTATGTGCTCTGTAGTGCTTCTGTATACTCACAGTATATTTTACTGTATAGTTATACACGGACTGTTCAACTTCATGGGTGCGATAGTTCCTACATACGGACACGGTCTTATAATCTGGGATCATGTGCCGACTATGATACTTACAGCGGTTGTGGGGATCATATGTGCGGTGTTTTATATCGTATCCTTTATGCGGTATGATGTAAGCGATACGGATGGATTTTATAAAAAATTACGATAGTAGATCACGGAGGTAAAAATGTATTGTACAAAAAGAATAAGTGACAGTCTTACATGGATAGGCGGAAATGATCGCAGACTTGCAATGTTTGAGGGAGTGTACAGCGTGCCGAACGGTGTTTCATATAACTCCTATATCTTAAAGGATGAAAAGATCGCTGTGTTCGATACTGTTGATAAGGCGGTATCCAAGATATTTTTTGAAAATCTTGAGCATGAGCTTGATGGCAGATATCCCGATTATCTCATAATACATCATATGGAGCCCGATCACGCCGCTACACTTGATGAATTCTGCATGCGCTATCCGAATACAAAGATAGTTTGCAATGCCAAGATACTTGCAATGATAAAGCAGTTCTTTGAATTTGATATAGATGCGAGAGCTGTTGTGGTAAATGAAGGCGATAAGCTCAGCCTTGGCGCACACACATTGAATTTCATATATGCTCCCATGGTGCATTGGCCCGAGGTCATGATGTCGTATGAGGAGATGGAGGGAATACTCTTTTCGGCAGACGCGTTCGGACATTTCGGTGCTCTCAACGGAGCAATATTTGCCGACGAGGTGGATTTTGACCGTGATTATATGGATGAGGCGCGCAGATATTATTCAAATATAGTCGGCAAATACGGCGCACAGGTAATGAGTGTGTTCAGAAAGGCACAGAATTTTGATATAAAGATGATATGCCCTCTGCACGGATTTGTATGGAGAAGGGATCTTGCCTCCATAATGGACAAATATAAGATGTGGGCGACGTATACTCCCGAAAAGTCGGGCGTAATGATCGCGTATGCATCTATATACGGAAACACCGAAAATGCCGCAGAGATACTCTCTTCAATGCTTCGCGAGAAGGGGATCGAAACTGTTATGTTTGACGTATCTGTATCTCCTGCATCCGATATCGTGTCGGCGGCATTCAAGTACAGCCATCTCGTTTTTGCCTCTCCCACATACAATGCGGGAATATTCGTTTCAATGGATGATGTGATACGCGATGTTGCCGCGCATATGATAAAGAATCGCACGGTAGCATTTATCCAAAACGGCTCGTGGGCACCCTCAAGCGGAAAGCTGATGCGCGAGATAATTGAGAAGATACCCGGAAACAAGGTGATAGAGGATATCCCGTATGTGAAGTCATCTGTAAAGGCAGACAGCTATGGATCCATAAAACAGCTCTGCGATACTATCGCAAGCGATTTCCCGAAAAAGGCTGATGAAATAAAAGAGATAGACAATGCGGCTATCGAGAGCATCAGCTACGGACTGTATGCTGTGTTCACAAATGACGGAGTTCGTCATAATGCAAGCATTATAAATACGGTATCACAGGTAACGAGCTCGCCTCTTACCTTGTCGATATATGTAAATAAAGCAAATCACACCTGCGACACCATTCTTAAGACAGAGGTGTTCAATGTATCCGTTCTTGATCAGAGCACACCGTTTGATGTATTCAAGAGATTCGGATTTGCAAGCGGCAGAGACACAGATAAGCTTGCAGGCTTTGACGCTGTGTCTGAAAGCTCCAACGGCATAAAGTATATGACAGACAATTCCTGCGCATATATAAGCTGTAAGGTAACAAAATATATAGATCGCGGCACTCATATGGTTTTCTTTGCCGATGTGACAGAGGCGCATAAGATATCCGACACCTTGCCTATCACATATGCCTATTATTTTGAGCATGTAAAGCCCAAGGCGGCTATACCGTCCTCGCTTCAGGCTGAAGGCGGCTCGGATGGCGGAGATACGCCAAGTGAAAAGCGTATAATAGGCTGGGAATGCAAGATATGCGGCTATGTATATGAGGGTGCGGAGCTTCCGAGTGACTTTGTATGTCCCTTGTGTAAGCATCCTGCGTCTGATTTCGTTCCGATATACGCATAAAGATCAGTATAAATATCCATGGCGGCAGAGCTTTAAGCTCTGCCGCCTGCTTATTTTAAAAAACATGCATGAATTCAGATACCGCTCAATATAATGTGTCAGGGAAGGATGCAGATATATGAAAGTGATAAATTACGTAAGCTCAAAAAAAGAAGCGGATATAAGGGAAGTGTTGCCATCCCATATAGAGAGCCTCTTGCCCTTAAGCGTAGTATCAGCGGTAAATAAAGCCGCGGTATACGGCAACCTTGAGGAGGTAAGACTGCGCTCGGGAAGGCACTCATCCGTCATATGCGGCGGAAAGAATATCATGCTTGACGTCGTATTGTGCATGTCGGAGCTAGAGGGTATACTGAAATGTATGTGTAACGGATCTCTGTATGCATACAGCGACACCATAAATAACGGGTATCTGATTCTTGACGGTGGTGTTCGCGTCGGAATAGGAGGACGTGCCTCGGGGGATGGCGAAGCGGTCAGCGGAGTGCACGATGTATGCGTGCTTTGCATAAGGATACCCCACGCAACAAGGAGAGTGGGGCGTGAGATGTGCGATCTGCTTGACACATTGCCAAAGGGCAAGGTAATACTTATATATTCTCCGCCGGGCGTTGGAAAAACGACTCTGCTGAGAGGTATTGCAAGATATGCGTCGATGGGAGATACGGCAAGAAGAGTAGTCGTCATAGATACTCGCGGCGAGCTTTCATTTTCTCTTGACTCTGAGAGGATGAGCATAGATGTTCTGTCAGGATATCCGAAAAGGATAGGTATAGAGATAGCCACGAGGACACTGAATCCCGAGCTTATCATCTGCGATGAGATAGGAGATCCAAAGGAGGCGCATGCGCTGATCTCGTCGCACAATTGCGGAATTCCGCTGATCGCCAGCGCGCATGCAGGAAGCATAGATCAATTGATGAGCCGCACGGGTATACGCCTTTTGCACAGCGCAGGAATATTCGGATGCTATGTCGGGATATCGCGTGACGGCATGGGTGGATTTGATCACAGTGTTACATATCATAAGGAGGTATCATGATATTAAAGCTTTTCGGGAGCTTGCTCTTAGCACTTGCAGGCGGTGTGCTCTCATTTTCATTTTGCAGATTTGAAAAGAAAAAGCTGTCGGTGCTTGATTCTTACATATCCCTGCTGTTTTATATCAAGGGTCAGATAGACTGCTATTCCAAGCCTATATCGGATATACTTAAGAGCGCGGACAGAGAGATGATCGAGGGATGCGGATGTCGCCTGCCTGATCCTACAAGCCTTGATATGATGCTGGATGAGGGAAAGATATATCTGGAGCGTGAGAGCATGCGTCTGCTCTCCTGCTTTTCACGGGAGTTTGGCAGTACATATAAGGATGAGCAGCTCAGACGCTGTGATTATTATATAGAAGCACTTCTTGAGGAAAGACGCGATCTCAGTGACGATATACCGTCACGAAACAAGGTCGGAAGCGCGATATGGATGTGTGCAAGCTTCGGACTTATGATAGTATTATGGTAAAGAGGACGTATTTGATATGGATGTCGGAGTGATATTAAAGGTCGCGGGCGTCGGAATACTTGTTTCCGTCGCCGCGCAGATCCTTTCAAAATCAGGGAGGGACGAGCAGGCTATGTTCGTTACGATCGCGGGTATAGTGGTCGTGTTTCTTATGCTTATAGAGGAGATAGACAAGCTTTTCGGACTTATACGTTCGGTATTCGGATTTTAAATATGAAGGAGAGCTTGAAGATATGCGCAACATGTATCATATGCCTTGTGCTTGCGATCATATTAAAAGTCGCCTCCAAGGATATGGCAATACTGTTTAAGATATGTGCCTCCGTGCTATTGGCAGGTATATGCATCTCATCTCTGTCAGACATAGTGGGCTATATCACGCACACGTTGTCTGATAGCGGTATCTCCGAGTATGCAGAGCTTATAATAAAGGCAATGTGCATATCCGTCATGACCCATGTGTGTGCTATCATGTGCAGGGATGCAGGGGAGGAGAGCATAGCCTATTTTGCAGAGCTTTACGGAGGTATACAGATAATGATACTTGCATTGCCCGTGATAGATGATATATTTTCTGTGGCGCGGGAGCTGCTTGAATTTGTGTAGATATGAAAGCAAGGATATTTAAGCTTATATTTATTTTTGTCTGCGTTATGCTCATGCTGACGCAAAATGCTTTTTGCGAGGAGCAGACATGCATGTCGGAGTATCGGGATTTTATTGACAGCATTCCAAATGACGTAAAAGACAAGCTCCCCGATACCTTCATAAACGGAACAGGCAATGAAAGCGATGGCATAGCCGAGATGTCAGCACCTGCATATCTTCTGTCGGAATTGTCAGACAGTTTTCTCGCAGGTGTGAAGGCAGCTCTGCCTGCACTTTGCTCTGTGATGGGGCTTATAATGATATCATCCGTGTCGCATGTCATATCAAAGGCGCTCAGCGGAAGATCGCAGGAGGTCATGAGGGTGGTGTCATCGGTGTGCGTGTTTGCCTCCATAGCATCAGGATGCATGTCGTCCCTCTCTATGCTGAGATCCTATTTTAATGAGCTGTGCATACTTGCATCCGCATATATACCTTTGTCAGGCGCATTGTATGCCATGGGCGGAAATATAAGCACTGCGGTATCTGCTTCCTCATCATTCGGAATTACGCTGACGGTGTGTGAGTTTCTGCTTTCATATACCGTGTTTCCAGTGTTCTGCTTTTGCCTGTGCCTATGCATATGCTCAACATTTACACATTCGCGCGCCCTGATAAGTGTGTCATCATCCGTAAAAAAGAGCTATACCTTCATGCTTTCGCTCCTCATGGCTGTGCTTACCGTGTCTATCACGTCGCAGACATTCATCTCGGCAAAGGCAGACAATTTTACGATGCGCGGTACAAAATTTGCAATAAGCAGCTTTATCCCGCTGTTTGGCGGCTCGGTTGCATCCACGCTCGGGCATGTTGCGTCAAGCGTTGATATAATGAGGGGAACTGTCGGAATAGGGGGGATCATAATACTTGTGCTCATGCTTTTGCCAACCGTCGTCCAGCTTGCGATCCTCAGGGTGCTGTATTCGCTCACATCCTCATTTGCAGGTATGATAGGATGTGACGGTGAGGCGTCGCTCTTGTCTGAGATATCATCCCTCTACGGATATCTGCTCAGCGTAGCCACTATATGCTCAAGTGTGTTCTTTATATCCTTCGGACTGCTTTGCGGCTGCGGTTGCGCGCTGGATAAGGCGGTGATGTATTGAAGGGGTATCTTATATCTGTTCTGGGAATATGCGTAATATGCTTTGCGGCAAAATGTGTTTTCCCAAGGGACGGAAAGTATATGGAGCTTATATGCGGAGTCTGCATTATCGCGGTCACGCTTGCTCCGCTTATGAATGCGGTGTCTTGGCTGAGTGAGCTTGATATTTCAAAACTTGAGGGGGAATACACAGGCTCAAGGGAGGATTATGAGAAGATGTTCTATGACAATATAGAGAAGGGTTATCTTGATATCGCATCCGATACGGTAAAGCAAGATATCTGCGATAGCTTCGGGATTTACGCCGATTCTGTTGATGTGTATGTGTTTGCACATGATGGCGATGCGCGTATCAGCGTGGTGCTTAAGGGGAGCGCCGTGCTTGCAGATTCAAATAAAATATCAGAGTATTTGCAAATAAAATACAAATGCTCTGTAGATATGATGGTCGGAGGGTAATTATGCCGCAAAGGACAGGCAAGGAGATAATGGGCACGGTGGATCACATGAAAAAAAACGGTACGTTCTGGATCGTGATCTTCGGGCTTTTGGCAGGGCTTATCATGCTCTTTATCGGAAGCGGAAGCTTTTTTGAGCACGACGGAGAAAAGCAAGAGGCGTCTGATACGGATATTGAGGTAGACGCTTACACATATAAGGCGTCACTTGAGGGTGAGATAGGAGCTATGTGCAAAAAACTCTCGGGTGTAAATGACGTATTCGTGTGCGTCAGTATAGGCAGTACATGCGAGCGCATCTATGCTACGGATAAGCAAAGGGTCAGCGGTAGCGACAGGGAGGAATATGTCATAATAGGCAGTGGTTCGGATGCAAGACCATTGTATATCGGGCAGAGGATGCCTGAGATATCGGGTATTGGAGTAATACTTACAGGAAATAATATATCGGGGCTTAAAAGCCAGCTTGAGAGCATGATCTCAAGCTCATACGGAGTGCCCATGAATAAAGTGTGGGTGCTGATAAATTAATTTTTGCATAGTGGAATACTTCCATATGCATGCAAATATAATGTAACACAAAATAAAAACATTTGGGAGGGCGATAACATGACTTTCGCAGAAAAGGTTAAGAGTGTATTCCTTAAGATAGGGAAAAGAAATCTGATAATAATAGGGGCGGTGGCGCTTATAGGCGTGGCAGTAGCCTTGAATGTGGTGCTGTTTTCCGATGATGACGACGGTTATACATACAGCGGAGGCGACGGCATGCAGGGTGAGCTTGACGGTCAGAAAAACCCCACATCTGGAAGCTCTGATACACAAAGCGCAGGCGAAGCGTATTTTTCATCTGTTCAGGTGAGCAGACAGAGAGCGAGAGATGAGGCTCTTGAAGTGCTTAATGCGGTGATAGACAATCAGAATGCAACAGATGAGGTAAAGGCTGAGGCAGTGGCAGAGATCAAGCAGATAAGCCTTGAGATGAAGCAGGAGGCAAACATTGAGTCCATAATCGTTTCAAAGGGCTTTGAAAAATGTGTTACGGTAATAAACGGTGATACTGCAAACGTGGTGGTAAGCTGTGCGGGCAAGCTGAATGCATCTCAGCTTGCGCAGATAAACGCAGTCGTATTCGAGCAGGCGGGTATCGAGCCTGTGAATATCACGATAGTTGCAAAGGAGATATGATATATAAATAAAACGTATATAGCGTGATACTCTTGCCTCTGTGAGTATCACGCTGTATTTTTTGTATTGTAATGAGATGATTATCATTGACAAAGGGAATTTGTTGTGTTACAATTATTTATAAAGAGGAAAACATACCTCTGTGAAATTCGGACAGAAAATTAAGGAGGGCTTCAATATGCCGTTTCCAAAGGATTTTATTTTCGGTACTGCTACCAGCGCAGGTCAGGTAGAGGGAGGAGCATTTGACGACGGACGTACACCGTCTATATGGGATGTATTTGCCGCAAAGCCGGGCAAGACATTTAACGGAGGTCAGCCAACGATTTCTTGCGACAGCTATCACAGATTTGACAGAGATCTTAAGAATCTGTGCGATCTTGGCGTGGATTCCTACAGAATGTCCATATCGTGGTCGCGCGTTTTGCCTGACGGTGTCGGAAAGCTGAATGACAAGGGCATGGATTACTATAAGCGTGTCTTTGATAGCTTAAATGAGCATGGAATAATGCCGAATGTTACTCTGTACCATTGGGATCTTCCTCAGGCGCTGGAGGATCGCGGCGGTTGGATAAACCGTGATTCAATAGAGTGGTTTGGCGAGTATGCATATAAAATGTTTGAGGCGTTTGGAGATGTCGTACCCCTGTGGAGCACGATAAATGAGCCTATCGCCACATATGTCGGATATGCTCACGGCGGATTTGCACCCGGATATACAAATGAATCTTGGGGCAATCAGGCAAGACATAATATACTTGTAGCTCACGGAAAGGGCGTTGAAGCCTTCAGAAGCTTAGGCCTCAAAAACTCTAATGTCGGAATCGTTATAGATATCTGGAAGCGACATGCACTTACAGATTCGCCCGAGGATAAGATGCTTGTTATCGACGAGGATGAGCGCAATTGGAAATTCTACACAGATCCAGTGCTTGGCGGCAGATACAGTGATTACATTTTGGAGCATCTTGAAAAAGAGGGAACTCTTATGGATATACACGACGGCGACCTTAAGCTCATGTCACAGCCGATAGATTTCTTTGGGCTCAACGTCTACAACCGCGTGCCCGTTACGGTAAATAAGCAGGCACAGATGGACTTTTCGCAGGGCGGCAATTTCCTTAATAACAGAACGGAATATTACCCCAAGGCAGTGTATGACGCAGTGCATCTGCTCCGTGATCTGTATGATCTGAAATGCCCGATATATATAACCGAAAACGGAACATATACCGAGGGAGAAGAGCATGTCGGAGAGAACGGCATCATCAATGACGACGACCGTATAAGATACATAAAGGGCTTCCTTGAATGGACAGAAAAGGCAATAGACGAGGGCTTTGATATCAGGGGATATTACCTCTGGAGCCTTATGGATAATTTTGAATGGTCAGCCGCATATAACTTTAAATTCGGCATTACATCGCTTGATATGGCAACAGGCAATACAGAGTGGAAGAAGTCTGCATATTTCTACCGCGATCTTATACGTGAGATCAAGGGAAGATGATATATATGTAGTTGCGAGCAAAAGCAAAAAAGGGAAGTCCAGAAATTGGACTTCCCTTTTTTGATATATACTTTTTAAGATCAGTTAAGCTCTGCGAAGTACTTGATAGTACGAACCATCTGGCTTGTGTAGGAGTTCTCGTTGTCGTACCAAGAAACAACCTGTACCTGATATGTGTCGTCGTCGATCTTTGCAACCATTGTCTGTGTTGCATCGAAGAGAGAACCGTATCTCATACCGATAACGTCAGAGGAAACGATCTCGTCTGTGTTGTAACCGAAGGACTCAGTAGCAGCAGCCTTCATAGCAGCGTTGATGCCTT
>CAZVUD010000035.1:0-15836 GCA_964629615.1 uncultured Clostridium sp. | reverse complement strand
CAACGGGAATTCCGAGCTCTGTCAGCTGGGTCGTGAGATAGAGATTTCTTTCAAGATTAGTTCCGTCAACTATGTTGAGTATGGCATCGGGACGCTCTGATACGAGATAATTTCTTGCCACCACCTCTTCAAGCGAATAGGGGGAGAGGGAATATATTCCGGGCAGGTCGGTGATTATGACACCGTCGCGCCCCTTCATGCGTCCTTCCTTTTTTTCAACGGTAACTCCGGGCCAGTTTCCGACAAATTGGTTTGATCCGGTCAGGAGATTAAAAAGAGTTGTCTTGCCTGCATTCGGGTTGCCTGCAAGTGCGATCCTTATGTCCATGGATTATATATCCTTTCTGTAATGCAAATAGAGATATTCTGATGTCATTCCTCGACCTCGATCATTTCGGCGTCGCAACGGCGTAATGTCAGCTCATAGCTTCTGACAGTCAGCTCGATGGGGTCGCCTAAAGGAGCGGTCTTTCTGACGCGTATCTCAACGCCCTTGGTTATACCCATATCCATGATCCTGCGCTTCAGTGCGCCCTCGCCGTGAAGCTTTACGACGCGTGCGCTCTTGCCTACCTTGACGTCCTTAAGAGTTCTCATCCTGTATACCTCGTGTGATTTTAAGATCTAAAGTTAGCCCAAGCTAACTACACCGACATTATATACTAAAAGAAGTCATTTGTCAATAGCCTTTTATGCCTTTTTGAAATTTTGTGCAATTATATAGTCAAAAATGTTAGAAATGGCTAACTTTTATGCAAAGTTACTTTTCGGGTAGGCGTAAGGGCGTTTTAATTATTGTCTTAATATTGCAAAAAATGAATTTATGTATTGATAAATGACAAAAAATATGTTACAATTGATGTATGGAGATATTCAGTACACGGAAAGGAAGCATTTACTATGACACCCATGATAATAGGCGTTGCGGGCGGAACAGGCTCGGGAAAATCCACATTTGCAGAGGGACTCAGACGGCTTTTTCCAAATGATATAACCATTATATCGTACGACAATTATTACAAGCCGCAGGATCATCTCTCCATGGAGGAGCGTGTAAAGACGAATTACGATTGCCCCGATGCTCTTGACACCGATCTGCTCGTCAAGCATCTCAGAGCTTTGCTTGAGGGGGAGAGCGTGGATATCCCGAATTACGACTTTTGCATACATACAAGAAAGCAAGAGGTTACAAGGGTAGAGCCCACGGCTGTGCTTATAATAGACGGTATACTCACCTTTTATGACGAGCGCTTGCGTGAGCTGTTTGACATAAAGATATATGCCGATGCCGATGCGGACGAGAGGATACTTCGCAGACTTCGCCGAGATGTTACAGAGCGAGGCAGAGATATCGACGGAGTTATAGATCAGTATGTGGGCACGGTAAAGATAATGCACGGAATATATGTGGAGCCCACAAAAAAATATGCCGATATAATCATCAACGGCGGCAAGAACAAGACTGCCCTTGATATAGTTGCGGCAAAAATATCAAAAAAGCTTTCGGATAACGGCTGAAATGTCATGATCTGACGCGCTGCTGCGTATCATGTAAAAGAAATATTGCCTTTTTGGAGGACATGTGTTAAAGCGCTGCTTTCTTTTCATGCTTGTTTTTATACTCACACTATGCCGTATGGGTCTTTGTGTATCGGCTGTGTCGGATGATATATGCTTTTATCTTTCAGCCGAGAGCGTGGGGGATCATATAAAGGTCACGCTCGCGTCCAAGGGCGAAAAAGGCTTTTGCGGAGCACTTCTGTCAATTATTTACGATGATACTAAATGCAGATATTCTCATTGCATTTCTGCGATAGGTGCAGGCAGTACGCGACTTACGGTGAATGATACATCTTGCGGCAGGATAGATATATTGATCGAAGGGACGGGAAATATACCTTCCACAGGGGAGATAGCTTATTTCTATTTCAGATCGGATGCAGAGATATGCGGATTTTCTCTTGCAGGAAATAAAGACAGGACAGCTGTGGCAATAGAGTCGGGCAAAGCTTTATATATTACGGCAAGCCTTTGCGGAGCGGTATACAGAGATGTGCAATGCGCCGATGCAAGATTCGTCGGAATACAGATGGGAGAGGGCATAATAAGAGCTGTCGGTGTGTCGGACGGCAAATACCTCACGGGCTTTGATGTGTACAGGATCTGCCCGTATAGGGGTACTGTTGAGCATATGACGCTTATGGCGGATATGCATTTCGGGCTTGCCCATACAAAATGTCGCTCTGCGGATATTTCGGAGGAGGTATTCTTTGCTCTTTCGATCGACATGGGAAACGATCTGACTTGTCTCATCATAAGACCCTTTGAGATACGTCAGGGTACAAATATATACGGAGAAGAAAGGGTCTTGCTTTTTTATAACGGAGGATACTATGGATAAAAAGATAAGAATATGCATATTGATCTTGACATTTTGCTTTCTCACAATGCTTATGTGCTCACCTGCGTTTGCAACGGAATACGGTCTGCCGAGCGATAACGGTGCGCTGAATACAGGCGCTGTGGCGCTGATTGTGGTGTTGCTTGCCCTCTTTATGCTCTCACTTGTATTCCTTGCGATAGTTATAATGAAAACGGGAAAGAAAAAATGAGGCATCAGATATAGCGGTGCACAGGCTGTATTTGCTATTGATCTTTATTTTGCTTTTTGGCGGATGCATGCCTTTTTGAAATGATAAAATATGATGACGCATAGGCGCCGCGCGGGATGTAAAGAATGCGCGGCGCTTTGATATTCAAATAAAAAATCTCGTTCTGTTTTGCATAAAGCTCTTGACATTTTGAGCAAAATATATTACAATAAATATATATGTCTTAAAATAGGAGTAGTGTTGAATGTTCAGAAGTATGACGTCGTTCGGACGTGCAAAGGAAACTGTCGGAGGACGCGAGATAACTTGTGAGATCAAGTCTGTCAACAACCGATATTTTGAATGTCAGTCAAAGCTTCCGCGCAGTCTTTCGCACTTGGAACAGAAAATAAAGCCCGCGCTCTCTGCTCTCGGAATAACGAGAGGCAAGGTGGATGTGTGCATCACGATCAGCGGAGCGGCAGATGATGAGGGCGAGATAAGTGTAAATTACGAATTTACGGACAGATATGTTTCTGTGCTGAAGGAGCTTCAGGAAAGATACGGACTTTGCGGCGATATAAGGCTGTCGGATGTTATAAGAAACAGCGATGTGTTTACATATAAAGCTCCCGAGATAGATGAGGAGGCGCGTGATGCCGACGTTATGGGAGTTCTGGAGATGGCTGCGGAAAGATTTATCAGCGGCAGATGCCTTGAGGGCGAGCGCATACAGGCAGATATAGTCTTGAAGCTTGAGACCGTCAAGGGATATGTTGAGGAGATAAAGGCGCTGTCTTGCGACGATATCTGCGGATACAAGAAAAAGCTTGAGGAAAAGCTGCGTGCCGTGCTTGCCGACAACAACATAACGCTGGACGAAAACAGGATACTTACAGAATGCGCGATATATGCCGACAGGGCAGCAATAGATGAGGAGATAGTTCGTCTGTCATCACATTTCTGCGCTTTTGAGGAATATATGCAAAAGGATGAGCCTGTGGGCAGGAGCATAGACTTCTTGCTTCAGGAGATGAACAGAGAGATCAATACGATAGGATCCAAATGTCAAAACTCAAGCATTGCCCGCCTTGTAGTGGGTGTAAAGACTGAGCTTGAAAAGATCAGAGAACAGATACAGAATATAGAATGATAAACGGGTGACGGTATGAGATTTATAAATATAGGCTACGGCAACATGGTCGCCGCGGACAGGATAGTGTCACTTGTGACTCCCGATTCCGCACCGATAAAGCGAATGGTACAGGATGCAAAGGATGCAGGCAGGGTGATCGACGTGTCATGCGGCAAAAAGACAAAATCTGTTATAATAACAGATTCCGAGCATATCATTCTTTCTGCCGTAAAGCCCGATACCATAAAGGGCAGGCTTGAGGGCGCAGAGCTTTCGGATGATGACGACGAGGTGTGATATATCCATTTTCCCGTACGGTGTTTCAGTTAAAAATTTTTGATTATATAATAGCCGCATAAAGCGGCACGGAGGACAATTAATATGCTTTATCCAACTATTGATGAACTTACAAAGGGCAAATTCAACCGCTACGAGCTTTCTCTTGCTACGGCAAGATGCGCAAGGATCGTTACGGATGAGTATGTCAAGCAGAGAGATGACGCCGAAAAGGCAAGCCTTGGAAACAAAGAATCCGACAAGCCCATTAATGCCATGATAGACAAAGAGCTTCGTGATGAAAAGGCTGTCAGAACGGCTATACGCAGGATACATGACGGCGAATATGCAATAATGCACGATGTAGAGCATCAGGAGAGCGATACATCCGATACTGAGAATAACATTTGATGCGGGGCGTTGTAATACAAAAGACCCTGAGCGCAACGCTTGGGTCTTTTGTACAGCACCCTGCTTTCTAAAATCTGTGTTTCGTGGGAGGATCTGCAATGCAAGACAAGGATATTTCTTCATATGAATATTGCTCCGTGTATATTCTTGATAATCCGTACTGTATAGATAACGAGTACGATTACTATATTCCTGCTGATCTGCGCGGATATGTCTTTCGCGGATGCTTCATTACCGTTCCGTTCGGCAAGGGCAACCGAAAGCAGATGGCAATAGCCGTCGGGCTGAAGCGAGCCTCGGATTACAAGGATGTAAAGCCGATAGTGGATGTTTGTCGGGATAAGGACCCTGTGACGGAGGATATTCTTAAGACCTGCTTTTATGTAAAGGATCAGACTCTCTGCACGATGGGCGATGCTGTCCGAAGTGCAGTTCCGTCGGCGGTGCTGGGCAAATTGTCCGAATATTATTATCCGTGTGAGCAAAAGGACGCGTCGCGCTCATTGTCATGCGAGCTGGATCCTGCCGATCTGTTTGTTTATGAGTATATAAAGGGCAGAGGGTATGTGAGCGAGGATTCCTTGAAGGCAAGATTTGGCGCGGGAAGCGCGTCGGAATCTTTAAAAAAGCTTTTGCAGAAAAAGTATATAGGCAGAGACCTCCGCGAGAGCGGAAGTGCATCTGAGCAGTTTGATGTTTATTGCACGCTTTCAGACAGGGAGAATGCAAGGCGGATACTGTACGGAGATTCCGACTTGAAGCTTCGCAGTCAAAAGCACAAGCAGATCATAGAATATCTCCTTGAAAACGAGGGAGAGATAGCAGTAGATACAGTGCTTGATGCCACAGATGCCTCAAAGGCTCAGCTTAAGGCACTAAAGGAAAAGGGCATAGTTGAAGAGATACTTAAGCGGGTGTACCGCGAGAGCATTTCCGTCAATGCGTCAGAGAGGCGAGAGATAACGCTTACAGACGAGCAGAATAATGCATTTTCCTATATAAGATCGGCAATAGATTCAGGTAAAGCGCAGGCGATATTGCTTCACGGAGTTACGGGAAGCGGAAAAACGAGCGTTATGATGAAGGCAGTTGAGGAATGCGTCAGCCGCGGCAAGGGAGCTCTCATGCTCCTGCCTGAGATAGCCTTGACGCCCCAGACGCTCGGCAGATTTTATTCCTATTTCGGCAACCGCATAGCACTTGTGCATTCGGCTCTTTCGGCAGGAGAGAGATATGATGCGTATTCAAAGATACGCTCGGGCGAGGCTGATATAGTTATAGGCACGCGCTCGGCAATATTCGCGCCTGTAAAGGACCTCGGTCTTATCGTTATAGATGAAGAGCATGAGGCGACATACAAGTCCGAAACAAATCCGAAATATCACGCAAGAGATGTTGCGCGCTTCAGGTGTGCCGATATGAACGCAGTCATGCTTCTTGCTTCGGCAACCCCGTCGGTTGAGAGCTATACCAAGGCATGTGACGGAAAATACAAGCTTTTGACATTAAAGCAGAGATATAACGACGCAAAGCTCCCGACGGTAGATATATATGACATGAGAAACGAGTGCCGCGCAGGAAATATGTCGCCGATAGGTCAGCGATTGCGCGAAAAGCTTGTTAGCGTTACAGGGCGCGGCGAGCAGGCGATACTGTTTTTAAACAGGCGCGGATATAATACCATGATAAGCTGCAGGAGCTGTGGGGAGAGCATCAAGTGTCCGAATTGCTCTGTTGCTATGCATTATCATACATACAAGGGAAATTATGACAGCGGATTTTTGTTCTGCCATCTTTGCGGATATAAGACTTCCGTGCCGAGCAGCTGCCCTCAGTGCGGTTCGGATCACATACAAAGGCTTGGATTCGGCACGCAGAAGATAGAGGAAGAATTACAAGAGCTGTTGCCGGGACGCCGTATAATAAGGCTGGATGCTGATACCACCTCCAAAAAGGAATCCCACAAGGATCTTCTGGAGGCTTTCAGGAGGCATGAGGGCGACGTGCTGCTTGGAACTCAAATGGTGACCAAGGGTCACGATTTTCCCGATGTTACCCTTGTCGGAGTCCTGCTTGCGGATATGTCGCTGTATGTTGACGATTATCATGCAAACGAGCGCACCTTTTCCATGCTGACACAGGTCATAGGTCGTGCAGGCAGAGGCGACAGAGAGGGATACGCGCTGATACAGACAAATAACCCCGATAATGATATAATAAAGCGTGCATGCACGCAGGACTACGAGGAGTTTTACAAAAACGAGATCAGACTTCGCAAGCTGCTCACATTCCCACCCTATTGCGATATAGCATTACTTACGCTTACATCCTCGGATGAAAAGCAGGCTCTTATGACAGCCACAAGGCTTAAAGAAGAGATAGAGGTGCTTACTAAGGATCAATTCAGTGATGTGAGATTTTTGATGTTTGGACCGTTCGAAGCCCCCGTTTACAAAATGGAAGGCAAATACAGGATACGCATAGTTATAAAATGCCGTATAAATAAGAGATCGAGAGAGCTTTTCTCCCACCTTTTAAAGACATTTGGCAGAGAAAATGCGTCAAGACCGATACTGACAGTTGATTTTAACCCGTCAGGACTTTGATTTTTGAAAGGAAGATATAAAATGGCAAAGCTTAAGATAGTAAAGATAGGCGACGATACCTTAAAGAAGGTGTGCCGTCCCGTAGAAAAGATAACACCGAGAGTGCTTACTCTCCTTGATGATATGGTCGAAACCATGCGCGCGGCAAACGGATGCGGACTTGCAGGACCGCAGGTAGGAGTTTTGCGCAGGATAGTAGTAATAGAGGCAGAGCCGGGCGAGGTCATAGAGCTTATAAATCCCGAGATCGTTAAGGCGGAGGGAGAGAGAGAATGCATAGAGGGCTGTCTTTCCGTGCCGGGCAAATACGGACTTACCGTGCGCCCTGAGAGAGTTACCGTTAAGGCGTATAACAGACACGGTGAGCTTGTAACTTACGTTGGTGAGGATCTGCTCGGACAGGCGTTTTGCCATGAGATAGATCACCTTGACGGAATACTTTATACAGATATCGCAACTCGCATGCTCTCACCAGACGAGCTTGAATTTGACGATTGATAAGTATTGCGACATTAAAATGATTTGGAGAATAAAATGAAGATACTGTTTATGGGAACGCCCGATATCGCCATGACATGCCTTGACGCACTTTACAAGGCAGGCGAAGAGATAGTCGGCGTTGTTACACAGCCCGATAAGCCCAAGGGCAGGGGATATGTCATGACACCCCCCCCTGTGAAAGAATATGCGATAGAAAAAAATATACCCGTATATCAGCCTGCAACTCTCAGAGGAGAGGAGTTTGAAGGATTGCTGAATCAGCTGTCCGCCGAGCTTATAGTGGTCGTGGCATACGGCAAGATACTGCCAAAGAACGTGCTTGATCATCCGAAGTACGGATGCATCAATGTGCACGCCTCGCTTTTGCCGAAATACAGAGGTGCAGCTCCGATACAGAGAGCCATAATCGACGGTGAAAAGGTCAGCGGCGTGACGACCATGTATATGGCAGAGGGGCTTGATACGGGAGATATGATAATGAAAAGATCTGTCACGATCGAGGATGATGACAACTTTGAAACTCTGCACGACAAGCTTGCACTTGCAGGAGCTGAAGCTATCGTCAGCACCGTAAATGCCATAAAGGACGGAAGCATAGTGCGCAAAAAGCAGAACGATGCCGAGTCAAATTACGCATCCAAGATAGAAAAGAGCGACTGTATCATAGATTTTTCAAGGAGCGCTTCCGAGCTTCACGATCAGATACGCGGTCTGTCCCCGATACCACTTGCCTTCACGCACACGCCTGACGGAAAGCTCCTTAAGGTCGTAAGTGCGCATGTCGGAGGTACTGCAGGAGGCGCGGCAGGTACGGTCATCTCGCTTGAGGGCGGTATCGAGGTCGCTTGCGGTGAGGGCAGTATAGTCTTTACGACTGTGCTTCCCGAGGGCAAGGGCAGGATGAGAGCCGAAGATTATATACGCGGCAGAAAGCTGAGTGTCGGAGATATCCTGTCTTGATCCGAGATGGAAAATATATTTTAATGGAGTTTTGACACATAAGGCTTTTGTGTCTGAAAAATAATAGGTATGCCAAGACGACTTGCTTTTCAAATACTTAAAAATGCACAAAAAAACAATACGTTTTCAAATATTGCCATTGATTCTGCGCTTGAGTCATCAAGCCTGTCGGAATGCGACCGCGCACTTTGCAGTATAATAGTTCTGGGTGTGACGGAGCGCAGGATAACGCTTGACTATTATATAGACAGATTGGCAGATCACCCCAAGGATATAGATCCCGATGTGAGGATAATACTTGAGATAGGCATATATCAGATCCTGTATCTTGATCGCATACCTCCGTATGCGGCGGTCAATGAGGCTGTTTCCATGTCAAAACGCAAAAGCGCGGGATTTGTAAATGCTGTATTGCGAAATTTCATGAGAAAAAAGGACAGCATAAGGTTTGAGGGCGATGAGCTTGATGTAATGTCGCTGTCTCTTTCATATCCGCGCGAGATATGCCAGAAATTTTCTGAAATATACGGATCGAAACGTGCAAAAAATATACTTGAGGCGTTTAATACATCAAACGGCATGACCTTGCGTGTAAATACACTTAAGATAAGCGCCGCAGAGTATGCAGAACTGCTTGACGCATCGGGCATTGCATATAAAAGACATCCGTATCTTGAAAATGCGATAAATGTAAAGGGAGTGTCATTTTCCTCTCTGCCGCATGCGGATGACGGTTACTTTTTTATTCAGGATGCGGCGTCACAGATATGTGTGGAGGCTGTGGGAGCGGTGAGCGGAGATATAATAATAGATGCTTGCGCTTGCCCGGGCTCAAAATCCTTTGGGTGTGCAGTGAATATGGGATCTCACGGCAAGATAATTTCCTGTGATCTGCACAGTAGCAAGCTCTCACTCATAGAAAAAGGCGCGGCAAGGCTGGGCATAAATATCATAGAAACAAGAGAGCAGGACGGAAGGGCATTTGTCAGCGAATTTGAAGGCTGTGCTGATAAGGTCATCTGCGATGTTCCGTGCTCGGGGCTTGGTGTTATGGGTAAAAAGCCCGAGATAAGATATAAGAAGCTCTCGGATCTTGCAAGACTGCCCGATATACAACTTGATATACTTAACAACGCGTCGCGATATGTTAAGGTGGGCGGATATCTTATATATTCGACATGTACTGTACTGCCCGAGGAAAACAAAGAAAACATAAATAGGTTTTTAGGTCTGCATGATAACTTTGAGCCTTGTGACTGTACGGTCGGAGATATACACTCAATTGACGGATGTATAAGCTTGACACCGGATGAGCACGGCACGGACGGCTTTTTTGTTTGCAAGATGAAAAGGATCAAATAAGCAATTTAAGGAATTTTTGATGTATGAATATATTATCGTATACACCCGATGAGCTTGCCTGCCTTATGGATGAGATAGGTGAGGCGAGATATCGTGCAAAGCAGATATTCACGCAGCTCCATATGGGTAAGGCTCTGAGTGAGATGTCAAACATAGGAAAGGTCACGCGTGAAAAAATATCTCTCGTAGCTGACACGAGCATGCCAAAGATAAAGAGAAAATTAGTTTCAGCTATCGACGGTACGGTCAAGTACCTTTTTGAATTGTCTGACAAAAACTGTGTGGAATCTGTTGTAATGAAGTATGATCACGGATATACCATATGTGTTTCAAGCCAGGTCGGATGCAGAATGGGGTGCAAATTCTGCGCATCTACCATAGCAGGCAGAGTGCGCGATCTTGAGGCAGGTGAGATACTTGGTCAGGTCATATGCGCAGGACGCGACATGGGTGTCAGAATATCGAATATAGTTATGATGGGCATAGGCGAGCCGCTTGATAATTTTAATAACACCGTGAAATTTTTAAAGCTCGTGAACATGGAGGGCGGACTCAACATAGGATACAGACATATATCTCTGTCCACCTGCGGAGTCGGGGATAAGATCTATGAGCTTGCAAAGCTGGATATGCAGATAACTCTGTCAATATCCCTGCATGCACCCGATGACGAAACGAGAAATGAGATAATGCCTGTTAATAAAAGATGGGGCGTTGAGGAGCTTTTGCGCTCATGCCGTGATTATTATAAGGCAACGGGCAGAAGGATATCCTTTGAATATACGCTCATATCCGGAAAGAATGACTCACGCGAGAATGCGCAAAAGCTTGCACTTGTATTAAATCGCGCCTTGCGCACCAGAAGCGAGAGCATGCCGATACATGTAAATCTGATACCTGTAAACGAGGTGGATGAAACGGGATTCAAGAGCTCGGATACAAATTCTGTAAAGGCATTTGCCGGTGAGCTTGAAAAGCGAGGCATAAGAGCTACGGTAAGAAGAAAGCTCGGCTCGGACATAAATGCCTCTTGCGGTCAGCTGAGACGTGAGGACGCAAAGCAGAGCGAGCAGTGATACATAGACTTGTATCTGTACATATTTTCATTTATGTGAGGTGTGTATGGGTACAGACAAAAGATATCGCGACAAGGTAATAAGGGTGGCAGGCATATCCGCAATACTTCTTTTTGTGTTGCTTTGTATGTGCTGTATGTATTTTGCTTACCGTTTGTTCTTTTTCGGGCGTAACGAAAGCTATTATGCAAAGATCCCCGATCTTGTCGGGATAAGCGAGGATGAGCTCTGCTTTTATCCTGATATCGATATTATAAAGAATTATGAATACAGCGATGATGCAAATGCAGGCAGGATAATATCACAGTCGGCGTGCGGAAGCAGGAAGGTCGCCTTAAAGGACAGGTATTTATTGTATGTTACGGTCGGACGCGGCAAAAGAAGAGAAATAATGCCTGATCTTACGGGTATGACAAAGGCAGAGGCTGAACATACCGTGCGATCGCTTGGCGCGCGGATGGATGTAAGGTATATAATATCCGACATAAAAAAGGGCGTGGTCGTAAGGCAGTATCCATATGCGCAGGAATATATTACCGAGGGCGAGAGTGTTACGGTGTTTATATCCGAGGGTATTCCGAGTGAGAGTATTGCCGTTCCGCTCCTTGAGGGCGAGCTTATCACAGACGCGATAAGGATAGCCAATGAGAGCGGAATCAGGATAAGGAACATAACCTATGTCCACTCCTGCGATGTGTGTGACGGGTGCATCATGTCGCAGTCTGTGCCTGACGGTGCGTATGTATATAAAGGGAGCGGCGTTGATATCACGGTTTCGAGATATCCGCGCTGTGAGATGAAAATTGAGAAAGAGAGTCGCATAAATATATGGACGAAAAAAGGACAGGAAGAATAATCAAGTGTGTAGGCGGTCTTTATACCGTGCGTACTGACGACGGAAGTGAGATACAGTGCCGCGCGAGAGGTGCGTTCAGACACAAAAATACCACTGTGCTTGTTGGTGATATAGCCTGCGTGAGCACGGAGAACAACGCGTCTGTAATAAGTGATATAGCCGAGCGCAAGAATTCTCTTATACGACCGCCTATTGCAAACATCGATTATGTTTTCGTATCTCTTGCCGCGCAGGATCCCATGCCCATGCTTGATATGACGGACAAGCTCATATCCATACTTGAGTATAATAATATAGAGCCTGTGATAATAATAGGCAAGAGCGAGCTTGCACCCAAGCGTGCGGAGGAAATAAGGGAGATATACGAAAAAGCAGGCTTTAACGCTTTTTCTGTATCCTGCTATGAGGATACGGGAATTGACAAGGTGCGCGAATTTATAAATGAAAATTTCAAGGAAAAGATAGCCGCATTTGCAGGAGCGTCGGGAGTGGGAAAATCCACTTTGTTAAATAAGCTGTTTCCCGATCTTTCTCTGGCGACAAATACCTTAAGCAAAAAGACTGCGCGCGGAAGACACACCACGCGAGAGGTAACTTTGTTTTGCGAGGGTGATGGATATATTGCAGACACGCCCGGATTTTCCATGCTTGATTTTGAAAGATTTGATTTTTTTGAGCTTGATGACTTAAAGGACACCTTCCGTGAGTTTGAACCCTATATAGGCAAGTGCAAATATACCAAATGCTCACATACCAAGGAAGAGGGCTGTGCTATCATAGAGGCGGTAAAGGAAAACAAGATATCGCCGACAAGACACGAAAATTACTGCATGCTGTACGATATACTTAAAAGCAAGCCGAAATGGGCAAAAAAATAATATTTTTGTACTGAAAGGGTGAGATCATGACTGCATACATATACGCAGGAGGGAAAATATATCCCGAATTTATAAATGAACGTCCAAAGGACGGAGATATAATAATTGCCGCTGACAGCGGATATGACAATGCGCTTGCTTGCGGAGTCAAGCCGCAGATACTGATAGGTGATTTTGATTCCATAAGCTCTATTCCCGATGATGTCAGCGAGGTGTTACAGTCGCCAACGCAAAAGGATCTTACCGATACCCAGCTGGCGGTAGAGAGCGCGATAGAGCGCGGTGCTGACGAAATATGCATAATTGCAGGTACGAGCGGCAGACTTGACCATGCCATGTCGCTTCTTGCGATACTTGAGGGGCTTTGGGTGAGAAATATAAGATGCGTTGTCACGAGCGGAAACAACAGAGTCAGATATATAAAGAATTCGGGACAGATATTGCTCCGCATGAAGGCATATAAGTATTTCGGAATAATCGCGTGTGACGAAAAGGTCAAGGGAGTCAGCATAGACGGAGCAAAATACAAGCTTAAAAATGCAACGCTGACCAGGACATTGCAGTATGCTGTGTCAAATGAGATAGAAGGAAATTGCGCTCTCATCACAGTAAAGCGCGGAGGAATATATATTATAGAGTCAAGGGATGTGTGACATATATCGACACCCTTGCATATACTTCATAACAGATCCGATAAAAATATATAGGAGCGTATTATGAAGATAGTCATATTGCAGTCGCCGAGTATATTAAAGCCCGTGCTTCGCAAGATATTCGGCATTAAGAAGGAAAAATAGTCCGCAAGGATAAAAATAAGGAATTATAAATATCATGGAAAAGAATGCATTTTTGCCGACAAATAAATACGAGATGGCGGCACGCGGCTGGGACGAGGTGGACTTTGTCTATGTCAGCGGTGATGCTTATGTGGATCACCCAAGCTTTGGCGCGGCTATCATAACAAGGGTGCTTGAGGACAAGGGATTCAGAATAGGATTTCTTGCACAGCCGAATTACAGATCGTGTGACGATTTTAAAGAATTCGGCAGACCAAGGCTCGGATTTCTTGTAAGTGCGGGTAACATCGACTCTATGGTGGCTCATTACACAGCTGCAAAAAAGAAGAGAACTAATGATTACTATTCTCCCGGGGGAGTGGCAGGTCGCAGACCTGACAGAGCCTGCATAGTGTATTCCAACAGAATACGCGAGGCGTACGGTGATGTTCCGATCATACTCGGCGGACTTGAGGCATCTCTGCGCCGCTTTGCACACTACGATTATTGGGATGACAAGGTGAGAAGATCCATACTTGTGGACAGCCGAGCTGATATACTGACATACGGTATGGGTGAAAATATACTTATCCGCATCGCGCAGCTGCTTGACAGGGGCATCCCTGTCAAAAAGATACGCGATGTAAGGGGAACTGTGTATCTTTGCTCACCCGAGGACAAGGTGAATTATCCCGTGGCTGCCACATTTGATTACAATGTGCTTAAGAGCGACAAGAGAGCGTATGCCGAGGCGTTCGGTGTGCAGTACAAAAATCAGGACGCCATAAACGGCAAGGCTATATGCGAGATGTACGATAACAAGATGCTCGTGCAAAATCCGCCTATGCCTCCGCTTGAAAGGGAAGAGCTTGATGCGGTATATGCGCTTCCGTATGCGAGGACATATCACCCGATGTACGAGAGCGAGGGCGGAGTTCCTGCCATTGAAGAGGTCAGATTTTCCGTTACGCACAACAGAGGATGCTTTGGTGCGTGCAATTTCTGCGCGCTTGCATTTCATCAGGGAAGAACTGTACGCTCAAGGAGCATAGAGAGCGTTGTCAAAGAGGCGGAGCTAATCACAAAGATGCCGGATTTCAAGGGATACATACATGATATAGGCGGACCTACCGCCAATTTCAGATATCCTGCCTGCGATAAGCAATTGAAGGACGGAGTTTGCCCCTCGCGCAAGTGCCTTGCACCCACACCGTGCAAAAATCTGAAGGCAGATCATACAGAGTACATAAAGCTTATAGAAGAGGTCGAAAAGCTTCCGCGCGTAAAGAAGGTGTTCATCCGCTCGGGAATACGATTTGATTATCTTATGCATGATAAGGACGATGCATTTTTCAGAAAGCTTGTAAAGGATAATGTTTCAGGTCAGCTCAAGGTAGCTCCTGAGCATTGCTCAAGCCCTGTTTTGAGATGCATGGGTAAGCCTGATTTTGAGGTATATGAGAGCTTCAGACGCAAGTATTTCGAGCTGTCGCGCGAATGCGGCAAGGAGCAGTATCTTGTGCCGTATCTTATGTCGAGCCATCCCGGATCTACCTTAAATGATGCAATTGAGCTTGCTCTGTGCCTTAAGCGCGATCATTATGCGCCTGAGCAGGTGCAGGATTATTATCCGACTCCAGGAACTGCATCTACCGTTATGTATTACACCGGCATAAATCCGTTGGATATGAAAAAGGTGTATGTTGCCACAGATTACCATGAAAAGCAGCTCCAGAGGGCGTTGCTCCAATATAACAGACCTCAGAATGCTCCGCTTGTCAGAGAGGCTTTGAGGTTGGCAGGCAGAGAAGATCTTATAGGATATGGTGAAAATTGTCTTGTAAAGCCTGAATCCTCCTCGCACACGCCAAACAACAAAGGTTCAGGAAACAGAGGCAATGGCGGCAATAAAGGCAATAGAGGCAATAGAGGCAATAGTGACAACAGAGGCAACAGGGGAAACAGCAAAGGTAATAGTAAATCTAACAACAAACCCAACAATAGATCCGACCATAAACCAAACAATAAAGGAAAGATGCCTGTAAAAGCGCAGAAAAACAATGCGCAAAAGAGCAAGGGAAAAAGGTAATTGATCTATAGATACATAATATGCAAATACGGCGGCAGATCATCTGCCGCCTTAAAAATAATTATTAAAGCTTTTTTGGAAATTCCTCCGCTTTTTTGAAAAAAGCTTGGCTTCTTCCGCTTTTTTGGAAAAAAGCTTGGCAAAAACCCCGCTTTTTTGAAAAAAAGCTTGGCAAAAAACTTCCTTACCTGTTACGAATTACTTTGAGTGTATCGTGTAACCGTGACGCACGGTGAGATTTTAAGAAAGCTTGGCAAAAACTTTCTCGCATGTTATGAATTACTTTGAATGTATCATGTAGCCGTGGAATAAATATAAA
>CAZVUD010000034.1:0-16150 GCA_964629615.1 uncultured Clostridium sp. | reverse complement strand
GTCTGTCTGTCTGTCTGTCAAGGCATTATACACGACTCTTCTCCTCCTGTCAAGTTGAATTTCGTAAATTTATTTCTATTTACTTCTTCATTTTATCATATTATACATGGTTTGTCAAGTACTTATTTTGGGTTTGTGCTGATACAAAAAAGCTGTCGCAAAATGCGACAGCTCTGAATGCTTGATGTCAGTTTCTTGAATACAATGTATACAAATGGCTGTATATTCCGCCCTTTTCTATAAGCTCGTCATGCGTTCCCGACTCCTCAATGCCGTTTTCTGTCAAAACAAGTATCCTGTCTGCATTCTTTATGGTCGTAAGCCTGTGGGCTATTGTAAATGTCGTTCTTCCTGATGCAAGATGCTCAAGAGATTCCTGAACGAGCCTTTCGCTCTCGTTATCAAGCGCACTCGTTGCCTCATCAAGTATAAGTATCGGCGGATCCTTAAGGAACAATCTTGCTATGGATATCCTCTGCTTCTGACCGCCCGAGAGCTTTACGCCGCGCTCACCCACATATGTATCATATCCATCCGGAAGTGCCATAATAAACTCATGCGCTCCTGCAAGCTTTGCGGCATTTATTATCTCGTTTTCATCTGCATCCTTTTTTCCGTAAGCGATATTTTCTCTGACGCTTCCCGAGAAAAGATATACATCCTGCTGTACGACACCTATATTATTTCGCAAGGATCTGAGCGTGAAATCCTTTATATCCGTGCCGTCTATGGTTATGCGACCCGACTTTACCTCATAAAATCTCGGTATCAGCGAGCAAAGCGTGGTCTTGCCGCATCCCGAAGGTCCGACCAAGGCTATGCTCTCCCCTGCACGCACATCAAGATCTATGCCTGAAAGAACATTGCTCTTATTGTCGTCATAGGAAAATGAAACATTTTCAAAAGCTATATTACCCTCTACATGCTCTATATCTCTTGCGCCCTCCGAGTCCACTATATCAGGCTCGGTATCCATGACTTCGCAAAATCTCTCTATACCGCTTATTCCGTTCTGGAACTGCTCTGAAAACTCAACTATGCGTCTTACAGAGGTAATGAGGGTAGTAACGAACATAAGGTACGCAACATAGTCCGCCGCCGTTATGCTTGCAGGATCATCGCTCGGGAGCAGCATAAACAGCGCACCTGCAACAACGACGATTATGTACATAATGCCGTCAAACAGTCTCGTTGCCGAAAAGAACTGTCCGAAAAGCTTATATCTTTCCTTCTTAATATCAAGAAATTTGGTATTTCCCGCATCAAATTTCTCCTGCTCTATCCCCTCGCCCGAAAATGATTTTACAACTCTTATGCCGAGCAAGCTGTCCTCTATCTGTGAATTAAGCTCGCCTATATGCCGCCTGGACTCCTTGAAATTCTTCTTCATTCTCATTCTGAAAGCCATAAGCACTATTATCATGATCGGAATGACCGAGAAAACTATAAGCGTCAGAGGAACGCTCATGGTGCAAAGTATCACAAATGAGCATATTATCTTAATGCCTGATATGAAAAACTCCTCGGGGCAATGGTGCGAAAATTCGGTAACATCGAACAGGTCGTTTGTAATTCGCGACATGAGCGTTCCGACCTTTGTGTTGTCATAATACGAAAATGAAAGCTTCTGCAGATGCTCGAACATATCATGGCGCATGTCGGTCTCTATCTTACTGCCCATTACATGTCCTATATTTGCCATATAATAATTTGCAATAGTGTCTATTATGCGCAAAATTATATAGATAGCGCCCATCTTCAAAATGAAAGACACGGTAAGATCCTTTATATTTTCTGTTGCAGTTCCCGTTATCTCCCTGACTATCATGGGAAGCACAAGCTCGCAGATGGTTGTCAAGGCGGCGCAGAAAAGGTCGATGGTCACGACACCAATATGCTTTTTATAATAAGGGAAAAATCTTTTCAGAAGTCCGATCCTGCCGGATCTGACCTCCCCCTTCTCTTTTTTCATAATAACACCTCTTTTCGGATATAACATTATTATTGTATCACAAAAAGCTCTTTTCGTCAAGGCTGACTGCACGCAGATATTTAAATGTTATAATGCACAAAAAATTACAACTTTTTTTGCGTATCTATTGACAATCGGCACAGACTATGATAAAATATGATTAAAGATCAAGCGTAAAGCTTTATAAAACGGGAGGCAACAATATGAAAAAATTAGTCATATTCGGTCTTGTCGGCATATTTCTTATGTCGTCAGCAGGGTGTGCATTCAAAGATCCCAACGTGGGTCTTTTACCACCGACAGAATCATCTAATGAAGAGGACACAGGCATGCATACACCTATAACAGAAGAAAGCGCGATATCCGCTGTATCACCGACAGACAGATCAAGCATTACACTTGCAAATGCAAGGATAAGTGCATGGTCATCATCCTACGATTACAGGAAAACAAATTCCCTTGAGCATTGCCTCGGTGAAGATCTCTATTTTCCCGAGCCTGTGACATTTGAATGGACCTGCAATAAAAACGCAGATTATTACCATGTATATATATCAAAAAACAGTGATCTTGCAGATCATGACAGCTATCTTGTAAATTCCACGCACCTGACTCTCTCAACCCTCTGCACAGGCACAGAGTATTATTGGAAGGTATTTGCTTTCAGCGGTGCGGATGTCGTATCTGAAAGCGCTACATTTACCTTTAAGACCGAAAAGCATCCTCGCTGTATCAGTATAGACGGTGTCAGCAATACAAGAGATATCGGCGGTATAGCTTGCGACGACGGCATGCAAATAAAGCAGGGGCTGGTATACCGCGGTGCAAGGCTCAACTATATAACCGATGCAGGAAGAGATGTATTTATGAATGAGCTTTGCATAAAAACAGACCTTGATCTGCGCTCATCGGGCGAGGCAGGCGGAGCAACGCATTCCCCTGTTGACGACTCCTTGAACTACTATCAGATCAGCGGACGCTACTACAACAGCGATGAAACAGGAATTTTTTCAGACGAAGGAAAAGCGGCAATGGCTGAAGAAATAAAGGTGTTTGCCGACATAAACAACTACCCGATATATTTCCACTGTCAGGTTGGACGCGACCGCACAGGAACTCTCGCTCTCATACTTGAAGGACTGCTCGGCGCAAGTGCAAATGACATAATAAGAGATTATGAGCTTTCCTACTTCTCACAGATAGGCTCTCCCTCAAACAGTGATGAGCTGAACGCGCTCAGAACACAGATCATAAACACATACAATCACATACTCATGAAATACCCCGGAATGACATTTGCGCAAAAGGTAGAAAATTATCTCATAAGCACAGGCGTCACAAAGGAAGAGATACAGACCATACGCGATATAATGCTGGAGGAGGTAAAATAAAATGAAAAAAATACAGTTTTTAGCACTTTTCCCTTTATTTGCAATGCTTACTTCGTCCATGCCCATATATGCAAGCACAATCAGAAGCGAAAGCACCCCGATTGATGGCATATCCGAGATACCCGTGCTCGACCCGATGACCACGCCAAATTACATGACATCATATAAAGACGAGGATCAGCTGCCGCAGGCTGATATGCTTACAGAGGATCAGGCAAAGGCTGCAAATGTTCCCGAAGGCTACTCAGGATATGTTCTAAAGCTGACCGACATACATGAAAAGGGCTGGGTTGCAGTGCCGCTCGACCTTGGAGATCACTATATCCAAGAGGTTGAAAGCATAAATATACGCATATTCTGCTCTGAAAACACAGATCCTGCCGACGGCATCCGTCTTGCAGACTACGATAAAGAATGGATAATGCGTCTTCCCTCCTCTGCAAACGAACAGTGGGCAGATGTGGTTATAAGCAATGTAGGCCCGTATCAGCACGGACAGATCAAGAGCTTTGATGACCTTGACGACGGAACGGGTCACTTCAAGCCCATGCAGATCTACATCCGCATCCGCGAGGGAGGAGAGAGCGTATACATCGATTCTATATCCTTTAAGCTCAAGGAAAAGGATACCGAGCCGCCAAGAATCGAATGGGACGGCAACGATACCATAAATACAACCGCAGGCAAGCCATTCAGTATAGACGCAAAGGCATATGACGAATTCTACAAAATGGACATTGAGCCTGAATATATCTGGAGCGAGGGTGCTATAGACGAAAACGGGCTTTTGCTTGAGGGTGATCACACCTGCACGATCAGATACACCGACCCTTCACTCAACACATCAGAAATAAACATCAAGCTGCATGTTGCTAAAAAGGACACAGAGCCGCCTGTTTTGAGCTGGGCACCCGATCACATAGCGGCAAGCACAGGAATGAAGCCTGTACTTAGTATCATTGCAAAGGACGCTGTTGACGGCGACATGAATGTCGACATGAAATGGAGTGACGGTGCGCTGTCCGCAACCGGCAGACTGAACGCAGGTGAGCACACCCTGACTCTTACCGCATTCGACCGCACAGGAAACAAGGTTGAAAAGATCATACGCGTTACAGTTTCTGCAGACATGCCCACAAAATAAGATACATATAAACACAAAAAATTAACCCCGACAGATTTTAGAAATCTGTCGGGGATATTTTTCTGCTATATATGAGTGATGTTCTTTGCCAAAGAGCGATGTTGCCCTTCGGGCAGTGATATTGATGCCTCACAGCATCAGTGATATTCTATTCGCCCATAAAACTTGCGCAGCAAACATCACTCGCCGCAGGCGAATAGAGTTGGCGCGATACTCTTTTCAGAGTATCGCGCCAATGGCAAATGCCGTTTTATTATTTTTGTATTAAGACAGCAAATTAGTCCTCAATGAGTCTAACGATAGCCATTTCAGCGGCGTCACCGCGGCGTGTACCTATCTTAAGTACCTGTGTGTAACCGCCGTTGCGCTCTGCGTACTTAGGAGCGATCTCGTTGAAAAGCTTTGTAACAACGTCTTCCTTAGTGATAAATGCGAGAGCAGCTCTGCGGCTTGCAAGTGTATTCTTCTTGCCAAGTGTAATCATCTTCTCTGCGATGGAACGAACTTCCTTAGCTCTTGTAAGTGTAGTTTCTACCTGTCCGTTCTCAAGCAGCAGGGTAACCATTCCGCGAAGCATAGCTTTTCTGTGTGCGGTAGGTCTGCCAAGTTTTCTGGTTCCGGGCATTTCTAATTCCCTCCTTCTGCTTAAATAATCTAAATTTCTTACTCCTCTTCGCGCTTAAGGTCAAAGCCGAGCGAATGGAGCTTCTGAATAACTTCGTCAAGCGATTTCTTACCGAGATTACGAACTTTGATCATATCTTCCTCGGTGCGGTTGGTCAAGTCTTCAACTGTATCAATGCCTGCGCGCTTCAAGCAATTGAAGCTGCGGACAGACATGTCAAGTTCCTCAATGGTCATCTCAAGAACCTTTTCTTTTATAGTTTCTTCTCTCTCAACCATGATCTCTTTGGTCTTTGCATCATCTGACAAATCAACAAACAAGTTGAGATGCTCATTGAGAATCTTGGCTCCAAGTGAAACCGCTTCTTTAGCTGAAATAGTACCGTTTGTAAGCACGTTAAGTGTGAGCTTATCAAGGTCAGTGTTGCTGCCCGAACGGGTATTTTCTACTTCAAAGCTAACATTGTATACGGGGGTGTAAATTGAGTCTGTAAAGATCGTGTTTACAGGCAATGCAGGGTTCACGCCGAGAGCCTCGGAATGAAGCTGCTTGTTTCTCTCCTGAGAAACATAACCTCTGTCGCAGTTAAACGTAAGCTCCATATAGAATCTTTCGTTTTCAGCAACTGTGCAGATATGATGCTCGGGATTAAGGATCTCGATATCAGTATCAGCCTTGATGTCGCCTGCCTTTACGTCATGCTCGCCAACTACGTCGATAACTACCGTCTTGGGACCTGCGCACTTAAGCTTTGCATTAATGCCCTTTACGTTGATAACTATCTCGGTAACATCCTCGGAAACACCGGGGATAGTGGAGAATTCGTGAAGTACGCCATCGATCTTAATGTTCGTAACTGCGTAACCGGGGAGAGAGCTGAGCAGAACTCTGCGCAAGGAATTGCCGAGTGTCTGACCAAAACCTCTTTCAAGAGGCTCAACTATGAACGTTCCTCTTGTACCGTCTTCGCTCAAATTTACGGTTGATATATTGGGCTTTTCTATCTCAATCATTCCAAAAATTCCTCCATTAAATATTTTTTAAAAGCAACTGCTTATGTTCGGACACGTAATTAAAGTAAAACCACAGCATCCGAGCGGGGAATTACTTGGAGTAGAGTTCGACGATAAGCTGCTCGTTGAATTCAAAGTCGATGTCTTCTCTTGCAGGCATGGAAACTACCTTTGCGCTGAGATTTGCCTTATCAACTTCGAGCCACTTGGGAGCTGTCTTGCTCTCAAGCTCTTCAGCCAGAGCCTTGATCTTTTCGGAAGATCTGCTTGCTTCCTTAACTGCGATAACATCACCGGGCTTAACAAGGATGGAAGGAATGTTTACCTTCTTGCCGTTAAGTGTGAAGTGGCAGTGGAGAACGAGCTGACGTGCTTCCTTGTGGGATTCTGCAAGACCCATTCTGTAAACTGCGTTGTCAAGACGTCTTTCAAGGAGAATGAGGAGGTTTTCACCTGTCATACCTTCCTTGCGAGCAGCCTCATCATAGTAGTTTCTGAACTGTCTCTCAAGAACACCGTAGTATCTCTTTGTTGTCTGCTTCTCACGAAGCTGAAGGCCGTATTCGCCCATTTTCTTCTTAGCTGCGCCATGCTGACCGGGAGCTGTGCTTCTGCGATCGAGTGCGCACTTACCGCTTGTGCATCTTTCGCCCTTGAGGTAAAGCTTCTTACCTTCTCTACGGCAAAGTTTACATGCGGGACCTGTATATCTAGCCATTTTAAAATAACCTCCTGTAATGATTATACGCGTCTGCGCTTAGGCGGTCTGCATCCGTTGTGGGGGATGGGAGTAACGTCTTTGATGAGAGTAATTGTAAGTCCGCATGTTTCAAGAGCGCGGATTGCGGATTCACGGCCTGAACCGGGACCCTTTACATATACTTCAACAGACTTAAGACCGTGTTCAACTGCAGCCTTTGCTGCTGTTTCAGAAGCTGACTGAGCAGCGAAGGGAGTAGACTTTCTAGAACCCTTGAAGCCAAGCTCACCAGCGGAAGCCCAGGAAATTGCGTTGCCGTTTACGTCTGTGATTGTAACGATAGTGTTATTGAAAGTGGACTGAATGTGAACAGCACCCTTTTCAATATTCTTTCTTTCGCGGCGTCTTTTGACAACTTTCTTTGCATTTGCTTTTGCCATCTCTATGCCACTCCTTTATTTCTTCTTGTTAGCGATTGTCTTTGCGGGACCTTTTCTTGTTCTCGCATTTGTCTTTGTTCTCTGACCTCTTACGGGAAGACCCTTTCTGTGTCTGATGCCGCGGTAGCAGTTAACCTCTACCAATCTCTTGATGTTAAGGGATACTTCTCTGCGAAGGTCACCTTCAACTGTGTAAGAGTTTTCGATAACATCACGAAGCTTTGCAATCTCTTCCTCTGTAAGGTCCTTAGCTCTTGTGTCAGGGTTGATGCCTGTCTGAGCTATGATATCATTCGCGCTCTTGCGGCCGATACCGTAAATATAGGTAAGGGCGATCTCAACGCGCTTGTTATTGGGAATATCAACACCAGCTATACGTGCCATCTGTTTTTCACCTCTCTGTTAAAATGAGTTTTGTAAAAGTCGTAGTTTGCGGATCAACCCTGCTTCTGCTTGTGCTTGGGGTTCTCGCATATAACCATGACTTTACCTTTTCTCTTAATGATCTTGCACTTTTCGCAGATCTTCTTTACGGACGGTTTAACTTTCATTTCTGTAAACCACCTTTCTTTAGAGTTATTTTTTCGTAGCTTAAGCTACGTCACGGTTTTTTGTTTATTATTTGGATCTCCACGTGATGCGACCCTTAGTGAGGTCGTATACCGATACCTCAACTGTTACGTGGTCACCGGGGAGAACTCTGATATAGTTAATTCTAAGCTTACCCGAAATATGAGCAGTCACTATGTGACCGTTGGGAAGCTGTACCTTGAAGGTCGCATTGGGAAGTTTCTCAATGACAGTGCCTTCAAATTCAATCACATCATCCTTCGGCAAAATAATCCTCCTGCGAATTTGTCATACCAAATTCAAACTCAAAAATCTTTGTCTATCAGCGTCATGATGCATATACCGTCTTGCGTAAGAGCAACCGTATTTTCATAATGCGCTGAAAGCTTTCTGTCGGCAGTTTTTACTGTCCAACCGTCGTTCATCTCGCATACATCCTCAACTCCTGCGTTGACCATGGGCTCAATTGCCAATGTCATACCCGTAAGGAGTCTTGTTCCGCGTCCTTGCGTACCGTAGTTCGGCACATCAGGGGACATGTGGAGCTCGCTTCCGATACCGTGACCGATATATCTCTTTACCGTAGTAAATCCGTTATCGACCACATAGGAATCTATCGCGTGTCCTATATCTCCTATCCTGTTACCTGCGCTGAACTGTTGTACACCGCGAAAGAAGCTTTCTCTCGTTACCTCAATAAGCTTTTTCGCCTCGTCGCTGACCTTTCCGACCGCGACCGTTCTGGCAGCATCACCGTGATATCCGCGGTAATAAGCACCAACATCGATCTTAACGATATCGCCCTCGCAAAGATGTCTTTTCTTTGAAGGAATACCGTGAATGACCTCATCATTTATGCTTATGCACGCGCTTCCGGGAAAGCCGTTGTATCCGAGGAAGGAAGGCTTAGCACCCTGTGATTCGATATAATTTCTTATTATCTTATCAAGCTCATAGGTACTAATGCCCTCACGAATGTTCTCGCGAGCCAAGACCAAAGCCTCACCCGTGATCCTACCGGCTTGCTTCATCATTTCGATCTGCGCCGGATTTTTCAGTTGAATCATTCGTTTTACCTCTGTCTGAGATCACGCATTTATCTTGTCAAGTGCGTCGAATACGAGAGCGGTCGTATCAGCGACCTCCTCCTGACCCTCAACTGTAACAAGAATTCCCTTTGCCGCATAGAAATCCTTAAGCGGCTCAGTCTGTGCGTGATATGTTTTGAGTCTGTTTGCAACGGTTTCTGCCGCGTCATCATTTCTGATGTAGAGCTCACTGCCGCACTTGTCGCAAATGCCCTCAACCTTGGGAGCATTATACTCAACGTGGTAGGAAGCACCGCAAGAGCAAACTCTTCTTCCGCTCATTCTTGTGATGATCTTCTCATCGGGAACCTCGATGCTGAGTACGATGTCTATCTTAACACCGAGAGCATCAAGTGCCTCTGCCTGGGGAATGGAACGGGGGAAACCGTCAAGTATGAAGCCGTTTTTGCAAGCTTCTGTCGAAAGATATTCCTTGATAATACCAATTACGACATCATCGGGCACAAGCTTACCTGCATCGATATAGCTCTTTGCAGAAAGACCGAGCTCAGTTCCTGCCTTTATAGCACCGCGGAGGATATCTCCTGTTGCAATGGCGGGAATGTTATACTTCTCGGAAATCTTAGCTGACTGTGTACCTTTGCCCGCGCCGGGCGCGCCCATTAATATTAAATTCATCGTTAACCTCCGAATATTGTTAATTGGTGTGATGTGTTATCAGTCAAGGAAGCCCTTGTAATTACGCATTGTAAGCTGTGCTTCAAGCTCTCTGATCGTTTCAAGTGCAACACCGATAACGATAAGGAGTGAAGAGCCGGAGAATGCAAGACTTGATATTCCTGACAGAACTGTCTGATAGCTGCTGAGCAAGCCCAAGCCTGAATACATGGAAATATATTCCTTGGGAATACCCGAGAGCTGTGAAAGGATAGCGTTCTGAATTCCGTCGATAGAAGTGATAGCATTGATTATCATCGGGACACCTGCAATGATGCAGAGGAATATAGCGCCTATGAATGTAACTCTGTTGAGTACCTTCTGGATATATTCTCTTGTGGGACGACCGGGCTTTCTGCCGGGGATCGCACCACCGTTGTTCTGAATGTTGTTTGCTACTTCAACGGGATTGAAGGATATCATTATATAGAAGAAAGAGAATGCGATGAGCAAGCCGATGTTTATAACGATATAAAGGGGCTTGTTGATGTTAAATATGTTAGTAACACCGTTCCAGAAGCCGCTCTTGCCATCTCTGTTTGCAAATGCAGCGATCGTTGCGGGGATCGTAACGATAGCGTTTGCAAAGATGATAGGCATAACTCCGGACATGTTGAGCTTGAGGGGAAGGTTGGACGACTGACCGCCGTACATCTTTCTGCCAACAACGCGCTTAGCATACTTAACGGGGATTCTTCTTTCAGAGTTTGTAAACCATACGCAGAAGTAGGTTGCTGCCAATACCACAGCCACGATAAGGATCGCGATTATGGGATAAGCGATGGAACCGAATGTAACGCTGCCATTCTTGATAGCCGACTGAACAGGCATGGAAGCGAACTTCCAGAGCGAGTTGATGGTAGAGGGCAGACCTGCGAGAATGTTTACGAAAAGGATGATAGAGATACCGTTACCAATACCTCTTTCATTGATCGCTTCAGCAAGCCACATAACGAGAGCCGCACCTGCACAGTAGCAAGCTATCATTGTGATGAACTGCAAACCGTAACCGTTCTTGAAAATATCAACAGGGTTAGCGTTTACAGTAAATGTTGTCATGTTGTAGCTGATGATCATTGTAGTGTAACCGAATGAAGTTACAAGAGCAAGACCAACTGTGATAAATCTTGTGATCATGTTGATCTTCTTCTTGCCTTCCTCGCCATTCTTGGAAAGCTCTTCGAGCTTCGGAATAGCGATAGTAAGAAGCTGCATTACGATGGATGCAGTAATGTAAGGAGATACCGAGAGAGCAAACAATGTAGCCTGGCTCATCGCACCACCCGACAGAAGGCTGAGATACTCAAGCACTGTGCCGGATGTCTGATTTGCAAAGCTCGAAACCGTATCAGGGTTTACCCACGGGATCGGGATGCTGGCTCCAAGACGGTAAAGGATAACGATAACCAATGTGAAGAGGAGCTTAACCTTAAGCTCGGGCGTCTTCCATGCATTTTTTAACGTCTGAAACATCCTTTATACCTCCTCTGCCTGTCCACCTGCTGCTGCTATCTTTTCCTTTGCTGTTGCTGAAAAGACTACTGCTTTAACAGTTAACTTCTTTGTAAGTTCACCGTTACCGAGAACCTTGAGTCCATCCATAGGCTTACGAATGATTCTTGCGTCAAGAAGTGCCTGAATGTCAACTACTGCACCATCCTCAAAGCTGTTGAGTGCAGATACGTTTACTGTAGCGTAGTGTGTTGCAAATTTGTTGTTAAAGCCTCTCTTAGGATGCTTTCTGTAAAGAGGAAGCTGACCTCCCTCGAATCCGGGTCTTACACCGCCGCCTGAGCGTGCGTTCTGACCCTTATGTCCCTTACCTGCTGTCTTACCGTTACCGGATCCGGGGCCTCTGCCCTTTCTGTAAGCGGACTTTGCTGAACCCTCAGCGGGTCTAAGTTCGTTAAGTTTCATTACTTGTACCTCCTATTAGCCTTCAACAGTTTCTACTGTTACGAGGTGAGCGATGACCTTGATCTTGCCTGCAAGAACTGCGTCATCAGCGTGTACAATGCTGTCGCCGATCTTTGTAAGACCGAGTGACTTTGCAGTTGCCTTCTGGTTGGGCTTGGAAGCAATAAGACTCTTTACAAGTGTTACCTTTTTCATTATCATGCTCCTCCTTAACCCTTAACCTGTTCAACGCTTATATCGCGTATCTTAGCAACTTCTTCAGCAGTGCGGAGTTCACGAAGTCCTTCCATAGTAGCCTTAACTACGTTTGTAGGATTGTTGGAACGGAGGCACTTTGCTCTGATATTGGAAATACCTGCTGCTTCAAGAACAGCTCTTACCTTACCACCTGCGATGATACCTGTACCAAGTGCAGCGGGCTTAAGAAGCACCTTACCTGCGCCGAATACGCCTGTAACCTCGTGGGGTATTGTTGTTCCCTTAAGGGAAACTTCTATCATATTCTTCTTTGCGTCTTCGATTCCCTTGCGGATTGCTTCGGGAACTTCAGCTGCCTTACCAAGACCTACACCAACGTGACCGTTGCCATCGCCAACTACCATAAGAGCTGCGAAGCGAGCGATACGACCACCCTTAACTGTCTTGGAAACACGGTTCAGCGAAACGAGCTTGTTTGTAAGCTCAACTTCTGCCGGATTAAATTTCTGTGCCATTTCTGGTTTCCTCCTGAAAAATGTTCAAATAATTGTTTTGAACAGTGTATAAACCGGTTACCGATCAAAAATGATCAGAACTTCAGGCCGCCCTCGCGAGCGCCTTCAGCCAATTCCGATACACGTCCGTGATATACATAGCCGCCTCTGTCGAAAACGACTTCTGTGATGCCCATTGCTGTAGCCTTTTCCGCAAGCATCTTACCTACTTCACGAGCAGCAGCCTTGTTGCCACCGTTGCCCTCGAAGCCGTTACCGTAAGTTGAAGCGGAAACCAATGTCTTGCCTGCTACGTCGTCAATGATCTGTGCGGAAATATTCGCATTAGAGCGATATACGCAAAGACGGGGACGAGCTGCAGTACCTGAAATCTTTGCTCTGACTCTCTTATGTCTCTTAAGGCGAGCCTTGTTGCTGTCTTTTCTTGATACCATTTTACTCCACTCCTTTCATTATTTACCAGTCTTACCGGCTTTACGACGAACATACTCGTCAATGTAGCGGATACCCTTACCGTGATAAGGTTCGGGAGGACGCTTGCCTCTTATAACAGCTGCCATCTGACCAACTGCCTGCTTGTTAGCACCTTCAACAACGATTACAAGACCGCTGTTGATCTTTTCACTTATCATCTTGTCGATGCCCTGAGCCTTGATCTCTGCGTCTGTAGGAACGGAGAGAGTAACCTCATCTGTATCGCTGATGATGAATTTATCCTGGGGAAGTCCGCTTGTAGGAACAAGGGAGTGACCGAGGAAGAGCTGGAGGTTCTTACCAACCTTAACGCACTTGTAACCAACGCCCATGATCACGAGGATCTTTCTGTAACCTACAGAAACACCTGTTACCATGTTCTGGATGAGAGCGCGTGTAAGACCGTGAAGGCTTCTGTCTTCCTTTTCGTCTGAATGACGGGATACGAGGATGTTATTACCCTCGATAGCGATAGTCATCTTATCGCTGAAGGACTCCGTAAGTGTTCCCTTAGGACCCTTTGCGGTAACTGTGTTACCGTTTACTGTTACTGTTACACCTGCAGGTATTACGACAGGCATTCTACCAATTCTTGACATATTAGTATCCTCCTGTTAAATTACCAAACAAACGCGAGAACCTCGCCGCCAACCTTAGCTGCGCGAGCCTTCTTGTCTGTCATGATTCCCTTAGATGTAGAAACGATAGCGATACCAAGACCGTTCATAACCTTGGGCATATTCTCATATCCCACATAGATACGAAGACCGGGCTTTGATACGCGCTTAAGGCCTCTAATAACCTTTGTCTTACCGAGGTACTTAAGAGTAACTCTGATAGTACCCTGCTTGCCATCGTCTATGATCTCATAGCTCTTGATATAACCTTCTTCAACAAGGATATCAGCGATGGACTTCTTCATGTTGGATGCAGGAATGTCAACAGTAGCATGCTTAGCGTTGCTAGCATTTCTGATTCTTGTGAGCATATCTGCAATAACATCGGACATTTGCATTTTTCTTTCCTCCTGATGCAAGTTTAATATTTTCTTGCTGCCATTATATGGCGGCATACCAACGGTTAAGTCCAACGGATCGTCAACATTTCCGATTAACTTCCTTTTGGTAGTGGGGAAGTTCGCAAGTCGGGGATATCACAGAAGCATGTCTGTGATCTCCAAACTCCGAACCTGTTTATTTCATTCGTTTCCGAATAAAAGCTTTAAATAATTACCAGCTAGCCTTCTTTACGCCGGGGATCTCGCCCTTATATGCGAGCTCTCTGAAGCAGATACGGCAGATACCATACTTACGCATGTAAGAATGGGGACGACCGCAAATCTTGCATCTGTTGTATTCTCTTGTGGAATACTTCTGGGGCTTCTGCTGCTTGAGTATCATTGCTAATTTAGCCATTTGTAATTACCTCCGATTATTTTGCGAAGGGAGCGCCCATAAGTGTGAGCAACTCTCTTGCCTCGTCGTCTGTCTGCGCTGTTGTTACAAAGCAGATATCCATACCACGAATCTTGTCGATCTTATCGTACTCGATCTCAGGGAATATAAGCTGTTCCTTAATACCGAGGGAGTAGTTACCGCGGCCGTCAAAAGCGTTGGGATTGATACCCTTGAAGTCACGAACTCTGGGAAGAGCAAAGTTGAAGAGTCTGTCCATGAATTCGTACATCTTCTCACCGCGAAGTGTTACCTTCGCACCGATCTTCATGCCCTCACGAAGCTTGAAGTTCGCAACGGACTTCTTTGCATATGTGGGAACTGCCTTCTGACCGGAAATTATTGTAAGGTCATTGATTATGGAATCTATAACCTTGCTGTTTTCTTTTGCATCACCTGCACCAATGTTGATAACGATCTTATCGAACTTGGGGATCTGCATTACGCTGCTGTAAGCATATTTCTTCATGAGGGCGGGAGCAACCTCGGAAGAATACATCTGTCTAAGTCTTGCCATTTCTTTTACCCTCCTCAATCAAACTTGTGACCGCACTTGCATGTACGGATCTTCTTACCGTCTTCGATAACGGTGTGAACTCTAACACCCTTGTCGCACTTGGGGCAGTAAAGAGCTACCTTGCAAGCATACATTGCGCCCTCAGCGTCGATGATGCCGCCAACTTCGCCCTGTCTCTGAGCCTTAACGTGCTTCTTTATCATGTTTGCGCCCTTAACGATTACCTTACCTTCCTTGGGGGAGGTTGCGATAACTTCGCCGCGAACGCCCTTTGAACTACCGGAGAGAACTACAACGGTATCGCCTGTCTTAATATGAAGCTGTGCCATTTCTTGTTACCTCCTTGATCAAAGTACTTCGGGAGCGAGGGAGAGGATCTTCAAGAAATCCTTTTCTCTGAGCTCTCTTGCCACAGGACCAAAAATACGTGTTCCTCTGGGTGTATTGTCTTCTCTTATTATAACTGCTGCGTTCTCGTCGAACTTGATGTAAGAACCGTCAGCGCGCTTTGCACCGTGTGCGCTTCTTACTATAACAGCCTTAACAACGTCGCCTTTTTTAACCATACCGCCGGGGATCGCCTTCTTTACAGAGCAAACCACAACATCGCCGATGTTTGCATATCTGCGACCTGTACCACCAAGTACGCGGATGCACAAAAGCTCTTTAGCACCGGTATTGTCGGCAACTTTCATTCTTGACTCTTGCTGAATCATCTTAATTTCCTCCTACTGTTTCAATACGCTTCGACGTACCTACTATTCGAATTCTTATTTTTAAAATTTAAGACTAAATTATTTAGCCTTTTCGATCACTTCAACAACTCTCCATCTCTTCGTCTTGGAAAGAGGTCTTGTTTCCATGATCTTTACCTTGTCACCGATGCCACATTCGTTGTTCTCATCGTGAGCGTGAACCTTAAGAGTGTGCTTGATTATCTTGCCGTAAACAGGGTGCTTAACATTGTCTTCGATAGCGATAACAACTGTCTTGTCCATCTTGTCGCTGACAACCATACCAACTCTTACTTTTCTGAGTGTATCTCTCTGTTCTGTCATGACTCTCTCCTCCTTATGCGTTCTTCTCATTGAGAACTGTCATTACGCGAGCAATATCATGCTTAACCTCTGTGATCTTGTGAGGATTTTCAAGCTGATTTACTGCGTGCTGGAAACGGAGGTTGAAAAGCTCTTTCTTAAGTTCTGCGAGCTTTGCGCTGAGTTCTTCAGCTGTCATTTCTCTGATTTCTTTAACTTTCACGAGCTTATGCCTCCTTTGCTTCTTCTTTAACCATGAATTTTGTCTTTATGGGGAGCTTGTGACCTGCAAGACGCATAGCCTCACGTGCTACATCCTCCGGAACTCCGTCCATTTCAAACATTACTCTGCCGGGCTTAACAACAGCAACCCAGTATTCGGGTGAACCCTTACCTGAACCCATTCGAGTTTCAGCG
>CAZVUD010000033.1:0-16446 GCA_964629615.1 uncultured Clostridium sp. | reverse complement strand
CAATGGCAACTCTCTGCTGCTGACCGCCTGAAAGCTCGCTGGGCTTTCTTTCGAGAAGCTCGTCTATCTGAACGAGCTTTGCTACCTCAACGGCTCTGTCAAGCATATCTTCCTTTGTCATCTTGTCAGCACCGCGAAGGTTCTGCAAGGGGAAAAGGATGTTCTGCTTAACTGTCAGGTGAGGATAGAGCGCATAGTTCTGGAAAACAAGTCCTATGCCTCTGTTTTCGGGAGAAAGATCGGTAACGTCCTCTTCTCCGAAAAAGATCTTACCTGATGTGGGCTGCTGAAGTCCGCTTATCATGTACAGTGTGGTACTCTTTCCGCAACCTGAAGGACCGAGAAGTCCGACAAGCTTACCGTCGGGGATCTCAAAATTAAAGTTATTTACTGCAACAACTTCTTCATTTGATTTCTTGTTACGACTTGGAAAGATCTTTGTTAGATTTTGTAATTCTACTTTCATTTAACCTAACCTCCTTGAAAGTCAATCTCTTTGTTAAATTTATTTATTTTTAATTTTTAAAATAAATCTCAATAATTATCTCTTGCAACTCTTTCGGCATGCACTTTGGTCTTATAGGCTATAAGCTCCTCTTCACTGCCAAAGATGCGCTGGCTTGAAAAGTCTACCGTGACGGTATCTGCCAAAAGATCGTGTATTGCGGAATTTGTCTTTGTTATTATCATTACCGATATTTGAAGCACGAGTAAAAGCAAAAGAACTATAAGTGCGACAGATCCGAGCTGTCCGTTGAAGAACATAAATATAATGAATACGGGAACAAGAGTTTCGATCGTGCATTTTCCGAGTATTCCTCTTATGAATGTAACGGGTCCGCTCACACGCACGCCGTTCGTACGCATAACGGCTATTCCGAAAAGCTTTTTGCCGAGAGTCTGACCGTTTTTAAATATCATGGGGACTGCAAACTCAAGCAAAAGAGATGCAACCAAAACGCTTATAGAAATTATCATTGGCGGAAGTGCACGTGTCATAGCATACGCATGGAGCATCTGTGGATCGGAATTCATTTCCTTATTTGCCTCATCGTACAGCTTTTTTGTAGCCTCGGGGAGCTTATCGTACTCTTCCTTTTCAATATCATAGCTGATACCGTATTTTTCGCCGTATTTCTCATAGGATTTTTCCAAAATGTCGTAATTCTCATCATATCCCGTCCATGTGGAAAGCAGAAGGCCAAGAACGAGAGCAACGAGGACTATGGCGAGCGTATCACACATCCAAGCAGAAAAACGTTTCCATATTCCTGCCTTTTGCAGATCAAGATCCATAAAAAATCTCCGTTTCTAAATCCTCACGGATCTTTGCGCATGCTTGTCCGCACACGATGATCCGAGAGATACAATAATAATGAAGGAAAGTGAAGGCAGATGCGCGCACACCTCCAACATTATACTTTTCTAATATCTATAATACCACAAACTCAACTAAAAAACAACCTTTTTTTGAAAAATCGTTAAAATTAACGAATTTTTTTACCCAACGGATAACTTTTTTATTTTTCGGCGCGGCTTTTGTTGACTTTATGTAATTTATTGCTCTGAATAAGACAAGATATTTTTTAAATTATTGATTGTTTTAACAACAAAAAGTTTATTTTTTCGCGAAAAAGCCGCTTTTTTCACTCCTAAAAATCGCATTTTGTGCATTTTTATATAAAAAATGCCTGTTTTATATTGAAAAAAATGACCATGTATGATATAATGTCAATATACACAAAATAACTGTTTCGGAGGAATTACCGAATGAAAAAACTTTTTGCATCTCTGCTGCTTATAGCTATGCTCTTCTCTGTTGCCTGCAACAAAGGAGCTATGGAAAACGGCACAGACACGGCAACCGAAGGCACCACAGAAATTACAGACAGCTCTGCATCTGTCGGAGAAACCACTACAGGCTTGCCCGACGCAGATATAAATGATTGCGATCATACCGACAGCGACAACAACGGATACTGTGACGATTGCGGCACATATGTCATAATCATGTTCGACTTTTTCGCCATCAACGATCTTCACGGAAAATTCATGTCCACCGATTCAAACAAGGGAGTTGGCGGACTTACCGCTTATTTAAAGGAACAAAAGGCATCAAATCCCTACACCGTACTGCTTTCTTCAGGAGACATGTGGCAGGGTTCAAGCGAATCCAATCTCACAAAAGGTGCGATAGTCACCGAATGGATGCACGAGCTCGATTTTGCCTCAATGACTCTCGGAAATCACGAATACGATTGGGGAGAAGAAGTCATATCCTCAAATGCTTCCCTTGCAAGCTTCCCCTTCCTTGCCATTAATGTTTACGACCGTGACACAAATGAGCGTGCAGATTATTGCAATGCATCAGTGGTCGTGGATCTCGGTGTCATACAGATAGGCATTATCGGGGCGATCGGCGACTGCTACTCGTCCATTGCCGCTGACAAGACGGAGGATGTTTACTTCAAGGTAGGCGATGAGCTGACAGAGCTTGTCAAGGACGAATCCGAAAGACTGCGCTCGGGCGGTGTTGACTACATTATATATTCCCTGCACGACGGATACGAGCGCGGAGGCAGCTCGGTCCGAGATATAGACTCCGGCGAGCTTGAATATTATTATTCAAGCGAGTTGTCGCGCGAAGGATATGTTGACATTGTGTTTGAAGGTCACACGCACCAGCAATACATATTGCGTGACAGCTACGGCATCTACCACATGCAAAACGGCGGTGAGAACAAGGGTATATCACACGCGAGCGTGAACATCAACATTGCAAATTACAATTCTGATGTTGCAAGCACCGAGATAGTTTCATCGGGCGAATATTCAAAATACGACACCGACAGCACGGTTGAAGAGCTTCTAAAAAAATATGCATCTGACATCTCAAAAGCCGACGATATTATCGGAAGCATAGATCACACAATGAGGTCTGACGAGATAGCCGAGCTTGTAGCCAAGCTCTACTATGATTTCGGCATTGAAAAATGGGGAGATAAATATGACATAGCTCTCGGCGGTGGATTTCTTTCAGTCAGAAGTCCGTATTACATTCCGTCAGGCGAGGTCAAATATTCCGATCTGCAAGCGGTACTGCCGTTTGACAATGCGCTTGTTCTCTGCTCTGTCAAGGGGCGCGATCTGAAGGAAAAATTCTTCGAGGCCAAAAACGACCGATATCACATAAGCTACGGCGATTACGGCGAGAGCATAAAGGATAATATAGATCCAAATGCGACTTATTATATAGTGGTCGATTCCTATACATCCACATACGCGCCAAACCGACTGACCGAGATCGAACGCATAGACGAAGAAATATATGCACGCGATCTGCTTGCACAGTACATTAAAAGCGGACATCTGAGCTGACAAAGCACCGCTCTGACCGTTAAAGGAGAAAATATATGAAGCTTATAACAAGATTAGCAATTCTGTTGCTTGTAATATCCTGCATACTCTGCGGATGCTCTGCCCAGGACATTGTAAAAGACACACAGACCAACGCCGACACTGATGAATATATCAGCACAGAAGAACCAACAAGTGAAGACCGAGATGAGCAGTCAAGCTCGGAAGACACGACCGACGGTATAGGTGAGCACCCCGTCATAGACGAAAGTGAAGACCCGTACGAGAACATTGACAAGGAACAGTTTTACTTAAACTACGAGCCTGCAGACAGCTATATCGATGCATATTTCCGCACTCAAAACAATCTGATGTCGGGCAGCATAGAACTACAGATGCAAGAGCCGACAATATCATCGGATCGCCCGACCTACAACGGCATGTATGTAAAAAACACGAGTGCAAATTACAGCGACGGCGGATACACTTATAATGTAATTGACCACAACGGAGATGTCGTTATGAGCATATATTACGGCGCGGCATACATCACGCTTGAAGAGGTGGCGGCATATGTATTTGCCTTTGACGATGTTCCTGCAAATTATGTTGCCGACAAGGATACTTCTCCGACACAAAGCAGTTGGGGTGAATATCTCCGCTTAAATCACTCAGAATTCAAGGGAAACGTGAAGAAGTATCCGTACGAGCCCATGCTTCCAAATATTAACGGTTGCGGCGGCGACTTTCAATACTACGAGATCGACATCGGCACTACGGGAACGGATTGCGACAGCGAAAAATACCCTCCCACAATATACAATGACGGCTACAAGATCACGCGCGGTGCGGCAAGGATAGTATACGCAAGATTTGACGAAAACGGCGACGAAATAATAGACTTCAACGAAAAGCATGTATTCTACACCTACAATCACTACAACGATTTTCAAGAATATCTCAATTATCTCGGCGGTTGGGGCAAGATGTTCGGAAATATAACGGGCGGCGGAAAGCTTTCTGATAAAAAGAACTGCCATCCCACACCATATGTTGAGGTATATTGCGCGGTAATGGATCCAATAACATATCACAGTGTACTGTACTTTTATTTTGACGACAAGCATGCATATGATCTGTGCGCTTAAAGATATCAGCATTTAAAGATAACACAATGACCGCCGCGGCACATGCCGCGGCGGTCATTGTGTTTTTTATGATATCTTTAATTATCAGACTTTGATGTGTCCTTTGCAGGAGCTTTTTTAGTGCGGCTCTTTGCCTTTTTGATATAAGTGATGGTCTTGTCGTCGCCGTCAAGCGATGAGGGATCCTCAAGAATATCCTTGATATGCTTACCTGTCTTATCCTCAAGGTGTGCCGCCTGCTCAAGAGTATTGATGGTATCTCTCATGATCATAGCCTCCTCGCTCTCGCCGAGGTTGTCTATATACTTTTCCTCAAGCACCTCATCAGACACAGTCTTAAGTATTATAGCCTTAATGAGCTTATCGATCTCCGAGCCTTCTGTATAATCGGCAGGAGCAAAATGGCGTATCCTGCGATCCTTGATCATTTTATAAACTTTATTTTTATCTCCCGTATAGGGGTTATACACACCAATGGAATGTCCGCCGTTATCGTTTACGAGCTTCATGCACGGAACATCGGTGTCGCTGTCGCCGATATATACCATGTTTCTGAACGGAACGCGTATCTGTCCCTTGGGGAAATGCTCGTTTACGGCAGGGTCGTTTACATCAAGAACTCCCTTCTCTATTCTGAAAAGGAACTGCGTCTTACTTGTGTAATTTATAGCCTGCGCGGGCCACTTTGCAACTCCGCGCTCGTTGAAATAGAATGAACTTGCAAAGATGCGCTCAAATGCACCCTCACGGGCTATCTTTGTTCCCTCTATCATTTCCTTTAGTCCGGAAGAAATAATATAGTGCTCTACGATAACACCATGCTCGCGCGCAAACTCGCGTATGCGCTCAAACCATGTATCAACACCCGGGAAAAGCTCCACCTGTGCGCCGTATTCTTCAAGAGCCTTTCTTGTGAAAGCAAAATTTCCTTCTGCCTCCTGAACCATCTTGTACATGTATGCAAGATTGCTGTCCATCTGATTTTCGCACGCGAGGATGTTAGACTCCTCCCAGAACTTATCGACCTCAAATCCGACAGACTGTATATATCCCTGCGCCTGCATATCGTCAGGTGAAAGAGTCTTATCGAAATCATAGCAGATAGCCACTACGGGCTGCTTTTCCTTTACCTTGCGGTTGAAATCTCTTGGTTGCATATTATCGCCTCCGTTTTGTGATCTTGATCACTAAATATTGTACCACATTTTGGTATAATTGTAAATATTTTTAGTCAAAAAAGTTTACATAGTTACAATGAATTTACAAAAAGTTAAAATTATTTATCTGTCTCTTCTATTTTTGCCTTCTTGATCCTTTTTTTCATTTTGCGCAGATCTTTGAGCATCCTGAGAGTATCCTTTATAATATTCACCTTGGATTCTCTGTGATTTATGATCTTAACGGGCATTTCCTTTATCTTCATATCAAATTTCACAGCCCAAAGTATGCACTCAAAATCAAATGCAAATCGATTGACCTCACAGAGCTTAAATATCCTGTCCGCCGCGCTTCGGCTGAACGCCTTACAGCCGCACTGCGAATCGGAAAGCTTAAATCCGCCTGCAAGGCAAAGCACCTTCAGATATGTCTTTGACATGATCTTACGCAAAAATGTATATCCCTCATATCCGTCAGCCGAGAGATTTCGCGAGCCTATGAGCATATCTATGTCAACGTCTTCTGAAAACTCGTCATACACTCTCTTTATAACATCAGTGCCGTATGCAAGATCGGCGTCTGTAAACATGGCAATATCACCCGTGGATTCAAGCACCGCACGGCGGACTGCATATCCCTTGCCCATGTTATCCTTATATCCTATAACCTTGACGCAAGGAAGCCCAAGCTCCTCTACTATCTTATCGCATCCGTCTGTAGATCCGTCATTTGAAAAAATGATCTCATAATCCTCAAAATTCTTTTCCATATACTCTGAAACCGTGCGTGCAGTGTCTGCAATTATCTTGGATTCATTGTACATAGGTATGCAAACTGATATCTTCATAATAATTCCTTCATTTCCTGTAAATATTTATTTCAAAATCGACTGTTGTTTCAAGCCTTTCAACTCCGCACAGCTTGAGCTTATCCTCGCAGGATGTGCGCCAATAGTATGGGGTCATGGAAAACAGAGCCATTATATCGGCATTTGTATTTACCTCGATATCATAGGTGCAGGATAGCTTATCTATATGAGTCATTCCCTGCGGCAGATCCGCTCTGCCGACATTTTCGTACGGATCGTCATATATGAGCTTTTTTAGTCCCATAAGATGCTCTTTTCCTGCTCCTGCCACTACGATGTATCCGCCATCATTCAGGACACGTGAATACTCCTGCTCTGTACAGGGTGCAAATATATTTACCACTGCATCGACGCTCTCGGATAGCACGGGAAGCTTGAAAACACTTGCCGTGGCAAAAAGCACATTGTCCTGTCCCCTACAGCTGACCTTTGATGCTGCAGAGCATGCAAATTTTGAAAGGTCAAAGCCAACTGCTCCGTCGCACACCGAGGCGATCTTTGAAGTATAATAACCTTCTCCGCACCCTGCATCTATCACGCGCGCACTATCGGGCAGTATGTCCTTTAATACTGACACAAGCGTATTTGCTGCATTTAAATAATGGTCCTTGCGAAGAAAATCCGATCTTGCTCTGACAGCCTCGCGCGAATCTCCGCCCGAAAGACCGAACGACAAATATCCGTCGGATGAAAAATCATAGCAATGCCGCCTTAAACCCTTGCAATATGCGCTTTTTTTGTCGTCAGAAATATACATGTGTGCTCCGCAACACGGACATGCAAATATATTCTCTATAAGTTCACTTTTGTTCATATCTGTTCCCCATATCTGTATCTGCATATATTATATAACAAACAAGCAAAAAAGTCAATGATTTTAATGAATATCCTGTCATACCGCGCCTAAGAGATCACATAACACAGCCGCGGCAAGCAAATGTACTTTGCTTGTCGCGGCTGTGTTTTTAATCTTTATCCGATATTTCGGGATCCGACTGTATGTCATCCTCGTTGTCTGACATCTTTTTTCTCTCTTCATACCTTTTTATTGCGCCCTTCAGGATAACGCGCTTCAAGGTAAGCGTGACAGCCACCGACACCGTAAAGAACGGCGCACCGGGGAGCATCCAAAACGCCCAGCTGACTCCTGCTACCCAAAGTGCCCACTCCCACTTGAAAATAAATCCAAGCAAGAAGCCTCCCCACACAGGGATGCCTATTACTGCGCACACGATAAGAAACAGTATTATGGTCTTTACATCACGGCACTCTGCCCAAAGCATTTTTATGAAGCTGATGACAGCATTTTTTATTTTGGCAAACAGCTTCTTCATCTGTAAACTTCCCCCGAAAAACATATCATAGTACTATTTTAATATATATTTTTGTACTTGTCAATAGCTTTTTCGTATATTTAATTTTTAAAAAAATATATCAGCTTTTTATGGTTATATTTATGCTTCCCGTTGAGGTATGAAGTCTGCATCTGTCTTCGCCCGCGCTCGGAGGTACATTGACATTTCCCGTATTCGAGCTTGCCGAGAATATCTTGTCGCTGAGTAAGCTTCCCTCTATGCTTCCTGTCTTGGTTTCGATATCTATATCCTTGGAATCACAATCTGTAAGCTCGACAGAGCCTGTATTATTGCGCAAAAGCAAGGTCTTATCCGCTATTACTCCCGATAGCCTTATGCTTCCTGTGGATGCTTTTACAGACATGCTATCACACTCGGTGTTGCGAAGTGTAACGCTTCCCGTTGTTGAATTGACAGAAATGCTCTCACACTCGGTATCGGAAAGTGTAACACTTCCCGTGGATACTTCTATATCTATGCTATCTGCATTTACAGAAGTGAGCTCCACCGCACCTGTGTCGCATTTTGTAAGAATATCCTTAGCCGTTACGCCGTCAAGCTTTATTATTCCCGTATCCGTTTTGATATCCAGCACAGATCCGACGCATCCGTAAAAGCTCACTTTTCCCGTATCGGTTTCTATATCTGCATGTTCAAGCTTAAGGTCAGATGCAACATTTACATTGCCAGTATTCGTTTGAATTTTTATGCTATCATACTCTTCCTTTGGCAAGCAAACCACAACACCTGTGTCAAACAGATCAATGCGGAACATAAAGGAGAGGCTGAATGCGTCCTTCATTGTCTCCTCGATCACAAGCTGACCATCACTGTTTACATCCACCGAAAAAGGTGTTGCTTCCCTTTCGGTCAGCTGTACATGGCATTTGCCGTCATCCGACAAGCGCAGCTCCACACGGGCAGTTAAGGTGCGTATATCTATACTGTTGAATTCATTAGTCATCTCCATCTCATATTGTGAGATATCATTTGAGTTCATCGCTGCAAGATCAAAGCCCGAGATCACAAATCCCACTGCAAACGCTATCACGACCAATGCCAAAAGAGATATGAAAACTATAAGCAATACTTTTTTATACGTTTTCATTTTCAAATTCACTCCAAAATATTTGAGGTTATAAAGTCAACTCCCATTTCGATAAGCCTCTGTGCCGCCTCGGCATCATCCACCGTCCAGCAGTTGACCTTTATCCCCAGATCATGCATGGCTTTGATGTTATCTGCCGTAAGATAGGGATAGCAGATATCAGCGTCTATGGAGTCGCGCGAAAGCATATCTATTATCTCATTCTTTACCTCATCGAAAAGAAGCTGGCAGGACTGATGCGGCAACACCTTCCTTACCTTTTTGAGATTTTCGTAATTAAATGAGATGAATGTGAGGTCATCAAGCTGATCATAGCTCTTTATTATCTCAATTATCCTTTCTATCTCCTCGTCGCTAAACGCGGATTTCAGCTCCAGCACAGAATGCTTACCGTACTTTTTGCATATTGAAACATAGTTTTCAAGAGTTGTGGGATGGAGATCGACTCTGTCCCTTTTGCCGTTTTTATCAAGTAATGTAACGCTCTGCAGCTGCTCAAGCGTGGCATTTTCAACTGCCATGTCAACACCGCCGACACGGGCAAGATTGCCGTCGTGATTTATAACGAAATGTCCGTCGCATGTTCTGTATATATCAGTTTCAATTCCGTAATATGAGCGATTTCCCGCCGCAATGAATGACGCATTCGTATTCTCGGGCTCTATTCCCGACAAGCCTCTGTGCGCTACTATTTTTGTACTTCCCTTTTTGCATATTTTTACTGTGTCCATCATAAGCACCGCCTTTCAAGGGTATTATACCACCCAAGTATTAAAATGTCAACCAAATAATGCATTATAATTTCACAAAAAATCAAGTATTTTTTATTTAGTTATTGAAAAATACGAAAGAGTTTGTTATAATATAGATGCTACGTGCAATAATTTTATCACAATAAATGAAATGAGGTCGTGATATGGACAAAAAGCAGTTGATCAATTCATTTTCATCGCCGTCGGCTGAATACCGCGGTAAGCCATTCTGGTCATGGAACGGTGAATTACGAAAAGAAGAGCTTGTACGCCAAGCTCACATAATGAAGGAGATGGGACTCGGAGGCTACTTCATGCATTCCCGCACGGGACTTATCACCGAATATCTTGGTGACGAATGGTTCGAGCTTATAAATGATGTTGCAGATGCAGCCGAAGCTGACGGAATGGAGGCTTGGCTGTACGATGAGGACAGATGGCCGTCAGGATCGGCAGGTGGCATGGTAAGTGAGGATCCGCAATACCGCATGAAATCTCTGTATGTATTTGAATCCGACATTGAAAATGTTACTTACAGAGATAACATCATCTCTCTCTGCCTTGCAAAGATCGACGGTATAGATCTTTATAGGTACAAAGAGATCGACATAAGCGATCTTACATGCGATAATATAAAGGACAAGCTTCAAAGTGAGATACCGTGTGACAGTGAGGAGAACGGCACATGGAAGGCTCTTGTGTTTGCCATAGTTCCAAACGAATGTAATTCCAACTACAACGGAAACACATATATCGACACGATGAGCCGCAAAGCTACCGACCGCTTTATAGAGCTGACGCACGAAAAATACGCCGAAAAATGCGGCGACAGGCTCGGCAGAAGCATTAAGGGCATTTTTTCAGACGAGCCTCACCGTGGAAAATGTCTTGACAACAGAAATGTATCGGACGGAATTATCTCATGCGCTATTGCCTGGACAGACGACATATTTGAAGAATACGAAAAGCGATACGGCTCCGACATACGTCACCACCTCCCCGAGTTGTTTTATCGAAAGGACGCTTGCCTTGTATCCCCCTTCAAGCTCCACTACATAGATCTCGCATGCAATCTCTTTGTTGAAAGATTTATAGAGCCGATAAACAAGTGGTGTGAGGATCACGGCATAATATACACAGGACATGTGCTGCATGAGGACAGCCTCATGAGTCAGACCGCTCCGAACGGCTCGCTTATGCGTACATATGAGCACATGACTTATCCCGGCATAGACTGCCTTTCAGAGCACAACAGATGCTATTGGATAGTAAAACAGCTCTCATCCGTAACACGTCAGATGGGCAAAAAATGGCTCTTGTCCGAGCTTTACGGCTGCACAGGCTGGCAATTTGATTTCAAGGGACACAAGGCTGTAGGCGATTGGCAGGCTCTGTTCGGCATAAATCTTCGCTGTCAGCATCTGTCATGGTACACGATGGAGGGTGAATCCAAGAGAGATTATCCCGCGTCCATACTTCATCAGTCTCCGTGGTATCACGATTACTCAAAGGTAGAGGATTATTTTGCACGCATGGGTCTTGTTATATCTGAGGGCGATGCTATGTGTGACGTACTGCTCTTAAATCCCATAGAATCCTTGTGGTGCCAGGCATATCTCGGATGGGCAAGCTGGATCATAAATCTTTCCAAGGATGTTGAGCCTTACGAAAGAAGATATGCAGAGCTGTTCCACTATCTTGCCGGCAATCAGATCGACTTTGACTATGGCGAAGAATACATGATGGAAAAGCATGCAAGTGTGGAATGCACACAAGACGGTTGCCGCTTACGTGTCGGAAGATCTCTCTATAAGACCGTAATAGTATCCAACATGCTGACAATACGCCCCACGACCATGGCTCTGTTAAAGGAGTTCGCGGAATGCGGCGGCAAGGTGATATTTGCAGGCGACGCCCCCGGATACATAGATGCAGTGGAATCTGATGAGCCCTCCCTCCTTGCAAAGAGATGCATATCTGTTCCCTACTCGGAATCTGCCATAGTTGACGCTGTAAGAGGTGTGGACGGAGAATTCGTATCGGTTACACAGAATTCCGCAAAAACAGAAAACGAGATATTTGTACAGGCAAGAAAGAATTTCGGCGGCGACGGCATAGCTGTTGTAGTGCTGAACACCAACCGAAACGATCCGTCAAATGATCTTACACTCTCTATCAAAGCCGACGCAGGATATCACATTCAGGAATGGGATCTTGAAAATGGCGAAAGATACAGTGCCGACGACCGCGCAAGCTATGACAGTGGCATATATACTATAAGATTTGATCTTTATGCCGCAGGCACGATATGCTTCGTGCTCACAAAGGATAACGATAGCCTCAAAGAGCATGAGGAATATGAGACAGCTAAAGAAGCTGAGCTTCGCGGAGAATTCAAATACACACGCAAGGAGGAAAATGTTTGCGTTCTCGACTATTGCAGATGGCGCTGGCTCGAAGGCGAATGGCACGACAGAAACGAAGTCTTAAGGGCAGACCGCGAGATACGCACTGACATAGGCATTGAACTGCGCGGAGGCGAGATGCTCCAGCCGTGGTTCTCCAAGACACATGACAAAAAGGTGTACGGTGAGATAGAGCTTTCTTATGAATTTTATATCGATACCCTGCCCTCCGGCGACGTATATCTTGCAGGCGAGCGCCCCGAGCTCAACCGTTACAGCATAAACGGAACAAGACTTGAAAATCATGACATAAACGATTTTTGGATAGACGACTGCTTCAAGAAGATGAAGATACCGTCAGACAGTCTGCACATCGGTAAAAACGAGGTCAAGATAAATGTGAGCTTCATGCGCACCACAAACGTAGAAGCCATATATCTTATCGGTGATTTCGGCGTTAAGACATGCGGAAATGTATCAACCATCACCTCTCTGCCGACAAAGCTTGGATGCGATGATTACGCCGCATATAATATGCCGTTCTACACGGGAGATATGACATTTGAGCTTGAATATGACGATTACAAAGACATTACAGACAGTATTGGAATAAACGATCGCATCGTGCTTACTCCAAACAAATTTACGGGCGGATGTGTGAAGGTTTATGCCGACGGAAACACGCAGATACTCGGATGGGATCCGTACGAAGCCGATGTCACGGATGCTGTAAGGAAAAAGCTGCCTATATACGTTACTGTAGAAGGTGTACGCACCAACACATTCGGTCCTCTTCACGAAATACCAAAGCCTGCCGCAAACTGCGGTCCCGGCAACTTCGTGACAGGCGGTGCCGGCTGGAGCGACAGCTACAGTCTGCTTTCAAGCGGACTTCGCGGATTTATCTTTAAGTCACAAAAAAAGATATAAAGCAAACGGTCAGTTCACGATATTCGTGAGCTGACCGCTCTGTTTTATTTTTTGCTTTCGATATATTTTATGAGATTTTTTGCGTAAATTGCAAAGCCATCCTTGTTTGGATGTATGGCATCTGCATACAGGCGACTGTCGCACGGCAAAAGCTCTTCACCGCGTACCGCATCTATACCCGATGACAGTGCAGACTTATATATTACGTCTGACACATCCCTGATATCCCCATAGGCTCTTTTAGTATCACCAGAAGCCCGCATGGGTGGCGTCACAGCGACAATATATGCTGTGCTGTAAAGTGCGCGGCACTTAACAAAAAAGTCATAACTGCGCTCTTTCATCTCATCAAGATCGCGTATTATATCCGCGTCATTAGTTCCGTAGGCAATTATAATGATATTCGGATCAAAATCTGTTTTGTCAATGATCCGACTGTCAAAAAACATTCCGCCAATTCCCTGTATGATGCTATCCGCATTGAAATGCCTGCTCACAAGATACGCATACGAGAGATGATCCTCTCCTGAATTCCAGCCTTGAGTTATGGAATCTCCCATAAACAGCATCTTCATGTCAAAACGGTGGCGGTAATATGTAGCCGTATCAGCTATCTCAAAGCTCTTAAGTCCGCCTGACGTATCGTGCGACGGCAACAGCAAAGTAACTCTGTGCATACATCCGTCATCTGAGATCTGATGCTCCAATACTTCTCCCCTTTTTGCAAAGGTCTTATCCGTGATAACGTCGTCCACCATCAGCTCATATCTTCCGTCTGTCAAGGTGCAGTATCTGAGATAAGGCGAATTTGTGTGAAGATCAAACCTCACCCCTGTCGTAGCCCTCGCGTTGTTTATAAGATGTGGGGCTATCTCATTTATCGCATCTGTCTGCGAAGATGTGAGCTTTGAAAATCTATATCCCTCACTATCCTCATACACACAAGCAGCCCCAACGGTAATCTGCCTTATCATATCAAGTGAAAATATCATGCTTCCTCCAAAGGATAAAGAGTGATCAGATCAAAAGCCCATATATTCAAGCCATAAAAGAAGGCTGCCTGTCCATGAGCGCACATGCTCTGACACTCTGTCGCTCTCAGGACAAAGCGCAAGTCCGTGCGGACCGTCAGGGTAAAAATGACACTCGGAATTTATGCCATGCTCCTTTAAGGCGGCGGCATAGTTCAGTGAATTTTTGATGTTTACCGAGCTGTCCGCAAATGTATGCCAAATAAATGCAGGAGGCGTTTTATCGCTTACCGCCTTTGAGAGTGACAGCTCCCACGAGCGGCGCGCATATTGATCTCCAAGCAAGGATTCACCCGAGCCTATGTGTATATCCGAGGGTGCGCCCTGAAGATCTATTACAGGGTAACAGAGTATCTGTGCATTCGGAATAAAGCTCTCACGGCTTATATCGTCGTTTATGTCGAGAGATGTCGGATCGTAATATGTAGATGTCATAGCCGCAAGATGACCGCCTGCAGATGATCCCATGACAGCTATCTTATTTTTATCAATAGAAAGCTCATCTGCCATATATCTCACAGTCTGAACGGCACGGCGCGCATCTAACAGTGGGAGCGGAAATCTGTGAGGTGAGACCCTGTAATCACACACAAACGCAATATATCCGTGCTCTGCCAGAAAGCGCGCGTAGCTGTCACCCTCATAATCGCATCTGAAAACATATCCGCCGCCTGCGAAAATAACTACCGCTCCGCAAGATCTCTTGCCGCTTGGTATATATGCCGTAAGGCGCGGCACTTCGGTATATTCACCGGGAATCTGATCCCAAAGGTCCATTGAACGAATTTCCATAAAATCCATCTCCCTTATAATTAACTGCGGTATAATTATAGCATTATTCGCAGTCTTTGTCAATATTTGACAGGCGGCGATATTTTAATTTCTGTGAATATAGCTCCCCAATGGAAATAAGAATTTATTAAACCTATGCTCTGCCCCATAAGTATTGACACAAGCGACAAAATGTGTTATAATGTAAAAAACAAGGATCAAAGGAACCAGCTGACTGCAGAGGACGTTGGTTCCTTTATGCTTTTATAGGAGATCTTTATGGTCAAAAAAAAGAAATTTTCATTATCAACAACACAAATAATTCTGTTAAGCTTTCTTGCTACGATACTTATCGGAAGCGCATTTTTGGCTTTGCCGATCAGCTCCGCAACAAACGAAGCTGTGCCATATCTTGACGCGCTGTTTACAGCAACGACCTCCGCCTGCGTAACGGGCTTGGTTACACTTCCAACGATATCCACATGGAGCGTGTTTGGACAGATCATTATACTGATCTTGATACAGGTAGGCGGACTTGGCATTATTACGATCATGTCGGGGCTGATGCTCCTTTTGAACCAAAAGCCAGGTATCAATGACAGATTGCTCATTCAAGATGCCTTCAACCTCAATACAATGTCCGGGCTTGCAAAATTCGTAAAGAATGTGCTGTTCGGTACACTGATGATCGAAGGGGTCGGTGCTCTGCTGTATATGCTCGTGTTTGTTCCCGAATTTGGCGCGAGGGGCATATGGATATCAGTATTCAACTCTGTATCCGCCTTTTGCAATGCAGGTATCGATATCATTGCCGAAAACAGCCTTTGCAATTATGCAACTCATCCTCTGATCAACATCGTCACCTCCGCACTTATCATTCTCGGAGGGCTCGGCTATATCGTATGGTGGGACGTGATTCGCGTTATTAAGAGCCGCTCGCCAAAAAACAGAAGGATATTCAGGCATCTGACCTTACACTCAAAGATCGTCATTACGGTCACTGCCGCGCTTATCCTTGTCGGTGCAATTCTCATATTTATATTTGAATATAACAACCCATTGACCATTGGAGAGATGTCCTTGCTTGATAAAATTCAAGCTTCCCTATTTCAATCAGTCACGACGAGGACCGCAGGCTTTGCCTCTGTTCCTCAAGAGGATCTGACGAACGCCTCTGCTGCTGTATCCATTATCCTGATGTTGATTGGCGGCTCGCCTGTAGGAACGGCAGGCGGCATGAAAACTGTCACCGTCGCTGTTCTTGTTTGCTCGGCATTTGCTACGATCCGAAACAAGAACAATGCAACACTCTTTGGTCGTCGCATTTCAGAGAAATCCATAAAAAAAGCGGTTGCAGTAGCGGTTACATTCCTCGCCATCTGCACTATTTCAACTGTACTTCTGATGGCAACAAGCAACGCTTCGGCACTTGATGTCATTTATGAAACGGTAAGTGCAACGGCAACCGTCGGTCTTACAAGAAATCTGACGGCAACGCTTAATACGTTTGGAAAGTTAATTATCATCGTAACGATGTATTTCGGCAGAGTAGGTCCGATATCG
>CAZVUD010000032.1:0-17831 GCA_964629615.1 uncultured Clostridium sp. | reverse complement strand
GCATTATACACGACCCTTCTCCTCCTGTCAAGTTGAATTTCGTAAATTTATTTCTATTTACATCTTCATTTTATCATATTATACATGGTTTGTCAATACCCATTGGATGCATTTTTCATAATATCAGAGCTGCCGCATTATTATGCGACAGTTCTGATTTCTATTTACGTGTTAGCCAATAGATATTTGCCGTTTTTTGCGCAAAATGCCTTAATTATTTGAGCATTTTTCCGCATCTATCGCCAAAACAAACATCAGCGCGCTCAATGCATCCTTCGGATCTCGCACATCTATCGAATATGTATCGGTAAAATTCCAAAGCATCTTTGATATATAAGCAACTTCCGATCCCGAATCATTCACGATGCGATAATCCCATCCGAAAATATCTCCCTCAATGTGCCATCCATTGCAATCTATATGATACCGAGGCTTAAAAAATGAAAATTCTCTTCTGATGCATCCCATATAGATATCACCGAGATACAGCTCAAATTGCGGCATAAAAACAAATATCTTTTGCAATACCGTGCCGATCTCGCATCCTTGCGGATCATATATCTTCAAGCAGTGTCCGAGAGAAAACTGTCCTCTCACATTATAAGCCAAGCTGCCATCCTCATAATAAATATCGTAGCTGTCGAACCACGAAAAAAATCTCTGCTTAAAGAGAAGCTTCATTTAAATACCTCCACATGTCATATCAATAAAATGTTGCAACTTCCTTTTCGGGCTTTGATGTATAAGCGCTTTCAAGTGCGTATATTACAGGACCCTGTCTGCCGTACATCTTATGCTTTTCTATACGTATTATGCCTGTGACTGTTATCCAATCACGGGTCTTATAGGATACGTTGGATTTAAATATGCACACAAGACCGTTATACGCGATATCGTCTGCACAGCAGGTCATTACATGGCGTCCGATAACAAGACCGTCTTTGCCGAGCTTCAGATCTCTTGCAACTATTCCCTTGAATTTTACCGTCTTGTTCTCGTATTTCATCATTTCTTCGCCAAGATCTCTGTACCAAACGGCATAATCGTCATCCTGTATCTCGATAACAGGAGCGTCTATATCAAAAGGAAGCGGATCTTCTATCTCATCGTACTCAACATGTCCGTCGGGATAGTCATATGTTATGGTCGCACGCTTAGATACGCCGCGAACTATACGGTGCACCTCTTCCTTATCGATATTATCAGGCGTTCTGTTAAGTACTATCATCTCGCATCCGAGAAGCTTATCAAACATGAGGCTTCTCATATTGTCATTGTACACAAAGAAGGTATTGGCATCGGCAAACATCATGTTCTGGAAAATAAACCAATCCTGAGGCAGGTTTTCATAAAGAGTATTCAGCATCCACATGCCGTTATACTCGATGATAACTCTGTCGATCTTGTGGTTTCCCATACATTCGATGAGCTTTTGCTCGGTTACGTCCTCTTCATTTTCAATGCTTGCGAAATATACGTTCTTTCCGCTGAAGGATGAAGGATCAAGCTCTTCTATTCCCTCCTCGCACATGATTATAAGTGTTTTTTCACCCGTGTTGAATCTGTCGTCAGCCATAGACTCCTGTATTATGTGAGTCTTGCCGCCCTCAAGAAATCCTGTAAACAGATATACGGGAATATCAGGAGTATTTGGCATTACTTTTCCTCCGCGCCGAACAATTCGGCTATGTTATTCTTATTGATATTTGAGCCTATAACACATATTCTGCCGATGACTGAAGCTGCGCCGTATCTGACATCAGGCTCGCCCGGAACATAGTCAAAGTTGATCCAACGCCCGTCGTCGGATGCAACGATACCCTTAGCGCGAAGTATCATACCGTACTTTTCTTCATCTGTAAGAGTCAAAAGTGCTTCTTTCAAACGGTCTGCATTATATTTCTTGGTGGTTTCGATACCCCAGCTTGTAAACACTTCATCTGCATGATGATGGTGATGGTGGTGCTCGTGGCATTCACACTCTTCGTCATCGTCATGATGGTGATGATGGTGCTCGTGACAATCGCATTCTTCGTCATCGTCATGATGGTGATGATGGTGCTCATGGCAATCGCATTCTTCGTCATCGTCATGATGGTGATGATGGTGCTCGTGACAATCGCATTCTTCGTCATCGTCATGATGGTGATGATGGTGCTCGTGGCACTCACACTCTTCCTCATGTCTATGCTCTTCCTCAAGTCTTTGAAGCTCGGACTCAAGCGTGTCCTTTCTCTCCATAGCCTCAAGCAGCTGTGCACCTGTAAGCTGTCCCCAAGGAGTGGTAACTATGATAGCAGTGCTGTTCTTTTCTCTGAGCATGCTTACGCACTCAGATATCTTAGAATCAGAAAGCTTGTCTGTGTGGCTGAGAACTATACATCCTGCATTCTCGACCTGATCATTGAAAAACTCGCCGAAATTCTTCATATACATTTTGCACTTCATTGCATCAACGACCGTTGTAAAGCCATTAAGCACTGCTCCGTGCTCGGTTGCGCCCATAGCTGCCTTGATAACGTCTGAAAGCTTTCCTACGCCTGAAGGCTCGATAAGTATCCTGTCAGGTGCGTATTCTTCTATAACTCTGTGCAGAGCCTTGGAGAAATCACCAACAAGAGAACAGCAGATGCATCCGGAATTCATCTCATTTATCTGAATTCCGGCTTCAGCCAAAAATCCGCTGTCTATGCCGATAGTACCAAACTCATTTTCTATCAGCACTATCTTCTCGCCCTTATATGCTTCCTCGATCAATTTTTTAATAAGAGTAGTTTTACCGGCTCCGAGAAATCCCGAAAAGATATCTACCTTTGTCATAATATCATTATACCTCTCTTTAAATTAATCTTTATACTTATTTTTCAGATTCGTAAACATAGTTAAGTCGTCCCGTAGGAGCAACATCGCCAAGTACATACATATCCTCAAAGCTATTTATGCTTTCCTTGCTGTCAGCCACCTTGAAAAGTATTCTGTATCCGCTTTCAAGTGATATATCGGATTTACGGACAGATACCTGCAAATGATCATCGAACACATTATATTCTGCCTTTGCAATATCTTCCGCAGCAAAGCCGTCAGAAATACGCGCTACTGTGGTATGTCCGTTACCGTCGGGTGTATTGTTGATAACATAATCGTAATCTATTCCACCGCTTGTATTAAGATATATCTTCATCCATGTGCCGCACATATCGCATATAAGCTTGTCCTTCGTATATATATCAAACACAAGATCACTGCCTGTATCCTTAACATCTACACGCACAATAGCATTTCTCTGCGTATGATTTTCGTATCTCTGACCGTATCCCTCGTTACTTCTTTCAAAATCACCGTCCGAGAAATTGTGATATGTTGCGATCTCATCAACTCCGTATGATCTTCTGTCGGATACGCCCTTGTATTTTCTTACGTAATCAACAAGCTGCATAAAATAGCTGTCAAAATATCCGCCGCGCATCATTTCAACATCGCGGCTGTACTCGTAGTTAGCACAGTCAACAAACATTATCGGGCGCTCGGGTATTCCCTGCCAACGTCCTGCTATCCATTCATTCCATCCCGTAACGAGAACTATCGGCGGATCCGCCTCTATGGCACGATCAAACTGCTCTGCAAAGTTATAACCGTATTTATATGCATCAGGTGCAGGATCATTTCTGCCGTCATGATATGCACGTCCGCAATTGGTGGTTTCGCCATACAGAACGCTATCGCCAAATCTGAGTTGGGGATGCTGTGCTACTGATACGCTTATGGTTTTAGGCGATCCGTCAGCATCGCAGAATACTCTTTGCGGTCTTGTGAAATCCATCCAAGGCCATCCGCCAACTCTGTCAGGCTCATTGGGCCATTGTGCCACCTGAATATTGAAAAACTCACGCGCTTCTTCTGAGCATTCGTCTGCATGTGCTATTATAACAGGCTTTCCGTCCATATAAAACCATGTTTCGGGATAAACATTTTTCTTGTATATATTCTGATACAAATGCTCAACAGTCGCACCCGATGCTGAATTTGTATAGAACATCACAAGGGGTATCCTCCATCCGTCGCGCCTGTATTCATCAAGCACGCGGAGCACCTTCATAACGTTTTTATCATATGTTACGGCATTTGTGACATCAAGATACAAAAAGTCGATATCAGCCTCGATAATAAGCTTCATATGACGTCTTATTACCCATTCATCATCAGAGTAATAATATCCGAACAGCGGCTCGCCCCAATGGTGATAAGTGCCGACACTTCCCCATTCGCTGTATGAGTTCACATCTGTGCCGTCACCTGCATGAGCCTCCATTATCTTACTCACATCATAGGGCTTATGCCTTCCGTGCTCGCCAAGCCAAAGAAAATAGAACATTCCGACAAGACGGTCGGGGCGTGCTTTTGGGGCAGACCTTTCATCTGCAACATCTCTTCCAAGCATGTCACGCGCCATGAGTGCGCCGTTAAAATCCTTTTTTGTATTCATAAGTAACCTCATCTTTCTCCCGTAGAGCCAAATCCACCATTGCCTCTGACGGTATCATCAAGTTCATCGCAAACATCAAAATCTGCGCAGTAGTATGGCAAAAAGCTTATCTGCGCTATTCTTTCGCCATCCTCAACAGCTCTCGGCTCATTGCTCTGATTATATAGCGACACCATTATCTCGCCTCTGTAATCCGAATCAATAACGCCTACTTTATTTGACGGTGCAAGCCCCTTCTTTGTGGCAAGCCCGCTTCTTGCAAATATAAGTCCAACATATCCGCTCGGAATTGCAAGTGCTATTCCTGTATGGATCAGCTTGCACTCTCCGGGTAATATTTCAATATTTTCATCACACATAGCATAGATATCCGCACCTGCTGAAAACTCAGTTCCGTACGAAAATGCCTTTGCTCTGTCGCAAAGCTTTTTGACCTTTACAGATATACCGTTCACCCTGCACCTCACAAACTTTAAAATTGTATAGACCGCAAGATCCATACATCTATATTATAACTCTTATATCTGACATTTGTCAATAGATATAAAGAAAAAACAGCATTTTAAGGGCAATTATTTAAATAAGCATCCGCCGCTAAAAGCAGTGGATGCTTATCTAATGTTATTCTGCAATGTCACTTACGTCATTTAAAATAATAGTGTCGACCTCACCGTCGCCGGTAGTGTCAAGAATAAGGGCATCAGCCTCGCCGTCGCCGTCGATATCAATAGCACCGAGCACCTTGTTCTTTTTGCAAAGCTTCGCCTTGATCTTATCCCCAAACAACTTGTACACAACAGCGGCAGCTGCAAGAGCCGCAAGTACAGAAGCAACGATCACTACGATCTTTACGATAGGGGATTTCTTTTTCTTAACGATAATAAAATCAGGTGTTTTCATAGTTATTCCTCCACATTAATGTATTTTTTGTTGTATATAGTCATCATTCGTGCGAATATTGTCGTCTTCAATCAACAACATTGTTGACCTTTAGCAATATTCTGCGCGCTCACCGCCGATGTATTTCGGACGTGTCCTTGCGCATATTATATTCGCTTCCCCAATTTTTGATATGGAAAGTCTCAGTGGCACCGCCACCGATCTTAAATGCATTCCGATAAGAGTTCCGCCAATATCAAGCCCTGCATGCGCTTTGACCGTTTCGACCAGCACAGGCGAGCTCATATTCATATATGCGAGGGTTGCAAACGATCCGCCTGCCTTGGGCTTTGGCACAGCACACACTATCTCAAGTCCGTAATCGTTTGCCGTATTCTCTTCTACCACCAAAGCGCGGTTCAGATGCTCACAGCATTGTGCTGCCAATCTTATGCCGTTCTTTTCGAGTATGGGGAATATCGCCTCAAACGCAGCTGAAGCCGCTTTAAAGCTTGAGCCTTTTCCTATTTTTGAGCCAAGTATCTCGGATGACGAGCATCCGATGACCAATATCTGACCCTTCTTGATGCCGCTTTCGCTTATAAGCTCGTTTATTACCATTTCAGCTTGCGATCTTATATCGCTGTAAAGGCTATCGCAAACAGGCGCATCTGCGCCAATGTATCTCATTTCATCCATATCATCACCATTTATCACTGTCATCATTGGGAATGACCTCATTCATTGCGGCTATCGCACACTCTATCATGTCATCCGTGGGCTTGAAGACTGTGATATGCTGGAGCCAAACTCCCGGAGCTGATATTATGCGTGTAAACAGATTATCATACCTTCCCGCAAGCTTGATGCATTCATATCCGAGCCCGACAGTCAAAGGCAACAGCAAAAGCTTTAGGATCACTCTGATCAGCGTATTCGGGACATATCCGAGTATGAGCAAGAACAAGGGATCTATCAAAAACGAGATGAAAATACTTACTATCACCATAAGGATCAAAAAGGATGTACCGCATCTCGGATGGAATCTTCTCTGCTTTCTTACATTTTCTACCGTCAGATCTAAGCCTGCCTCATAGCAGAATATTGTCATATGCTCTGCACCGTGGAACATAAATGTCCTGCGGATATCCTTCATGAGGGATATAGCACCCATATATCCGACAAGTATAACTATTTTGAGCAGTCCCTCAAATACAGACTTAATAAATGATTTTGATATTTCATTATCGGGCGCCAAAAACGGCATTATCCTGCATGCAAGATTATATATATATGTCGGCAATACGATAAACAATACCACAGCCAAAGCAACTCCAAGCACCATGCTGACAGACATGACCGCGCCCATAAGCAATGAGGTGCTTTCGGGATGCAATGCCGCTTTTTTCGCACTCTCGGCCTTTGACTGCGCTTTCTGAGCTGTTCTTTGAGCCTTTTCATATGCCGCCTTGTATTCCTTGCTGTCATTGCCATGTGCTTCAAGCTTTTCTTTAGCCTCATCAGCCTTTGCCTGTGCATCTATGAATATCTGCTCAGCTTTGTTTGCCTCGCATTCAAGCTTTTCTCGCCTTTTCTCAAGCTTCTTTGCTTGTTTTTCTTCTTTTTTTGCGTATTTTTCTGCTTTTTTGGGATCAAGTGCGATCTTGTCGGCTCTCTTTTTAGCCTTTTCTGCTTTCATCTCGTCCTCTGCATCTTCAAGACCCGATATCTCCGCAGAACGCATGAGGCACTTTGATCCAAATGTCATGGAATCTATATATCCAAACACTCCCCTGATTATGGGCAGCTTGCAGATCTTATTTCTTGCCGTAGTTTGAGTCGGGAACTTTTCGATCACGATCTCACCCTGCGGATCTCTGACCGCCATAGCAGTCAATTTTGGTCCGCGCATCATTATTCCCTCCATAAGCGCCTGTCCGCCTATGGATGTCTTTTTGCGCTGACTTTGCTTATCTTTACTCATTCTTGCGATCCTTTCAAAGCCATACAAATAGCATCCGCATCAAAAGACACAGATCCACCATTAATATTGTTAAATATTGTAGCATAAATTTATTAACTCAATATGAATACACAGTATATTATATGCTAAATCAGATATTTTTAACATAAATATCGGCGCGCATGCAATGTAAATGACTGCGCGCCGTATCAAATGCAGTCAAGATGAAGGACACATCGAATAATGATAACGTTTATGCAGCATCCATCCTGATCATTCTCAAATTATTCTTTTTTCTTTTTGCGCTTTACAGTAATGCTTACAGTTGCCGCAGATACAGCAGGTATCATGATAACCGACATTCCGATCACAGAACCGCAACCGCCCTTGTTCTCTGCTGCATTGGTTGCCTGCTCAGAGCTGTTTCCCTCTGTATTGGGCTCTGTAACTTCTTCTGTTCCTGTAGTATCGGTCGTATCATCAACAACAGGAGCTTCCTTGCCCGAATTATCAAATGTGCTGATATAGCTGTATTTGAATCTTCCGCCCGGAGCAACGTCGCCAGAAATGTAGAAGTCCATGATATCTCCGGAATATGTGGAATAATCGCCCTCATCATGAACATTATCCGTCCATGAGAAATTGATTGTGTAATCATCGCCCGATACGCCGATAGCACTCTTGGGAACCTTAACAGTCATATATCTTCCGTCAACCGAATACTCAACATCGGCAACCTTTTCGGATGCATATCCTTCTGTAAATCTTTCAAGCACCAAGGTCTTTTCGCTTGCAGGAGACTTATTGATAACGTAATCAAATGTTTCCCATCCCTGATTGTTCTGGTCAGAATCTATATAGAGATTCATCCAGAGGCTGTCAGTATAAGATGTGATGTTATCAGCGCATTCAACATGGAAGTAAACGTATTCATCGTCTCTTGCGATCTGCGCACCAATGATATCGTTTCTGCCGGAGGTTTCTGTGTAGTGGTACACTTCATTGCCCGTACCCGTGCCGTATCCGTCATTGTCTCTGTCTTTTGTATTTCCTATGTAGGATGCGTAATAAGGAGCAACATTTGCCCACTGCTTATATCCTGCAGACATATCGATAGTCTGATTCTCGCTCGGCGTGGGAATGGGGTTAGCGCCCTTATACTTACGGATATAGTTTGCCGCAAGATAGTAATAATGGTCTTTAAGCTCGCCCTTTGTAGGCTCTATATCACGGCTGTACTCGTTGTCAAACTGGTCAACAAGTGCATTGGTAACACCATCCTTGCCCCAAGGATTAGGCTGACGCCAAGCGTGCCATTCATTCCAACCTGTAATGAATACTACTTCAGGATCCTGCTTAAGAGCATAATCAAACTGCTCACTGAAGAAGTATCCGTAAAGCGATGCATCTGTACCTTCCTTTTCATATCTGTCCTGATAGGTTGATGTATACGAACGACCCATTATATACTTTCCTGCATTCATCGCAGAGAGGTTATGAGTTCTGTAGTCATGATTACATGCAACACCGACAGATATCTGCTCATAATTGCCTGTATAGAAATCACGTCTTTCAGCGCTGTAAGAAAGCTGAGGATATGTAGAGAGCCATCCCCAATATTCAAGGAACATGGGAGCATTTGTGAAATAGTAGTCCGCCTGACCTCTGCGCCATGTGAATTTTTCTTTTATCTCATCGCTTATTCTATCGTTCGGTCCCATAAGCATGGGCTTTCCGTCAAAATAGAACCAAAGGCTTTCGTATTTATCTGTTGAATAAATATCCTTGTAGATATTGTTAGCCGATCCTTCAAGCTGATTGTATGTAGACTTTGAGTCAACGAACGGGAACATAAACGAGATCTTTGGAACATCAACGCCATCAGCCTGAGCATCAAGCCATTCATTATAAAGCGGGAGGTATCCGTTTCTCCAAGTCATGCTTCCGTTGGTATTATCATTCATGACCGCATCAACTCCGAGATTTGCAAGCAATTCTGCCTGACGGCGGAGCACCCAAGTATCAGATGTTCTGTAGAAGCCGTATATAGGCTCATTCCAGAAGCAATATTTGCCCTTTCTCTTCCATGCCTGGTGTGTATAGTCATTTTTAGCATCAGGATAAAGCTTCATGAGCTCGGTAGTATTGAGCGCACCGTTTCCGTTTCCGAGATCCTCGTGCCAATCCCAATAGAACATCACGATAGTCTTATCTTCTCTTACATCACCGACCTCGGCATTTGTAAGAGATACTCTTCCAAGTCCGTCCGTAAATACCCATGTATCAGACATAGCCTTATTGGTATTATACAAGCTATCCTTTGGCAGACCGTATTCCGACAGCTCTGTATCGGCACTGCTTCCATCCTCAATAGCAGACGAGGTCAATGCAACCGACGATGCTGTGCAAAGCATCGCAAGTAATATTGCCACAAGCTTGCTGGATTTTTTAAATTTTCTCAAAGTTTTATTCCTCCTCTGAATACGCATTTCAGCTTAAACGAGTTAAACCATATACATGTTGATTATACATCATAAACGACAAGTTGTCAAGCATTTTGCGCCCATTTTTAACAAATTTTATGCAAATTTACAGGTTTTCCGATACCCAGCATGCTCTCGACAGAAGCTTTGCCATATCTCCTCTATTGACAGTCGTATTCTCAAATCTCGAATCACTCACCGCCTCTATAACACCGAGTGACTTAAGTGACATCACAGCCTGCTTTGACCATTCAGGTATATCTTCTCCGTTAGCAAACGCGGGTGCGCTGTCATACTTGCTGTAGCCGATCATATTGCTCAAAATAACAGCCGCCTCTGCAAGCTTTATTTTTTCGTCAGGCTTGAAATACAGCTTCTCTCCTTCTTCTATTCCGCTTATGTATTGCTTTGAATAGGCAAGCGATATGTATCCCTTCACCTCATCCCCGATGTCTGTGTCATCCGCAAACACAGTTTTTTCACAGCTCGGAACATTTTCAATTCCAAGCATTTTCATGGCGCTGACTATAAAATCCACTCGACTGACCTCGCTATCGGGTCTGAAATAATAATAATCCCCCACTCTTTCTCCGTTCATAACGTTTTTCTCAGTCATATGAAGTGCATAATTATAGCAATCATCTTTTGCAAGATCACTATACACTATGCTTGAGTAAGGTGATGAGACACTGATGCTGACGCTCGCCGAAGCACTGTAATTTCCGTACTTATCCTTTACTACATATTTAAACTCATCATGACCCGTATAATCTGATATGGGGGTGTATACATATTCTCCGCTTTTTTTGTTGAGTGATGATATATATCCGTTTTGAGGATATGAGACTATCTCATATATCAGATCATCCCCCTCTTCATCCGATCCGAAAAGCACACCCTTTGCACTTACGCTCTTATATGTTTCAACATTCAAGCTTATGGCTGGTGCTCCGGATGTTGTCGGCGATGCATTCAGCTTATCAAGCATGTATACACAGCACTCTATGTCATAAGCACATCCGTTCACTCTTACCTTGAATGTAGAAACATCGTCAGTATCGATACTGCTTTTTTCATAAGACATAAGCCCTATGCTGTTGCGGCTTATCCTCTGACCACATTCAACAGGTGAGCTTCCAAAATACAATACACCGCTTTTTTCATTCGGCAAGGATGTAATAACTATCTCAGATACATCTGACAGATTCATGGCACATGCAAATTTTTCTGCAGAGAAATTCAAAGACGAGCCGATGACCCCTGCGAATTCTATCTTATTTGCATCCGCAATAACATCAAGCCCATACGATATCTTTGCTTCTCCGTCCGATACAACACCGGCATTTCCTTTTGCACTTACAGCAAGTGTCAGGGTTGCGATCGTGATACAGATAAGTATGATCATGCGCATGATCATATTTCTTGTTTTCATAATACTCCTCCTCAGATAACATATTTTTCCTTACAATATATTGCCGCAAAGCAGTTTTTATAACAAAATGATAAAATATAATTAACAGAATATTCTCAATAGGATCTCGCATTAGTGGTATAATATATTTTATATGATAAACACAAATGACCGAGAGGAGCGCCAATGGACATAACGATAGGAAATAAGGATGCAGGCAAAAGCATACTTATGTATCTTAAAAATGCAAATATCATATCATCAAGCCATCTTTCGCACTTAAAAACTCTGGATAACGGAATATGCGTGAACGGCAAGAGGGTAAATGTAAGATATATACTGTCGGAAAATGATATATTACACATAGAAACAGATGACAGCGATGACTGTGTCAGTGAAAACATATTGCCGATACAGCTCCCGATAAGCATAATATACGAGGACGAGCATCTTATGGCAGTAAATAAGCCCGTCAATATGCCCACACATCCCTCGCACGATCATTATGATGATACTCTCGGAAACGCCATCGCTTACATATATAAGGAGCGTGGGATCCCATTTGTTTTTCGCCCCGCAGGGCGACTTGATAAAAACACATCGGGCGTAGTGATGCTGCCTAAAAGCCGCGCGGCAGCTTCTTTTTATTTCAGAGAAGCAAGATCCTCAAGCATTAAAAAGCACTATATTGCCATACTTGACGGCGAGATAGAGGCAGAGCTCGGCAAGACATATTCCATCGAAGCCCCAATAAAGCGCGAGAGCGAGAGCATAATCAAGAGAGTCGTTGCAGATGTCGATGACCCCGATGCATCCTATGCTAAGACCTTGTGGCAGTTAATATATTCAGGCAACGGCATCAGCATAGTTGATGTATACCCGAAAACAGGCAGAACACACCAGATACGTGTTCATTTTGCTCACATGGGATATCCGCTTTGCGGCGATACCCTTTACGGACATAACAGATATCAATTAGACTGCCACATGCTGCACGCGATAACCATCAAGACCAGAAAATGCTTTGATGACGCCCCGCTCAGTATTTATGCCCCACCAAGCCGTATAATGACGGATTTCACAGAAAGCATAACACATTCAGAGCTGCAAAGCATTATAGAAAAGCACGACTTTTTTTGTGATCTCGATGATATAGACGACTTTTACGGTTAAATATGATAAGATACAAATTAAAGAAAGGAGGATCTGCAAGCATGAAGCATGAAGATGCATCGCACGACAGCTTTGAACATGAATTCAAAGAGATGATTACGGCGCTCGAATATGCTGATCTTGACGAAGACGATAAAGAGCTCTACGATCCCGTAAAAAACAAATATGAAAAATTGCCGACGGCAGCAAAAATTTCATTTTGCGCGGCAGTCATAGGCATTATAATATACACAATATCATTGTTCAGTCCAAGCTTTGCCGACTTTTTCAATTTCAGGATAGCACATTATCTGCGCATGATATTTGCAAAGATAACGGGTATATTCCCCTTTTCGCTTGCCGAAGCCATACTGATATCTGTGCCTATCATTATATTTATCGTGATATGGTATATTTGGAAATTCAGATGTCTGACATGGAAAAGCACACTCATGTCTATCCTTTCTATCCTGTCAGCCGTCGCATTTATCCTCACATCATTTACACTAAACTTTGCAACCGGATACAAGGGCTCTTCACTTGATAAAAAACTGGGACTCGAAAAAGCCCCCGTATCGGCAAACGAGCTGTATATGTGCGCACAATACCTGATAGAAAAAGCAAACTATGAGATAAAGTTCATCGAATTTGACGAGAACGGATCATCGATAATGCCCTACGGATTTAATGAAATGAATAATAAGCTCATAGATGCATACGATAGCTTCTGTGAGGAATTTACATTCATGAAAAATTTTGACAGTAAGCTGAAGCCGGTAATGAACTCGGAGATAATGTCCTATACCCATATAACGGGAGTGTATACATTTTTTACAGGTGAAGCAAACGTAAATATCGCATTCCCGGATTACACTATACCCTACACAGCCGCGCACGAGCTGGCACACCAAAGAGGTATAGCCAAGGAGGATGAGGCAAATATGATCGCGTATTTAGTCTGCTCGCGATCAGATGACCCGTATATAAGATATTCGGCATATCTGAACATGTACGAATATATTGCAAGCGCACTAAAAAAAGCAGATGCAGATCTCTACGGCTCGGCTCAAGTCAAATTAAGCTCCAAAATACTGAAAGAACAAGCCGCATACAGCCGCTTCTTTAAAAAGTATCAAAAATCAGCCGCGGCAACGGTATCAGGCAAGGTGAACGATGCCTACCTTAAGTCACAAGGCACACCCGGAAGTGTGAGCTACGGTATGGTAGTAGACCTGACAGTCGCATATTTTAAGGATATCGGAATAATCAGCTGATGATAAAAACCACTTACACTGTGCGTATAAACGAAGCATGGTGTGAGTGGTTTTTTAAAAAAATCAAAAATTTCAGTGTCAAATATACACACAATTGAATATACTGAAGGTACAGCTTTTATCAGGCGCAACAGCGCCGAAAAGCTGTGCTTTTTTAGATATATTTATGTCGTACTGCTTGATATATTAATACTACGACAAAATTTGTGTATAAGAGTTTAGCATTTATATGCTTTTTATTAACATTTTGCCGTTTTATTGATTTTTTATTCATATTTTAACCTGTATTTGCAATAAAAAGAACAAAAGTTTTAAAAGTGCATGTACGACATGTTCGACACATTTATACAATATTTTATGTAAATAATTGTAAATAAAATGTTAATTTCGACTAAATTCTATTTACTTTTATAGTGGTATATGATATAATGTATACATACCACATAGAGCGTGATCTCAAGATTCAAAAAACGCAAAAAAGACCACGATCTGGCAATAAATCATTTCGACTTTAGTGACCGTTACTACGGAGTGGAGGTACATTATGGAAAAGATCATAATCAGAGGCGGAAATCCCTTATACGGCAGCGTATCCATCAGCGGTGCAAAGAATGCCGCCCTTCCCGTAATCAGTGCATGCATACTCAACGAAGAGCCGTGCATAATCGACAATATTCCTCCTGTAAGCGATATCAATATACTCCTTGAAATACTTTCCGTGATGGGAGCAGATGTCAAGATGCTTACTAAAAACTCTGTAGAGATCAATTGCAAAAATCTCATCCAGGGCTCTTCCCCCAACAAGCTTGCATGCAAGCTCAGAGGTTCATCATACATTCTCGGTGCAGAGCTCGGCAGATTTGGCAGAGCCAGTGTATATTCACCCGGCGGATGCAGCATAGGTCCCCGCCCTCTCGATATGCACATGAAAGCATTCGAGGCACTCGGTGCAGAATGCTCTCACAAAAACGGACGAATAGAAGTTGAGGCCGCAGAAGGACTTGAAGGAAACAATGTATTTTTCGACAAGGTATCGGTAGGCGCTACAGTAAACACTATTCTCGCATCCGTAATGGCTAACGGAACCACTATCATCGACAATGCAGCACGTGAGCCCCACATAGTTGACCTTTGCGTATTTCTCAACGCATGCGGCGCAAACATATACGGCGCAGGAACATCCGTGATCAAGATCAAGGGTGTTGAAAAGCTCCACGGTTGCCGTTATTCCATAGTTCCCGACATGATAGAAGCAGGAACATTCATGGCTGCCGTAGGTGCAACAGGTGGCAAGGTAACAGTAAGAAATGTCATTCCGAAGCATCTTGAAGCTGTATCTTCAAAGCTTGAAGAGGCAGGCGCAACAGTTACATGCGGAGACGATTACATAACAGTAGAAAGCACAGGTAAGCTTCGTGCAGTTTCCATAACAACACAGCCCTACCCCGGATTCGCTACAGATATGCAGCCGCAGTTTGGTGCAATGCTCTGCTTTGCAGAAGGCACATCTGATATATGCGAAACCATATTTGACAACAGGTTTCAATACATGGATGAGCTCACCAGAATGGGTGCAGATGTCAGAGTAAGCGGCAATCGTGCTATCATAAGAGGCGGCGTTGCATTAAGCGGAGCTCCCCTCGTTTGTCATGACCTCCGTGCAGGCGCAGCTATGGTAATAGCCGCACTCGCAAGCGAAGGTGAGTCAGAGCTTTACGGCATAGACAAGATCGAACGCGGATACTACAACATTCAGGAAAAGTTCACCTCCCTCGGTGCAAACATCAAGAAAGTTGTTGATTACAGCGACGAATCCGAAGAATGCCTTTCAGTATAATCTATAATAAAACTCAAGACGCGCAGAGATCCCTTCTCTGCGCGTCTTTTATTGTTATATTAAAGTATTATGCAGATAAGACCTCCGCTTCCCTCGTTGATTATCCTCTCAAGAGTTTCGCTGAGCTTTTGTCTGCTTGATTCAGGCATATGCTCCAGCTTGCTGTGCAAGCCCTCGTTCACAAGCTCATACAGTGTTTTCCCAAACATGTTAGACTGCCATATGCTCTGCGGATCCTCTTCAAATTCGCGGAGCATGTATTTTACAAGATCCTCCGACTGCTGTTCTGTTCCGACTATGGGACTTATCTCGGTTTCTATATTTGCACGTATCATATGTATGGACTGCGCCGACGCTGAAAGCTTTACTCCATATCCTCCGGGTTGCTTAACTATTTCGGGATCTGCAAGCCGCAGTTCAGCAGGATCAGGCATAACTATTCCGTATCCCTTGCTTTCCGCACTTTGCAGAGCCTCGGCAACGCGCTCGTATTTTCCGCGCATAAGCGCAAGTTCGCGCAATAGATCAATAAGCTCGCGTTCATTTTTCACATCAAATCCCGTAAGCTCGCTTATAACACTGTAGTACAGTCCATCTGACATGGTGACCGAAATATCAGCACATCCGTGCCCGAGATCTATTTGATCCACACGCGCACTCTTTATGTATTCGTTATTACTGAAATCCGCAAACGCCTCTTTTATATCTCCCGCCTTCTCTACCCTTTCCGCGCAAGCCGATATACTTTGTATGAGCGATCTCTTTATTTTGTGGTCACCCTCAAGCGCACATATCCATTCAGGCAGATCCACCTTTACCTCACATACAGGAAATTCAAACAGCACGAGCTCCAATATATGTCGTATATCTTCAGCGTCAAGATCCATACAGGATACAAGAGCAACGGGAGCTTCATATTTTGCTTCAAGCTCGTACGCAAGTGCAACTGCCGCATCTGACGTCGGATGTGCTGAATTTAGAATGATCGCAAACGGTTTTCCAAGCTCCTTCAATTCGCGGACTATCCTCTCCTCCGCTTCTACATAGCTCTCTCTCTTTATGTCACCAATGCTTCCGTCGCAGCTGACGAGCATACCTATCGTTGAATGATCGGTTATTACCTTGCGAGTACCCATCTCTGCCGCTTCTATAAAAGGCATAGGCTCACTGCTCCAAGGTGTTCTTACCATTCTCGGCTGACCGTCCTCAATGGCGCCAAGCGCCTCGGGAATGATATATCCAACGCAGTCTATCATCTTGACCTTAAGATTTGAAGTCCCGTCAACATTGATGGCTACCGCCTCATCAGGTATGAATTTCGGCTCTGTTGTCATTACAGTCTTTCCCGCCGCAGACTGTGGCATCTCATCCCGTGCTCTTTCTCTCGAATATCCTTCTTCTATGTTCGGGAGAACCAAAGCTTCCATAAACCTTTTGATAAATGTCGATTTTCCCGTCCTCACAGGACCCACGACACCAATATATATGTCACCGCCCGTTCTCTCGGAAATGTCCTTATAAATTGAATGATCCGCCATACGTAAGTTACCTCCGCGCCTCTCTTTGAATAGTTATTTGGTAAATTGTATGAACAGGTATGCTTATTTATTACAAAAAAGCCGCAGACTTTTTCTGCGGCTCATTTGATATGATATACATAATATAAAGCAAAAGAAAAAGGCTCGTACGAGCCTTTTTCAATATATCATAATTATCAGTTAACTATGCACTTTTCAGTATCTCTGTCGAAGATGTGCATTCTCGCTGTGTCAAGCGCAACCTTGATAGTGTCGCCTGCACGAGATGTAGATCTTGCAGATACACGAGCTGTAAGGTTGGTCTCGCCAACTGTAAGGTAGAGATATATCTCTGCACCCATAAGCTCTGTAACATCAACATAAGTTTCGATCGTGCTATCCTCAAGTGCAGCTATCTGAGCAGGCTGGTCATGGATGCTCTCAGGTCTGATACCTACTACAACTTCCTTGCCGATATAATCGCGAAGTGCGGGATTGTTAGCCTTTTCAGTGGGAACCTTGATGGAATTGCCGTCAAATTCGAAGTAAACATCTTCACCCTTCTGGTTAAGAGTACCATTGATGAAGTTCATCTGAGGTGTGCCGATAAATCCTGCAACGAACATATTAACAGGATTGTCGTAGAGGTGCTGAGGAGTATCTACCTGCTGGATAAGACCATCCTTCATAACAACGATTCTTGTAGCCATCGTCATAGCCTCTACCTGGTCATGAGTTACATATATAAATGTTGTTTCAACTCTCTGGTGAAGCTTTGTAAGCTCGGTTCTCATGGTTGCACGAAGCTTAGCGTCGAGGTTGGAAAGCGGCT
>CAZVUD010000031.1:0-18933 GCA_964629615.1 uncultured Clostridium sp. | reverse complement strand
CTTAATTTGTGTCAGATCAGAACTTTGAGGGCTTGGAGCTGAGGTATTTCTTTACCATGAGCGCAACCTTAAAGGTTATCGCATGCTCAAACTCACGCAAGTCAAGTCCTGTTATCTTACGTATCTTATCGAGTCTGTAAACAAGTGTATTTCTGTGAACGAAAAGCTTTCTTGAGGTTTCGGATACATTGAGGTTGTTCTCAAAGAAGCACTGGATGGTCATAAGTGTTTCACGGTCGAGTGACTCAAGGCTGCCTCTCTTGAATACCTCCTGCAGGAACATTTCGCAAAGAGTTGTGGGAAGCTGATATATAAGTCTGCCGATACCGAGATTTTCATAGCTTATAATGTTCTTCTCTGTTTCAAACACCTTACCTACCTCAAGTGCTATCTGGGCTTCCTTATATGCCCTTGCAAGATCCTTGAGATTTTCAACTATTGTGGAGATACCGATATTTACCTTTGTGTAGAATTCGGTGGAGAGAGTGTCGGAAATATTGATAGCTACCTTTTCTATCTCTTTCATGTCCGTGCCGGGCTTTATATCCTTAACAAGTACGATATCGTGCTCGCCAACGCTTATAACATAATCCTTAGATTTGTCCGGGAACATGTTCTGGAGCATCTCAAAGGGCATCATATCTGTTTTTCCGAAGAACTTGATAAGGAGAACTATGCGATTTTCCTCGGTATTGAAGTGAAGCTCTTTGGATTTGATGTATATGTCGCTCGGAAGGATATTATCGAGAATGATGTTCTTGATAAATGAGCCCTTGTCATATTTTTCATCGTAGAGATTCTTGATGTTGGTAAGAGAAACTGCAAGAAGCTTTGACATCTTGTCAGCCATCTTGTCATCGCCTTCCATAAATACGATGTATTCACTGCTGTTGCCTGATGAGGATATCGGGCGGTATGTATAGCCGTCGGATACAACGAGATCTGTCGTATACGTAAGTTCATCTCTTACACCCTGCTTTATCTCGCCTATCTTTACAAGCTCAGAGCAAGCTATGATAACTCCGTTCTCATCCATAACGCCGATAACACGGTCGATGGCGGGCTTCATCTGGTGTATTACTGTTTGAAACAATCTGTTGGACATGAAATTAACCCCTTTAAATTATTTGAGTGTCATATTCTTTGAAACTTCTTATAAAATTCAAGTGATCTATATTTATGAAAATTATAATTCAAATTCATAGACCAAACAGCCCAGCACAAAGCTTGATGCGGTTTCGGTCCTGAGTATTCTGTTTCCGAGTCCGATCTCGGTCATACCATTTTCTTTTGCCTTAGTCGCCTCTCCGAGAGAAAATCCGCCCTCGCTGCCGATAATGATCGCGATGCTTGGGGCTTTTTCCTTCCCGTTATTCGATGTATATTCTGAAAGAGCCGATCTTAAGGTAGACATTGTTGCCTTTTCGTAGCAGAAAAGCTTTATATCGCAAGAGGATGCCATTCTTATCATTTCATCGAATGAAACAGTGGGATTAACCGTAGGCACTCTTCCCCTGCCCGACTGCTTTGCCGCTTCAAGAGCTATCCTTTGTCTGCGCTTTAATTTATTCTCTTCGTTTGATTTCTCTTTTGCAATACATCTCTCGCTGTTAAATGTGGTTATTTCAAATACGCCGCATTCAACTGATTTCTGTATTATCATATCGAGCTTATCACCCTTTGGAAGCGCCTGAAAGAGGTATGCTTTAAAAGGCGGTTCGGATGTAACGAGATGTGAGCTGATTATTTTTGCGCGCACACATGAATCTGCAAACGAGACAAGCTGACATTCGTGATCGTTTCCATTCATATCGCAAAGTGTGATGCTGTCGCCGACAGCCATACGCAATGAGCGCGATATGTGGTGGGCATCATCGCCGACGATGGTTATGATATCATTGTCGATTTGGTCTTGACCAACAAAAAAACGCGGCATATGCCTCCTCCTTTTTGACAATAAAGTCAAAACGTTTGTAGAAAATCACGGACGAAAAAAACAAGTTATGCACTTATTATAATACAAAATAGCCAATTTGTCAACCGCTTTTTTGTAAAAAAGCACGGTTTTTACAGTATTATTTACAATTTATTATTATTTTTTATGCCAAAAACAAGCGAAAAATATCACAATTGATTTTCCACGCCTGAAAAGTTGCACAAAAAGGGGTCAAATGCGGTTTTTAAGCCGCATTTGACCCTTTTAATATTATACTGTGTGAACACCGTTTTCCTTGTTCGAAGAGGTTTCATCAACCCCGTATTTTTCGTTCTTGCGGTGCTCAAAGAACTTAAGAGCTACCTGCTCGAACAGAGCATACGAGAGTATGTCCTCATCCTGCTCAAGGTATCCTGCAGGAATGCTTGCACGAAGTGTGTCAAGCTCCGGAGGTATGTCATCTGCAGGACGGTGTGTGATGACAGGCTCATCGCCTATTATCTTCTTTACGAATTCATCCGAGATCGGAACGGGAGTCTTTCCGTATTCGCCGCGAACCACACCCTTGAATTCCTTGGTCACCATCTTATATCTCTCGCCGTTTAATACATTGAGTACAGCCTGAGTTCCGACTATCTGTGAGGACGGTGTAACAAGAGGCGGATATCCGACATCTGCTCTTACTCTCGGCACTTCTTCAAGCACCTCTGTAAGCTTATCCTCCTTGCCTGCCTGCTTGAGCTGTGACATGAGGTTTGAAAGCATTCCGCCCGGAACCTGATATATAAGTGCATTTACATCCACCTTAAGCGCCTTTGTATTCATAAGACCGCTTGCAAGGTACTTTTCACGGAGGGGTGTAAAGTATTTTGTTATCTTATCAAGCTCGGAAAGCTCTATGCCTGTGTCATACTCAGTGCCTGCAAGAGTGGCTACGAGAGTTTCCGTAGGCGGCTGAGATGTGCCCATTGCCATAGGCGATATTGCAGTATCTACTATATCAACGCCTGCCTCTATTGCCTTTAAGAGCGTCATGGAAGCAAGGCCTGCGGTATAGTGAGTGTGGAGCTGTATGGGAAGGCTGACGCTTTCCTTGAGGGTCTTTGTCAATTCATATGCATCATACGGACGCAAAAGACCTGCCATATCCTTTATGCATATCGAATCTGCACCCATGTCCTCAAGTCTTTTTGCATATTCTGCGTAATATTCCATTGTGTAAACAGGTCCTGTCGTATAGCTGAATGCCGCCTGAACATGACCGCCTTCCCTCTTTGTTGCGTCAATGGCAGTTTTAAGGTTACGGGGATCGTTGAGAGCATCAAATATACGAATGATATCGATACCGTTTGCAATGGATTTCTGCACAAAATATTCAACTACATCATCAGAATAGTGACGGTAGCCGAGTATATTCTGACCGCGGAAGAGCATCTGAAGCTTTGTGTTCTTTACTTTATCTCTGATCTTGCGCAGTCTTTCCCACGGATCTTCATTGAGAAATCTGAGGCATGCATCGAATGTGGCACCACCCCACGCTTCAAGCGAATGGTAGCCTATTTTATCCATCTGCTCGAGAATCGGGAGCATCTCCTCTGTTGTCATTCTCGTAGCTATAAGTGACTGATGGGAGTCACGTAAAACTGTTTCTGTAATTTTTACTTTTGACATATTATCTCCATTCTTTGCGTCACTTGTCATTAAGACAAGGACTCATGAAAGCCAAAGCTTTTCTTATGTGATATTACAGCTTATAAATCAAAGCTTAAAATGTTGCAACCGAGATCAGCCTATCCATGAAAGGAACACGCCTGCGGCAACCGCAGAGCCGATAACGCCTGCTACGTTCGGTCCCATAGCATGCATGAGCAGGAAGTTTGAAGGATCCTCCTTCTGACCGACTGTCTGAGCTACTCTTGCCGCCATAGGAACAGCAGAAACACCTGCCGATCCGATAAGGGGATTTATCTTGCCGCCGGATATCCAGTTCATGATCTTTGCTGTGATAAGACCGCCCATTGTGGAAATGCAGAATGCGATGAGTCCGCATACTATTATTATGACTGTCTGAATGCTGAGGAAGTTGGATGCGCTTGCTGTCGCACCTACAGAAATACCGAGAAGAATGGTTATGATATTCATAAATTCATTCTGTACGGTCTTTGAAAGTCTTTCGGTAACTCCGCAGACATTAAGAATATTACCAAACATAAGGCAACCTACAAGTGAGAGCGCGTCGGGAACGAGAAGTCCTACTATAAAAGTAACGAGTATGGGGAAAACGAGCTTCTCAAGCTTAGATACGGGACGGAGCTTTTCCATCTTTATAAGACGCTCTTTCTTTGTGGTGAGCATCTTCATAAATGGAGGCTGTATCATTGGTATCAGAGCCATGTAGGAATATGCGGCTATCGCGACGGCACCGAGTATCGCAGGGCCGAGCGTTTTGGTCACGAGTATGGCGGTAGGTCCATCCGCGCCTCCGATTATACCTATGGAAGCCGCCTGACCTATCGTGTAGAATCCCGATATGAAAGCCGCCGAGAATGCAACGAATACACCAAGCTGTGCGCCTGCACCGATAAGAAAATACTTCGGATTTGCGATAAGAGGTGTAAAGTCTGTCATTGCGCCTATTCCCATAAATATGATACATGGGTACAATCCAAGCTTGACGCCTATATACAGCAGATCCAAAAATCCGCCCTTGCTCAGCGCGAGCTTAAGAGAATCAAGCAATGACAGGTTTCCTGAATTATCTATCCAGAATTCAAGGTGGAACAGATTTGCTCCCGGGAGATTTGTCAGTAGCATACCTATTGCTATCGGTAAAAGGAGCAAAGGCTCAAATTGCTTTGCTATGGCAAGATAGATAAGCACGATGGCTATGGCATACATTACAAGATACTGCCAACCCATCCAAACGCCGTCTACCATGCTCTCTTCACCAAATATATAGTTGAAGCCCATGCTGCCGACAAAGTTTCTAATAGTTTCTAAAATGGCTTGCATCTACTTATATCCTTTCCTGATCTTAAGAATAAAAGTATTATCAGTTGAGCGTTACGAGAACTTCGTCAGTTTGTACTGATGCGCCCTTTTGTACATTTACGGATGCTACTGTGCCGTCACTCGGAGCACAGATGTCGTTTTCCATCTTCATAGCCTCAAGAACGCAGAGAACATCACCTTTTTTAACGCTTGCGCCGACTGTTGCATTTACCTTCATTATAGTGCCGGGCATGGGGGACTTAACTGTAATACTACCTGCCTTTCCTGCACTTGCGGGTGCGCTAGCCTTGGGAGCTGCCTTGGGAGCTGCTGTCGGTGCTGCAGCTACGGGGGCTTTAGCCTCTACGGGAGCGGGAGCTGCGTTTGAATCGACCTCTTCTACTGTAACATCATATACAATACCGTTTACGGTCACATTAAATCTTTTCATAATATTAATTACCAACCTTTCAAAAAGAAAACATTAATTTTTGTTCCAAGCGCCGTTACCGCTTACTCTTTTAAAGGAAACAACGCGGAATCCGCTCTTAAATTCACTTGCATATTCTCCGCTTTCGATCATTGCGGCGATGGCGGCGGTTATAACAGCCGCAATCTCTGTGTCGTCCTCACAGTACACAGTGGTATCATCTGTCGGTGCAACCACAGGATCTGTCACGGTCTCTGTTTCGACTACCGCGTCGGGAGCCTTTGCCGCATCAGCTTTTTTCTTGTTGGGAATATCGTAAAGTATCACCTTTGAGAGGGATACGATTATTGCAAGCAGTGCCAATACCGCAAATACCATAAGCATGCCTGTCGCAGTTCCCTGCAAAGCATAGCTTATGCGTTCGCCGACACTTAGGTCCGCGCCGCTCATGTTCATATCGAGCTTCGAGGATTTGTTTGCAGTCGTTTCTTCTTCTGCAAGTGTCGCTTCTTCAACAGCGGCTGTGTCAGCGTCGGTGCTTGCTGCCGCATAGATATTTACGGACAATACTGTGAGCAGGCAAACTGAAAGTATAAGAAATATGCTTAATTTTCTGTATGATCTCATATCAGCTTACTCCTTTTGCATTAAAGAGGCATCTTATAATGCTTTCTTGTGGGTGTAAGGTCTGTTTTTGTTGCGAGCATATACACGGCGGATACTATCCTTGCGCGGATCTCTTCTCTCGGGATAATGTCGTCAATATCGCCGCTTTCTGCCGCTCTTATCGGGTCTGCGTTACCTGAAAGCCATTCGCCTTCAAGCTCTGCTCTGCTCTTCTGTGCGCTTATCTTGTCATTCATAAGGAATGCAACGGCGCTTTCGGGTGACATAACGCTTATATAAGAGTCTGATGTAGCATACGCTATATCTGCGCCCACGGATCTTGAGCCGAGGAGCGTGAATCCTGCACCGTAAGCCTTTCCGCAGATCACCGTGATCTTGGGTGTGCTTGCGTTTGAATAAGCCATTGCGAGAGATGCAGGTGCGGATGCGCAGATGTCACTGCCAAATCCTTCGCTGTTTACGAGGGTTATCACGGGAAGACCGAATCTGTCGCAGAATCCGATAAATTCAGCCGCCTTTGAAGCTCCTGCCGATGTTATCTTACCTGCATGCTCCTGATCGTCAGACGCTATAACTCCGCAAAGCTCACCGCCAAAGAAGGCAAGCGAGCAGGACAGCTCGGCTCCAAAGCCTGAATACAGCTCTGTATATTTTCCGTTGTCGCATATCTCCTGTACGAGCTGACATCCGCACAAGCCATTTGTTACAACAGCTCTTGCAGGATCATCACCGCTCATTGAGCATGCGCGGTCATTATTGTTTTGAGGAAGCATTTCTATGAGCTCTTTTGCTGCACCGTATGCGCTCTCAGAGCCTTCACATTCAATTGCCGCCTTGATGCTGCATCCCTTGTCCTTGCTTTCGGAATTCACATATGTGCAGGACTTATCGGATACGTTTATGATCATATCGAACATTGCCGCTGTGCAAAGTGACATACCTGTGCATATGCCGTCGATGATTGCTATCTGGGGAATTATTCCTGATGCCTTGGATACGCAAGACATGACCTTGCCGTATGCAGACAGAGCCTGAGAGCCGTCAAGAACAACTGCGCCTGCGCTATCAAACACGCCTATAACAGGCGCCCCGTTTTTGATAGCCATATCGTAGAGCATGCATATCTTTTTTGCGCCTGTAATGTCAAGCGCGCCGTTTGTTCTGTCGCTGTCTTGAATGAATGCAAAGGCAAGCTTTCCCGATATGGATCCGTATCCGCAAAGCACGCCGTCGTAAGCGCTTTCCGATCCGCTTCTCTTTATGTGAGCACCGATCTGGACAAACGTTCCGCAATCAAACAAAGAGGCGATCTTATTATTACCGACAGTAGAATTTCTTTCCATAATTGCCTCCGTTTTCTTATGAATTATTGGGTGTATGAAACAAAACACCTTCTACCCCCATTTTACTACATTATACAATATTTAACAATGCTTGTCAATCCAAAGCGATGAGCGAATTGTAAACAATTGATGAACTGTAAAAACGCACATATTCCGACAGCATTTTTACTCCAAAAAGTATAAAATAGTATTATAAAATGCAAAGGAGATACAAATTATGCAATGTGAAAAATGTAAGATCAAGAAGGCTACGGTCTTTTACAGCGAGTTTGACAGAACGCGCCACGCGCTTTGCAGTCTGTGTGCGTCCGCAAGCCGCGTAAATGATCAGGACGGCTTTGATGTGGATGACACGGCGTTCATCCCTGTTTCTTATCTTTACGAGTTAGTACATACAAATAACGGTATATATTATTCCGTTAGCAACGGTGGCTCGAAGCTGACCTGCAAGACATGCGGATCGGATATCGAGAGCGTTACAGAGCGCGGTGCTATGGGATGCAAGGACTGCTATTCGGCATTTATATCTATCCCGCAGCTTTCAGAGTGCAGCATGCGCCTGTACGGGATGTTCAACAAAAAGATACCCCGAAGGTATGCGATCATGCAGGAAAACAAAAAAAGGATATGCGAGCTTAAGGACAGGCTTGCACGCTCGGTGGCAAATGAAGATTTTGAATCTGCTGTGCGCTTGCGCGACGAGATAAGATCGCTTGAAGCGATGACGATAGGAGAATGATCATGGCATGGTATGATATAGATGTTAAGTGTGATCCCCATATTATATGGTCAAGGGCGAGGATATACAGGAATATAGACGGGATGCGCTTTGACCTTTCACTTGAACGTAAGAATTTGAACACGATGATACAAAAGGTCGGAGATATACTGCAAAAGAACGGATTTCATGCGTCAAATGAGCGCGGAGATGCTGCATATCTTGCATATGCGGAGCTTGGATATGCTGACAGCGGATTTATCGGATCTGATAACGAAAAGGTATTGTATTTGAATGAGCCCTGCAATATTTCAGTTGCTGTCGGCGGCAAGGATCTTTTCTGCATTCAATCATTGCTTGGCGGTATGGACATGCATAAAGCACTTTCAAGCGCAAAGGAAGCTGAGGAATTACTTGATCATGAATTTGATCTTGCATATCTGGACGGCTTGGGCTATGTTTCGCCTGACATACGGCATACAGGTCACGGAGTACAGCTTTCATGCGCAGTCTACCTCCCTGCCATATCGGGTCTTTCAGAGCTTGGCAAGCTGGAGAAAAAGGCGAGGATTACACATATCAATATGTATCCGATGACTACGTATGAAAACAATTCCTCCGGCATATATATTCTTGATATGATACCAAGCCCTATGCAGGATATATATGTCGCATGCGATGCGCTGACTGATTTTGCAGAATATATTATTTCACTTGAAAAAGAATACACACGCAATATTTTTGACGATAATACAGCGGTACTTAACAAGGCGTGGCGCACTGTGGGCATAATGGAGTATTGCTCATCATGCACGCAAGAGGAGCTTTTAAAGCTTATTTCAAGCATACGCCTTACACACTGTATTGGTTGCAGTGACAAGCTTCCCTACCCTATATCTCTTAGGGATCTCAACTGTCTGCAGGCACAGCTCATGACCAGCTATCTGTTTTCGTTTGCTGATGGGTGCTCTACTGTCAAGGCGTGTGACAGCTTAAGGGCGGATAAGCTCAATGAATACATAAAGGGAGCGAAGGTAAAAGAATAACACATCAAAGGAGTTTCGAGCAATGCCGGATAAATTTACACAAAAGGCTGAGACAGTACTTAAGAGAATGCTTGAATATGCATCTGATATGGGGCATTCTTACATTGGGTCGGAGCATATATTGCTCGCTATACTTTCAGATAAGTCTGCCGCCTCGGACATATTGAATTCAAAGGGCGTTACCTTTGATGGCTATAAAAGCAAGATAATAGATGTCATGGGCAAAGGAAACAGATATGAGCTGTCAGGTGATGATATCACACCGCGTGCGCACAGGATAATTGAAAATTCCGCCACTGTGGCTGACATATATGGGTACAGTCATATTGGCACGGAGCATATGCTTATGGCGCTTCTTGATGAGAGTGATTGTGTGGCTGTAAGGATACTTGGCGGAATAAAGGTGTCATTGCATGATATAAAAAACGAGCTTGATATATACCTTACGGCGTTTTCATCAAGTGAAAAAAAGCCAAAGCTCAATATCAAAAGCAAGGAAAAGGATACCACCAAGGTCATAGGACTTTTAAATTACGGGACAGATCTTACAGATCTTGCCAAAAATGATCTGTTAGACCCAACAGTCGGGCGGAAGAGCGAGGCGGAAAGGACACTTCAGATACTGTGCAGACGCACGAAAAATAATCCCTGTCTTATAGGCGAGCCGGGTGTTGGTAAAACTGCGGTGGTCGAGGGTATAGCGGCTAAGATAGCGAAAGGCGATGTGCCGAATGAGCTTAAAGACGCAAGGATAATATCTCTTGATATTGCCAAGATGCTTGCAGGCGCAAAGTACAGAGGTGAGTTTGAAGAAAGATTCAAGGGAGTTATAGGAGAAGCGGAAAAGCATTCGGATTGCATACTTTTTATAGACGAGATGCATACGATAGTGGGTGCAGGCTCGGCTGAGGGGGCTCTTGATGCAGCAAATATATTAAAGCCTGCCCTTGCACGCGGAAGGATAAAGGTCATAGGCGCTACCACTGTTGAGGAGTACAGACGATTTATTGAAAAGGACTCGGCGCTTGAAAGAAGGTTTCAGACGGTGTACCTGAAAGAGCCGAGTGTTGATGAAACTGTCAGAATACTCATGGGGTTGAGAGCAAAATATGAGGAGCACCACGGTATACGCATATCTGACGGAGCATTGAAAGCCGCGGCTGAGCTTTCAAGTCGCTATATTCACGACAGATTTTTACCCGATAAGGCGATAGATCTGCTTGATGAGGCGGCATCGGGTTTGCGCCTTTCATCATTTCCTGAGAGCATAAGTAAAGGTGAAGCCGAGATACTTGACATCAAAAGAAAGAGCGATGAGGCGCTCCTTGCCAAGGATTTTGAGGGTGCGGCTGCTCTTCGAAGCGCAAGATCGGAAAAAGAGGCAGACATTACTCGGCAACGGCGCGAATGGGACGAGAAGATGTCAAGCCAAGGACTTTTGCTGTGCGAGGATCACATAGCAAGTGTTGTGACGCTTAGTACGGGAATACCTGCAAGCAAGCTGATGACAGATGAGATGGACAGGATAAACAATTTGGAAATTGAGCTTAAAAAAAGAGTCATCGGTCAGGATGACGCTATACGCGCTCTTGTAAATTCCATAAAGAGATGCCGCGCAGGGCTATGTGATCCCAAAAAGCCCATAGCATCCTTTATATTTGCAGGCGGTAGCGGAGTTGGAAAGACCGAGCTTTGCAAGGCGCTTGCGGTCTGCATGTTTGACAGTGAGGAAAATCTCATTCGCCTTGATATGTCGGAGTATATGGAAAAGCACAGTGTTTCCCGACTTATAGGCTCCCCGCCGGGATATGTCGGGTACGGAAGCGGAGGTCAACTGACCGAAAAGGTAAGACGCAGACCTTACAGCATAGTTTTGCTTGATGAGATAGAAAAGGCGCACCCCGATGTTTTCAATCTGTTTTTGCAGGCACTTGATGATGGGATCATAACAGATTCAAACGGCAGACAGGTGAGCTTTAAAAATACGGTTATAATACTCACGACAAATATAGGAGCTATGAGCGGACGCTCTGCAATGCCGCTCGGATTTTCTCCCGATGCTGTTGCATACGATGACCTGAAAAAGAAGCATGTTCACGATGAGCTCAAAAAGTATTTCAAGCCCGAATTTCTAAACAGGATAGATGAGATAATAATATTCAATTCCCTTTCGCACGACGCTCTCTACAGGATATGCGAGAAACTCTTGCTTGAGGTCTGTGACAGGATAAGAGGCATTGGGATCGACATTGAATTTGACTCTGATGCGGTGGATCTTTTGGTGTCGATGAGCAAGGATGACAGGTACGGCGCGCGTGAACTGTCAAGAAGCATCAAAAAGAGCTTTGAGGACAGATACATTGAAGAATATTTCAGTGAAAAGATAAAGGTCGGTGACCGTGTGCACACCTCGGTAAAGGATGGAGAGATAACTTTTGAACTTATAAATGAGCCTTAAAAAATACGCCCGAAAGCCTTCGGGCGTATTTTATGTGTGAGTTTATTTAAGATACCGAAAATTTCAAGGTTGTGAAATGATCGTATTTTTGGCTCGGATCGAGCGTGCAATCTGTGAAATCATCATGGTTAGGACTGTCGGGCATAAACTGAGTTTCAAGGCAAAGTGCCATTTGCTTTTTTTGCATGCATCCGCCTTTGAATCTGTGCTTTTCTTCGCACAAAAAATTACCCGTATAAAGCTGAATTGCAGGCATATCGGTGTAGAGCGTCAGGATTCTTCCGCTCTTTTTGTCATAAAGGCGAACTTTAGGAGAATGTACATCTGCATCATCCGAGAAGACCAGACAATGGTCATATCCGCCTGCACGCTTGAGATATATGTTATCTGCGTTTATATCTCTGCCTACAGTCTTGCTCTCTCTGAAATCAAACGGTGTGCCGTCTACGCTCATTATTTCGCCTGTGGGTATTGAAAGCTCATCGGTCGGGATAAATCTGTCGGCATTTATCTGCAACTCATGATCAAGTATACTTCCGTTGTCGTACCCCGAAAGATCAAAGTATGAGTGATTTGTAAGATTGACAACTGTTTTCTTGTCTGTCTGCGCGGTATAATGTATATTCAATGTATCCTTATTGTCAAGCGTATATGTGACACTTACATCTAAGTTTCCCGGATATCCTTCATCGCCGTCCGGAGAAAACAAAGAGAATGTAACGCTTGCAGAGTCGTCATTCATACAGCACTCGCTCTTCCACACCTTGTGGGAAAATCCTATATTTCCTCCGTGCAGAGAGTTGACATTGTCATTCTTTGAAAGTGTATATTTAACGCCGTCAAGCATGAATTCGGCATTTTTAATTCTGTTTGCCACTCTGCCTGCAACGGCGCCCTGATAGCTGTTACCGCTAATATATCCGTCAAGCTCATCGTAACCGCATACGATATCGGCATGATTACCGTATTTATCACGTGTGATCAAGGACAGGATGGATGCGCCGAATTCCGACAATGTTATCGATGTTCCGCGGTCATTTTCGAGGGTGTATTTAAATACGCACTCGCCTTCTCTTGTAATTCCGAATTTATTTTTTGCGATATTCATTCTCCATATCCCTCGGGGTTCTTTTTTATGAAATTATATGAATCGCGGCACATGTCATTCAGATCGTATTCAGCACTCCAGCCAAGTATCTCTTGTGCCTTCGCGGGATCTGCATATGAAACTGCGATATCCCCCGCTCTTCTCTCTACTATCTTATACGGTATTTCAACGCCTGAAGCCTTTTCATATGCTTTAACTATGTCAAGGACCGAATATCCCTTGCCCGTGCCGACATTGAAATAGTCTATTCCGTGTCTTTTTACGATGGATTCAAGTGCCTTTAAATGTGCACGTGAAAGATCCACTACATGGATGTAGTCGCGCACGCCTGTGCCGTCATGCGTATCGTAATCATTTCCGAATACATTGAGGTGAGTGCGCTTTCCGCTTGCCACCTGAGATATATACGGTACGAGGTTGTTGGGAATGTCGGCAGGATCTTCACCTATAAGTCCCGAGCTGTGTGCGCCGATGGGATTGAAATATCTGAGTATGGATATATTCCATTCATTATCGGCTGTGTACAGGTCGGCAAGTATGCGCTCTATCATGACCTTTGTTTCACCGTAAGGATTAGTTGCATTTCCAACATGGTCGCTCTCTTTCATGGGTACTCTCTCAGGCTCGCCGTATACGGTTGCCGAGGAAGAAAAGACCATGGTCTTGACATTATACTTCTGCATAACATCGCAAAGCGTTACTGTTCCCGTGATGTTGTTATAATAGTATTTGAGGGGGCATCTGACCGATTCGCCTACCGCCTTATATCCTGCAAAATGTATACAGCTGTCGATATCGGGGTTTTCATCAAATATTTTTTCAAGTGCGCATCTGTCAAGAATGTCTGCTTTATAGAATTTAAATTCTTTTCCCGTGATCTGCTTTATACGCTCCAACACAACGGGCTTGCTGTTGGAAAAGTTATCTACGATAACAATGTCGTAGCCTGCATTCAGAAATTCCACTGCGGTATGCGATCCGATAAATCCTGCTCCGCCTGTAATAAGAACTGACATTTTATATCTCCTCCGTATAATTAAATATTATTCTGCATGCCTTCCCAAAGACTGTTTTTGGGGTAAGTAACATTATCCATAAGGGCTCTTATGGATGTTCTTACATATTCCTTATCATCAATATAGGTCACACCGTACCAATTTGCTGTGGTGTCATACAGCTTTACGGTGCAGTCTCCGTCTTTTATTATGCTGTCAAGCACCATGGGCAGATAGCATTCGCTTTTCATAGGGTCTGCCATGGGAGCCTTTAAAAACTCATGGAATTTTTCTTCTATCAGCACAAACATGTCAGGTGTCAATCCCCAGCAGTTCATGGATGTGAGTGAGTCGCCTGAAAGAAATGTCCAATTTCCGTTTTCATCGAGGTATTCAGCGTCGTTTTCGCATTCACGGATAGCAGTACGTTCTGTGACCGAAGCGAGCATTCCGCTTTCGTCGGATCGGCATATTCCGCGCGAAACAGTTCCGTTTTTGGTGAGGGTGTTGCGCAGAAGATATCCTACCATACAGCATTCACCCTTCTTTGCGTATTTAATATGGGATGCCGCTTTTATATAGCAATCTCTGCCGTAGAAGTCATCGGCATTTATTACCGCAAAATTATCGTCTATGATATCCCTTGCACTGAGAATCGCATGCGCTGTTCCCCACGGCTTTGTCCTGCCGTTTGGCACTTCATACCAACTCGGAACATCGTTTATATCCTGAAATGCATATTCTACCTTGATATATTTCTCAACTCTTTTTCCGACAGTTTCTTTGAACAGATCAAGATTTTCTCTTTTTATAATGAATACGACTCTGTCAAATCCTGCTTTTATGGCATCGAATATTGAAAAATCTATGATAAATTCTCCGCTGTCTGTGAATTTGTCAAGCTGCTTAAGTCCGCCGTAGCGAGAGCCCATTCCCGCGGCGAGTATGGCAAGTGTCATGATGTATCTCCCGTGTGTTGTAATATCTTGTAATAAGTGTTATATGCATCCTTATTCTTCAGTGTTATTATATCATCATATCCTTTGATTGTCAATACTTTTACAGGCATAATCAAAAATTCAAAGCCGCATTATAAAATCAAAAAAAGATATCACAAGAATAGTCGTGATATCTTTATTAAAAAATAGGAAAAGGTTATAAGTATCGATAACTCGCCGTAGGCGAATAAAGCTTCGCGTGATACTCGTTTAAGAGTATCACGCCTGACTTATAATATCTTATTTATTTCAGCTCGGAATACAGATATTACTTAAGTGATACCGCCAAGGCACACCAACCGTTATCCTCGGCTACCTCAATTATCTTAAGACCGTGTTGCTCAAAGCAGCTTATAACATCGTCGCGGCGCTCTGATATTATGCCTGAAGCCAAGAGCACCGTCTTGTTATTCATAAATCTTGAAACATCGGGGGTCATTCTTATGATTATGTCTGCAACTATATTAGCACAGATGACATCATATCCGCCCTCTGTATTCTCTGCTTGTCGCAAAAGATCCGACTGCTTGCATGTTACGATATCATCAAGTCCGCTGTCCTTTATGTTTTCATTTGCAACACGGACGGACATGGGGTCGATATCATACGCACGGCACATAGCAGCTCCAAGCTTTGCTGAGCATATCGCAAGTATGCCGCTGCCTGTTCCGACGTCCATAACAGAATCTCCCTTATGCACGTATTTTTGAAGAAGTCCGATGATCAGCTTTGTGGTTTCGTGAGTGCCTGTGCCAAATGCCATTCCGGGATCCATTTTAACGATGATCTCGTCATCCCCTGCATTATACTTCTCCCATGCAGGCACTATAACTATATTTCCTATCTTGATAGGCTTGTAGTATGCCTTCCATGAGTTTGCCCAGTCCTCTTCTTTATGACCGGTTATCTCTATTTTTGCGTCATCAAGACCATTTGCGCAGAGCCGTTCGCGGAGAAATGCGAGATCGTCGGCATAGCTTCTGTCGCAGGGTACGAAAAATGAAACTGATGCGTGGGATTTATCGGCATTAAGAATGCTTTCATCTATGAGATCGCCATAGCAGGTCTTGAGATCGATGTCACTCAGATCGTCAATGAGCAGGTTGTTGTTTATCATGCTCATTACCGCAACAAGCTCATCAAGGCGCTCGGTATCAACAGTTACCTTGATCTGTGTCCAATCTGAAACAGAACCGAAATCACCGCACAGGTAGTCGTTATCTATCATCGTGGTAGCTCACTTTCAAATGTTTATTTCTTGTTTCTCTTAAAAAATCCGCTCTTCTTGGAGTAATTGCTTTCGCCGCATTCATCGGCAAATGCACGCAAAAGATCCTTTTGCTTTTGTGTAAGTCCGCGCGGGATCTCAACATTGACCTTGAATATAAGATCGCCTCTGCGAGAAGAGTTGATCACAGGAACGCCCTTTTGTCTTAATGTAAATGTTGCGCCTGTCTGTGTGCCCTCGGGTATGGTGTAGTTCTCCATGCCCTCAAGGGTAGGAACCTGTATCTCAGCTCCGAGAGTTGCCTCGGATATGGTTATCGGTATCTCACAGTATATGTTATATCCGTCGCGCTGGAAGGTGGAGCTCTTGCGAACGCTTACCATAACGTAAACATCACCTGCAGGGCCGCCGTTTCTGCCATCATTGCCCGCTCCTCTGATAACAAGTCCCTTGCCGTGATCTATACCTGCGGGAATATCTACGGTAAGCTTCTTATTTTCCTTTTCAAGTCCTGTAGAACGGCACTTCTGGCACGGATCCTTTATAAATCTGCCCGTTCCGCGGCACTTATCACATGTAGTGGTGGATTGAAACTGCATTCCGCCGAGATTTTGCATGACTCTGCGCTGTCCCGTACCGTTACATGTCGGGCATTTTTCTGCGCTTCCGCTTGCCGCTCCAGTACCGTTACATGATGAGCATTTCTTCATGCGAGAGAAGGATATCTCTTTTTTACATCCGAATACAGCCTCTTCAAAGGATATCGTGACATTGACCTCGATATCTTCTCCCTTTGTCGGTCCGTTTCTCTGTGATCCTCTGCCGCCGAATCCGCCTCCGAAGAAGCTTCCGAATATGTCGCCGAGATCTACGTCAAATCCGCCAAAGCCGCCGTATCCGCCGCCTGCGCCCTGAGAGGGATCAAATGCCGCGTGACCATATTGATCGTATTTCTGACGCTTTGAGGCATCGGACAATACCTCATACGCCTCGTTTGCTTCCTTGAATTTTGCTTCCGCTTCCTTGTCGCCCGGTTTCTTATCTGTATGATATTTTTTGGCTAAGGTACGGTAAGCCTTTTTTATATCTGTATCGCTGGCGCTCTTGTCTACACCGAGCACCTCATAATAGTCGCGTTTTTCTGCCATTTATTTTTCCAGCCTTTCGCTTGAATTACATGCAAGGTGATTTACATTCATATTCCTTGCATGAGGCTCTCGTATAACCTGCTTTGTGGGAAAGGCGTATAAACACCTTTCCCACCGTTGTCTTAAATTACTTATTGGAATTATCCTCGTAGTTCGCATCGTAGAACTGACCGTCGCCACCCTGTGCGCCGCCGTCATTTCCCTGACCGTTCTGTGCCTGATACTGAGAATAGATCTTCTCGGATATCTTGTAGAATTCCTTTTCAAGAGCTTCTGTATCTGCCTTGATAGCTTCTGTATCATTGCCCTTGAGAGTTTCCTTCAGTGCGGAAATTGCGTTTTCGACGTCTGTCTTATCAGCGGCGTCTACCTTGTCACCAAGCTCGCCGAGAGCCTTTTCGCACTGGAATATCATGCTGTCTGCCTTATTTCTGATATCAACAGCTTCCTTCTGCTTCTTATCCTCTTCAGCAAACTTTTCGGCGTCCTTTATAGCCTTATCTATATCATCCTGTGACATGTTTGTGGAGGATGTGATAGTGATGTGCTGTTCCTTGCCTGTGCCCTTATCGCATGCTGTAACATTAACTATACCGTTTGCGTCGATATCAAATGTTACCTCGATCTGAGGAATTCCTCTGGGAGCGGGAGCGATACCGTCAAGAATGAAGCGTCCGAGAGTGGTGTTATACGCAGCCATTTCTCTTTCACCCTGAAGAACATGTATCTCAACGGATGTCTGTCCGTCAGCGGCTGTGGAATATATCTGGCTCTTCTTTACAGGGATGGTCGTGTTTCTGTCGATTATTCTGTTGAATACACCGCCCATGGTCTCGATACCGAGAGAAAGAGGTGTTACGTCAAGGAGAAGGAGGTCCTTTACATCGCCGCCAAGAACGCCGCCCTGGATAGCTGCGCCTATAGCAACGCATTCATCGGGGTTGATTCCCTTGAAGGGCTCTTTGCCGAGGAACTTCTTAACTGCTTCCTGAACTGCAGGAATTCTTGTGGAACCGCCTACGAGGAGTATCTTATCGATCTCGTTTACAGAAAGTCCGGAGTCATGGAGTACCTGCTTTGTCGGGCCCATAGTTGCCTCAACAAGGTCGGATGTTATTCTGTCGAATTCAGCTCTTGTGAGAGTTGCTTCAAAGTGGAGAGGACCGTTTGCAGTAGCAGTAATGAAAGGAAGGTTGATGTTGGAGGATGTCATACCTGAAAGCTCGATCTTTGCCTTTTCAGCTGCATCCTTAAGTCTTTGCATTACCATCTTGTCGTTCTTAAGGTCAACGCCGTTTTCCTTCTTGAACTTTTCTACCATCCAATCTATGATCCTTGCATCGAAGTCGTCACCGCCGAGCTTGTTGTTACCTGCAGTAGCCAATACCTCAAATACACCGTCAGAGATCTCAAGCAAGGATACATCGAATGTACCACCGCCAAGGTCAAATACCATGATCTTCTGATCATTTTCCTTGTCCATACCGTATGCAAGAGCTGCAGCGGTAGGCTCGTTGATGATTCTCTTTACATCAAGTCCTGCAATCTTACCTGCGTCCTTGGTTGCCTGTCTCTGAGCATCTGTGAAGTATGCGGGAACTGTGATAACTGCCTCTGTTACTGTAGATCCGAGATATGCCTCTGCATCAGCCTTGAGCTTCTGAAGGATCATATCGGAGATCTCCTGAGGTGTGTATGACTTACCGTCGATGCTTACCTTTTTATTTGTACCCATATCTCTCTTGATGGAGATGACTGTTCTGTCGGGGTTTGTGATAGACTGTCTTTTTGCGACCTGACCTACCATTCTTTCGCCTGTCTTGGAGAATGCAACTACTGAAGGAGTCGTTCTCGCGCCTTCTGGATTGGGGATAACGATAGGCTCGTTACCTTCGTAAACTGCTACG
>CAZVUD010000030.1:0-19112 GCA_964629615.1 uncultured Clostridium sp. | reverse complement strand
TGTGTCAAGGAATGTTATATCCTCGCCGTTTATCTTGACTCTGTAAGCACCGATATGCTGTGTGATACCGCCGGCTTCTCCGCGCGTTACATTGGTATGTCTTATAGCATCAAGCAAGGATGTCTTACCGTGGTCAACGTGTCCCATAACGCAAACTACGGGAGCGCGCACCTTAAGGTCTTCCTCGGCGTCGTTATCATCCTCAAAGAGCTTCTCCTCGATGGTCACTACCACCTGCTTTGAGGGAACCGCTCCAAGCTCCTCTGCAATGAGGGATGCCGTGTCATAATCTATGCTCTGGTTTGCAGTTACCATCATTCCGAGAAGCATGAGGCGCTTTATCACCTCTGCGACCGTTACCTTGAGCATTGCCGCAAACTCGCTTACCGTGATCTCCTCGGGGATCTCGACATGCAAGGGCTGCTTCTTCACGGGAGCCTGCTTGCTCTGAGCGCCCTTCTTTGCATTCTTCTGCTTGAAGTTCTCGGGTCTGTTCTGATTCTGCTGCTTTTTGAGCTTCTGATTGTTTCCGTTTCTGAGATCTCTCTCGTTTTCGGAAACGAAATTATCAAATTTTTCGTCGTACTTTGAAAGATCCACAGAGCTGGTCCTCATATCAACTATATGAGTAGCACCCTTCTTCTGCGTGCCGTCGCCGCCCTTGGGAGTCTGACCTCTCACGATAGGCTGGGGCTGGAACTTCTCCTTGGGTGCAGAAGGAATGTAATCCTCCTTATCCATGCCCTGATTTGCGCGGTTGAACTGCGGCTTCTGTCCCTGTGCTCTCCTGTCGTCGCGTCTTTCGGGTCTTTGCGGCTTTTCAAAGCTCGGAGCCTTGCTAAATCTGTCGGTTCTGTTATCCGATACCGCCGCTCTCTGCGGTCTCTGATCGGAAGTAGCAGGTCTTTCAGTCTTCTGCTGTGCGCCGTTCTGCGGTCTTTGTGCTCTGTCGCCCTGTCTTTGAGCCTGATTCTGATTCTTTCTGTTTTCGGTAGCCTTCATCTGAGCCTTCTTTTCAAGCTCAAGCGCGCGTGCGATGGCTGCCGCACGGTCTACCGTGTTTGCCTGTCTTGCATCATCTCTGCGAATAGGCTTCTCCTCGGGCTTGACCTCTGCCTTGGCTTCAGCCTTCGCCTCAGGCTTTGCCTCTGTCTTGACCTCTGCCTTAGCTTCAGTCTTCACCTCAGGCTTTGCCTCGGGCTTTACTTCAGCCTTAACAGCCGTCTTCACCTCAGCCGCCGAAGAATTTTCCGCCTTCCTTGCAGCCTCATTATCCTTTGATGCCGATGCCTTAGCCTTAAGATCCTTTCCGCTCTCCGACGCGCTCTTCTCCTTAAGCTTTGAGGGAATATAGGTTATTCCGTCTATATAGTCATCAATGCCCTCTATCTGATGATTTGCTGTAACGGTATTGAATATAACGTCGAATTCATGGGGCTCAAGTGCCTTTGAAGCCTTTACCTCCATACCCTTCTCGGACATGATATCAGTTATGTCCTTGCTCTTCAATTCAAGATCCTTTGCAAGCTGAGATGCTTTGATTTGGGGTTTTATTGCCATAAAAATTATGAGCCGTCCTTTCCTCTGATCTTTGCGGCATTTTCACGCCGCAAAAAATGGTTTAGTCGTTTTTGGGCAATTTACTTAAGACCGCGCAACACATATCCTTGCCCTTCACAGCCACGCAAGACACGGCACTCTTTCCGAGAGCCGCACCCAACTCGATGCACGTGCTGTTAATACGTACGGTCGCGATATTATAGAACTCGCATTTATTGCATATTTTCTTATGAGTATTATCCGATGTATCCTGCGCTTCTATTACCAGAAATTCTTCCCTTGCGGTATTCTTTCCCTTTTTGATATACTCATATATCTGGGGGTATCCCACGATGAGAGATCCTGCCTTTTTTGCAATGCCTATCATGCGGAGCAGCTGTATCTCTTGCATATCAGGCATTACTCTCCTCTATCTCAAGCGCCATCTTATCATATATATCATCGGATATCTTACACTCAAGCGCCGACTCTATGCGTCCTGTCTTTCTCGCCTTCTTAAGACACTGAACATTTCTGCAAATATATGCTCCCCTACCCGACATCTTTCCGACAAGGTCAAGGGATATATCACCCTCAGGTGTTCTGACAACACGTATGAGCTCACGCTTTTCCTTATGCGCAGAGCAACCGAGGCACTGACGCACAGGGATCTTTTTTGCTTTTTGCATGATCAGATATCCTCAGGCAACGGCTTTTCCGTTCCCTCTGCAACGATGTCTATCTTAACGCCGGTAAGTCTTGCCGCAAGACGAACGTTCTGACCCTCCTTGCCTATTGCAAGAGAGAGCTGTTCGGGAGCGACCGTAACTCTGCAAAATCTCTCGCCCATCATTTCAGCCGAGATGACTGTGGCGGGAGCAAGCGCGGAGCGAACATACTCCTCGGGTGACTCGCTGTACTTAACTATATCTATCTTCTCGCCGCCGAGCTCGTTTACTATGCTCTCTATTCTCATTCCGTGATTACCGATGCATGCGCCAACCGCATCAACGCCCTCATCTCTTGAATAAACAGCGATCTTGCTTCTCGATCCCGCTTCTCTGGACACTCCCTTGATAAGGATTATACCGTCCGATATCTCAGGGACCTCAAGCTCGAACATACGTCTTACAAGTCCGGGATGAACTCTGGAGAGAGTTACGATGGGGCCCTTGAATTCCTTGTTTACTTCCTGCACGAACACCTTGATCTTATCATCTACGGAATAGATCTCACCGGGGATCTGCTCATTTGCAAGCAGAACCGCTCTGCCCGTGCCCGTATCCACAACTATGTTTCCTGTTACATTATCGACCTTAAGCACTGTTGCGGTGATTATCTCGCCGCGCTTCTGCTCATAAGCCTCCTGCATGGCTCTGTGCTCGCCCTCACGTATTCCCTGTATGATAACAGACTTTGCCGCGCCTGCGCTGAGTCTGCGGAAGTCCTTTGTCTTGACCTCTGTTTCAAATATCATACCGATCTTGTTTCTCTTGCTCTTAGCCATTGCTGTTTCAAGAGATACCTGAGTAAGGGGATCCTCTACCACCTCAACGATCTCTCTTTGCTGGTAAAGACGAACGTCCTTCTTCTGCGCATCTATATGCACTCTTACGTTCGTGTTGTTTCCGTACTCCTTCTTATAGGCGGATATAAGCGCCGCCTCGATCTTTTCGATCATATAATCCTGGGGTATGCCCTTCTCCTTTTCAAGAAGCTCCAGGGCAGTGAAAAATTCTGCGTTCATTTTATTATCCTTTCAAGCAATTATTCAAATCAAGCTACCTTAAAAATCTGGTGATCAGTCGCCAAAGTCATACACTGTCTGTATCTTTGCGATCTTTTCTCTCGGAAATGTTACTGTTTCGCCCGAGATCTCGACCTCGACATTTCCGTCATCGTCAAGACCTATGAGTATTCCGCGAAACTGCTTTGCGCCTCCTGCACACAGAGGTGCAAAGAGCCTTACCTCAACATCCAGCCCGACAGATGCCTCGATATGCTCGTCATATTTAAGCTCACGCTCGATACCGGGAGATGACACCTCAAGTATGTAAGCCTCCTCGATGGGGTCTGCCTCATCAAGCAGAGGATCTATTCCGCGATGAAATCTCTCACAGTCCTCTATCGTTATGCCCTCATCGTTATCAATGGTTATGCGGAGATATTTGTCCGCGCCCTCTTTAACGAACTCTACATCCCACAGCTGATATCCCATCTCCTGCGCAAGCGGAGAAATGAGCGTGCGGACGGTGGAAGCAATGTTTTTCGTTTCCTTACTGCTCTTCATTTTTACCTCTTAATAAATTTTGTTTATGCATTTTGCGTTTTAATACATTCGTATCTCAAGGTGGCATATAAAACTTCAAGAGTGGGTTTTTGGCGACCCACTCTTGACTCTACTATACCATACAACAGCATTATAACATACTTTTAATTATATTGCAATAGTTTTTTGAAATTTTCTCAAAATATTTTTTACGCGATGCCGAACAGTGAAAGATAAGCGTTCATTCCGACGCTTACCGTGACGAGATAAGCTATATATATCACTATCATAACTATTCCCTGCCACTTTTTAAAGCGCTTACTTATCAGCGTCGGTATCAAGGCTATGCACGACACAAGTATCGCAACAGGAAAATCAAGGTATATGTTCTGTGCCGAAACAGGCAATTCTCCGCCGTACACGAACGAGCATATAGCAAGTATAAGCGTTGTATCTATGATATTTGCGCCAATAACGTTTCCGACAGTCATGGAGGACTGCTTCTTTACAACAGCCGTGATAGCCGTAACAAGCTCGGGAAGAGATGTGCCGACAGCCACCATGGTAACTCCGATTATAGCTTCACTTACGCCCCACGCTCTTGCAATATCGCTTCCGTAATCCACCAGAAGATCTGAGCCGATCACTATGCAAGCTGCACCCGCGATTATCAAAACTATATTTTTTATAAGTGCGGCACGCGTAAGCTTTGGTCTTTCCTCCACACACACCTCGCTCGCACCCTCGCTCACTTCACCGCCCGAAGCACCATCACTCTTTGCACTTCTTATATTTTCAAATATGAACAATGCAAATATAAGTAAGAGAACGACCGCTCCGATCATTCCGAGAGAGCCACCCATACTAAACAGGAAAAGCGACGCCGTAGCAAGAATGAACAGAAAAGCCTTGGGAGCAAGATCCTTTCTCTTTATGCTTGCAGGCATGAATATTATACTTATGGACATTATAAGCGCCGTATTGCATATGACAGAACCAATGCCGTTTCCTATCGCCATTCCGACCTTGTCCTGCGACTGCGCGATATAATCACCGACCTGCGACATAAGTATGCCGCGTCCCTCGATCGCCGCCATGGTGGATACCATTATCTCGGGCAAGGTAGTAGCAAGGCTGACCACAGTCGCGCCGATTATAAATTTTGGAATACCCGTCACATCAGCTATCCATGTAGCACCGTCCACAAACCAATCGCCGCCCTTTACTATAAGCACTATGCCGACAGCAAAAAGAAAATACATCAAAAAAGTTTCCATACCGTTTCCTCGGATCATTAAAAATTGTATACCATGTATAATTATAACAAAAATGTCTTTTGATGTCAATATTTCGGGATAACTTTTCTGTGTTTTGCAAAGCTTACTTATGTGCACATGTTTTCACACGATCCGAGCCTTAAAATATGTAAAATTCCTTTAAAATTCAAAAAAACATCACAAATGGTGTTTACAAAAACACAGAAGTATGATATAATATTATAATGTATAATTGTTTGCCGAGATGTATTCACCCGGCATAGTGAAAGGAGAAATGCATGAAAGAAAATGCTAAGATATATTCTGCATACGCATTGCTGATACTGTGCGGTGTCTATCTTGCCGCTCTCATATACGGCGGCGTGCCGCTTGACATGTTCTCTCCGCTCATATCATTCATAGCATTCTTCATCCTCGTTACGAGCGTGAAAAGATGGACGAGTATAATATTCCCTGCCGCCGTATATTTTCTTGCGGCTGCAGCCACCATGTCCATAGACGCTTCAAGCGCATTCATATGCATATACACAGCGGTCGTTATAGGTGCTTATGTCGTGAGCACGAGGGATAAATGGCTCATTATATTCACAGTATCCGCGCCGGCTGTCCTTTCTTACGTGATATCGCTTGCCATAACGCGCGACCCGATCATCTCGATTGCGGCTCTGACTCCATATCCCGTATTATTATCTCTCGGAATATGCACAAAAAAATGTATCAACCGCAAAAATTCCATAATATACACATCAGCCGCTTGTGTCATATCATTGATCGCGGTATCCGTCGCGCTCATGCACAGATATAATATCTCGATATACGGGCTGTCAAGCGCGATAGAAAACGCCAAAGGCGCTATTGCAACATACATGTCGGAATACACTGTAGATATCGGCGGCGAGAGCATGAATATATTCAAAAGTGCAGAATACATCCGCGAATACCTCGACGGTATCGTAAATATCCTGCCCGGAACCGTGATAGCTCTAATCGTGATACTTACATTCTCACTGCAATCCACTCTCTTCTCCTCTCTCAAAAAAGAGGGACTGATAGAATACATGACGGGCGATGTCACAGAAATGGAGATAAGCTTGTCCTGTGCCGTGATATATATCATCACCTTCATCCTGTCATTTACGACTAACTCCGAGGGCAACATGATGCTCGGCAGTGCTGTCGCACAGAATATATACCTTACACTGACACCTGCTCTTATATATGTTGCCGTGAAGAGCATAAACAGCTTCTTTGCAAAAAGAAGGATACGACCCACATTCCTATTGATCATTCCCGCCGTACTGCTCCTGACATACGGAATACTCACCGTAACCCTGAGCTTCATCGGCGCAACGGTCATAATAGCCGCAAGGGCAAAGAAATATGCCGACAGCGGTAACAAAAAGGAGAACGGACAATGACAAAAAACAAAGACGGTATTTCCACAGAGGAAAAAAGGATCGAAAGACTGCATTTCGACATTCGCGCTCCATTTATATTCGCGGTATCAGAGGCATTCGTACTGCTTTTGCTGTGCGGAATAATAACTTATTTTTCAAATAAGGGAATCTCTGTCTACAACACAAACGCCATTCTCTTGGCAATAATCATATTTTATGCCCTGACTGCAGGATCTGTGTGCATATTCTATTCAGTAAAATATCACATGATCAAGGTGCACGAGAAGGCGGCACGCGAGCACAACACCGAAATATACGACATGTTCCGCTTTGTGGTCGATTATCCTTACGCCATCTCTGACGCAAACGGACGCATAAAGGTAATAGGCGGTGCGCTTCAGGACATTCTCGGTCACTCAAGCGCGATAGGAAAGCTTTCGATATCAGACTTCTGCTCTGTTTCCATAAGTGAGCTCATAGCAAGAGCCATAAACAAGCAGACCTACATGGCAGAGGACATATACGATCTGCCCGAGGAAAACGACATATCGGAATTTCCGCCCGTGCTCCTGCCTGACGGCAAGATGTATGAGGTGAACTGCTATTGCATGAAGCACAACGGCACAAATTACTATTTTGTCGCATTCAAGGACATAGACAGCTTCTACAAGCTTCGCGAAAAGATGCAGCGTGAGATACCTGTCGTGGCTTACATCGTGCTCGACAATCTCCAGGAGCTTACTCAATACGTCCGTGCTGACTACAGAACGGCATCGGCAAAGATAGAGACAATACTGAAGGATTGGGTCGTAGGCATGAACGGATTTATCCGCGAATACGACCGCGACAGATACATTGCGGTGTTCTCCAAAGAACAGCTGGATATACAGATGGGTCTGGATTTCCCGATACTTCACGACATAATGAGCCTTGAGATAGGTGACAACAGCTTCCCCGTTACGGTATCCATGGGTATCGCATCGGTGGACGGAGATATGAATCTCAAAGAAAAGGAAGCCTTCTCCGCCCTTGAGGTAGCCATTGCAAGAGGCGGCAACCAGATAGCCGTTCGCCGTGAAAAGGCAGGCAACTGCGTCTTCTTCGGCGGCTCTCACAAGACCATGGAAAATCACACGGCAGTCGCATCCCGTATGGCAGGCGACATACTTGAAGAAAATATAATCCGCTCCTCGGGCGTGCTTATAATGGGTCACGCAAATCCCGATTTTGACTCCATAGGCTCTTGCGTCGGCATGTACAGCTTTGCGCGCGAGATCATCAACGACCGCTTTGGAAAGAGCGATTCCAAGCCGTTCGTACGCATAGTTATGGACAAGGAGAGCGAATCATTCAAGATATGTGAGCGACAGCTCTCGACACTTCCCCACTATGTAAACGCATTTATTACCAAGGACACGGCAGCCGATCTTGTACGCGAGGATACCGTGCTCATCATAACAGACGTAAACAACAAATATATATTTGAAGCTCCCGAGCTTGCATCCACGGTGAAAAGCATTGCCGTTATCGACCACCACAGACTTGCAAGCGAGCTTCCCTTCTCCCCCTTCTTGCAGTATGTTGAAACAACAAAATCCTCTGCAAGTGAGATAGTTTCGGAGATATATCAGCAGAGCCGATTTGCTGACAATCTCTACAAGGAGGAATCCGAGGTGCTTATGTCGGGTATCATGCTCGACACTAACAACTTTACAAGAAACTCAGGCTCACAGACCTTTGCGATAAGCCATTATCTGTATGGCAGAGGCGCACACACCGAGGTCGTGAGAGAATTCTTCAACGAGGATCTTGAGGACGTATTGCTTACGAGCATATTTGAAGCAAGCACGGAGACCTACCGCGAAAGCGTTGCAATATCCTGCATGATAAGCCAGCGCGAGGACGGTCAGGCAGACAGGATACTTGCCTCCAAGGTGGCAAACAATATCCTTAAGGTAAAAGGCGTTGAAGCTTCCTTTGCACTTATAAAGATAAAGGACGATATAGCAATATCGGGACGCTCCAAGGGTAATGTGAACGTACAGCTCATCCTTGAAAGGCTCAAGGGCGGCGGTCACTTTGACATGGCAGGTGCGCAGATGAGCGAGGTATCCATGTCCGAAGCACTGTCACAGCTGAAGGGCGCGATAGACGACTACTACGAATACGATTACGTATCCTCAAATCAGGATCAACAAGAATAAAACAAACGGTAAATATTTTGAAAGGCAGATGACATAAAATGAAGGTTTTACTTTTAGCAGATGTAAAGGGACAGGGTAAAAAGGACCAGATAATCAACGTATCCGACGGATACGCACGCAACTTTCTTTTTCCGAGAAAGCTTGCAATAGAGGCAGACGCCGGCGCTATGGCTGACGCAAAGAACAAGGAAGCCTCAAAGCAGTTCAGACTTAAGGAAGAAAAGGCGGCGGCAGAGGCGCTGGCCGCAAAGCTCAATGATATCACGGTATCCATAAAGACCACGGGAGGCAGTGACAACCGCCTTTACGGCTCTGTTACCTCAAAGGATATCTGCGAGGCACTCAAGGCGCAGTTTGCGATAGATATCGACAAAAAGAAGCTCTCTCTTGGTGAGAACATAAAGACATTTGGCACATACAACGTGGAGATCAAGGTATATCCCGAGGTTGTGGCAAAGATCAAGGTCTCGGTCACCGAAAAGCAGTAATGCTGCATAGATGCAAAACAATAATCAAAAGAGATAGATTGGAATTATAAATATGGCTGACGACATTATAAGAAAGCTTCCGTTTTCGGCGATAGCCGAAAAATCGGTGCTGGGTTCTATACTTATAGATCCATCCTCCTTAAACTACATAGCCGACATGCTGACGGCTGATGACTTTTATCTCGAAGAGCACAGGCAGATATATCTTGCCATGCACGAGCTTTTTCTGACCAACAGTCAGATAGATGTAGTCACACTTATCGACACGCTCGTCAAAAAAGGCATATATTCAAAGTCGGGCGGCGAGGAATATATAAAGGTCATAGCACAGACTGTTCCGAACGCGCTCAATATCCGCGACTACGCAAAGATAGTTAAGGACAAGAGCGTTCTCAGACAGCTCATAGACATGTGCGATCACGTATCTGATTCCGCATATTCCGAGCAGGACGAGGTAACACACATCCTTGATGACGCCCAAAACCGCCTGTATCAGATAACTCAGGGAAAGGAAACCAAAAATTTCCGACATATACGCGAGGTCATAACCGACGTATATGCTCACTTAAAGGACATGGCTACCAACCCCGAGGCGGCTCAGGGCACTGCAACAGGCTTTTCAGGGCTTGACCGTGTGCTTGCAGGCATGGGACGCTCTGACCTCATAATAGTCGGCGCGCGCCCGGGTATGGGAAAGACATCCTTCTGCCTTAATATCGCAACTAACGTAGCGCGGCAGACAAAAAAGACGGTGTGCATATTCTCGCTTGAAATGTCCGCACCCCAGCTCGTAAACAGAATAATATCCTCCGAGGCTCTCGTTGACAGCCATTCCCTGCGAACAGGCGAGCTCACTCCCGATCAATGGGTGCATATAGCGCAAGCCACATCAAAGCTTGCAGGCTGTGACATACTCATAGACGACACCCCCGGAATCACGATAACTGCAATGAAAGCCAAGCTTCGCCGCGTGGAAAATCTCGGTCTTGTAGTCATAGACTATCTGCAGCTCATGCAATCAGACAGGCGAATAGACAACCGCGCGCAGGAGGTCGGTGAGATCTCGCGTGCCATGAAGATCATGGCAAAGGAGCTTGACGTGCCCGTAATATGCTGTGCCCAGCTCTCCAGAGGTCCGGAGGCAAGAACGGTAAAGAAGCCTATGCTCTCCGAGCTCAGGGATTCGGGATCTATAGAGCAGGACGCAGACGTGGTAATCTTCCTTTACAGAGATGAATACTATAAGACACAGGAGGGCGACAGCGCAGTTCCCTCCGACAGTGAGCAAAACATTGCCGAGGTCATAGTTGCAAAGAACCGTCACGGCTCCACCGATACAGTAAAGGTAGGCTGGACGGGCAGATACACAAAGTTCAGAGAGATAGCCGACGAGGGCTCTCTGCCAAAATGATTTTTTAATATTACAGATAAAGGAAAATATATGGACCGTCTTCCGAATTTTTTTGAAGCTCCGAGGACACTTACACACAGAAATGACGAAAAGATCCTTGTGGCTCTGTCAGGCGGATCTGATTCGGTATGTCTTCTCCATCTGATGCTGCGATATGCGCAAAGCGCCAATATTAAGATCTGCGCGGCGCATGTAAATCACGGCATACGCGGAGAAGAATACGGATATGAAGCGCAAAGAGATGAGATTTTTTGCAAAGAGCTGTGTCAAAAATATTCCATAGAGCTGTTTGTAAAGAGGTGCGATGTGCCCTCATACGCTAAAAGCTCACATCAGAGTCTTGAGGGTGCGGCAAGGGATGTCAGATATTCCTTCTTTAAGCAGATAATGAATGAGAATGGCATATATACTCTGGCTCTGGCTCATAATGCAAACGACAGGCTGGAAACTCAGCTTTTCAACCTCGCAAGAGGCTGTTCTGTCAGCGGAATAACAGGTATAAAGCAGGTGCGCAGTCTGGACGGCGTTGACGGCGGCTTGCTCATACGCCCCATTCTCTCGGCATCCAAGGATGAGATATTCGAATACTGCCGTCAAAACCAATTGGAATTCGTCACAGACAGCACCAATTTTGAATGCGACGCGACGCGCAACAAGATACGGAGCTCGGTGATCCCGAGCCTTACCGAAATATTCCCCTCCTGCCTTAAGGCTTCAGAGAGATTGTCCTTTAGTGCGGAGGAATGCCATTCATACATTGCACAGCAAGCAGATGCATATATAAATAGCCATATGTACCGACGCAACGGTCGCGTATGCCTGCCTTATTGCAGCTTTGACAGCGAGCATATCGCCATGAAGCGGCAGATACTGTATGCAACACTGAAGGGCGAATTTCAAACCGAGCTTGAATATACACACATATGCTCTGTCATAGAGCTGGCGCAAAAAAACATACCTCACTCGCGCCTGTCATTGCCAAACAAGCTTACATGTGCCATAGAGGACGGAGCCCTGGAATTTTACAGGGAGGATGACACACCTCGCGATGAGCACATGGGCAAGCATGCATTATCCATTGGCATAAACAAGATAAGCGACACATTTTCTCTGTATATTACAAATAGAGAGTGCGAGGCAGTGATAGAAGGATATTCCCTCTATTCCTCCTGCCGCATAATGTGCGATGATATATCAGATATGTATGCATGTGAGCGCAAGGAGGGCGATCTGATCACAGACGGGGGAAACCGCAAAAAGCTCAAAAAGCTGATGTGCGACAAAAAGATCCCTCTGCAGACGCGAAGCATACTTCCAATAATACACAACAGCGACGAGATAATCTATGTGCCGAGGTGTGCCGTAGCCGATCCATATAAGCCAAAGGGCGACGGCGGCTTATATATATATGTATACACAAATAACGACAAAGATCATCTATAAGATCCTTATAAATTTATCTTACGGGAGAACAAAAAATGAAACAGGATATCGAAAGAATACTCATTGATGAAAAAAGCCTTGAGGAGATCAACGACAGGCTTGCAAAAGAGATACTGAAAGATCACAAGGGCAGTAACAAGCCACTTATGGTCATAGTCATACTGAAGGGCTCACTTATATTTGCATCCGATCTGATACGCAGACTGGACATTCCGCTTGAGATAGAATTTATGAAGGTATCATCATACGGCGCAGGCACAAAGACATCGGGCGAGATAAAGATACATCTCGACCTTATGAGAGATAATCTTGACAATTACAACATCCTCATAGTTGAGGACATAGTGGACAGCGGCAGAACTCTCACAAGACTTACCCAGCTTTTGCGCAACAGAAATGCGCACAGCGTAAAGACATGTACATTGCTCGACAAGCCCTCAAGACGTGAGGTGGAATTCATACCCGATTACATAGGAAAGACCATACCCGACGAATTCGTTGTCGGATATGGACTTGATTATGACGAGGAGTACCGCAATCTTCCGTTTGTAGGCATACTTAAGCCCGAGATCTACGAACATTCTGAAAATTAAAAAAATTTTAATATAGATTTAATATTGTTCTGTTATGATATGTTGCATGACGGAATAAAGACATACGAACCGCAAAAGGTGTTGCGGATATATGGAGGTGCAGATGAAAAAATTTAAAAACGTGTTGTTTTACGTGCTGTTGGCGGCAGCTGTGATATTGCTTTGCGCATATCTTTTCTCAGAGCCAAAAAGCACAAAGGAAACGACATATGACGACATATTACTGTATTTTTACGACGGTCAGGTAGAAAAATACAGCATAAACACAAACGATAATATACTGAAGCTTGAGCTCAAGAACGGCGAGAGCGTAAGATATGAGCTTGCAAGCATTAATATCTTCCTTAGCGACGATGAATTGCAGGCTACCATTACAGAGCAGGTCAAGAACGGAACCCTCTCCGAGGTAGAATACATCCCGATGAAGAAGACCTCTGCATGGATCTCGTATCTGCCATTCATCCTTCTTGTGGTATTCATCATAGTTATGTATATCATTACCGCAAAGCAGATGAGCGGAGGCGGTGCAGGCAAGATCAACAGCTTTGGAAAAGCCAAGGCTAAGACCGCAAGCATAAGCGACAAGAACAGGATCACATTTGCAGATGTAGCAGGTGCTGATGAAGAAAAGGAAGAGCTCGTTGAGGTGGTGGATTACCTCAAGGATCCCGGTAAATTCACAAAGCTCGGCGCAAAGATACCACACGGTGTCCTTCTTATGGGCCCTCCCGGTACCGGTAAAACATTGCTTGCAAAGGCAGTTGCAGGAGAGGCGGGCGTTCCCTTCTTCTCCATCTCGGGATCTGACTTTGTTGAAATGTATGTCGGCGTTGGTGCATCCCGTGTGCGCGACCTTTTCGACACCGCACGCAAGTCCCCTGCCGCGATAATATTCATAGACGAGATAGACGCTGTCGGACGTCACAGAGGTGCAGGTCTTGGCGGCGGTCACGACGAAAGAGAGCAGACATTGAATCAGCTCCTGGTTGAAATGGACGGCTTCGGCTCACATGACGGCATTATAGTAATAGCCGCTACCAACCGCCCTGACATTCTCGATCCCGCGCTTCTCCGCCCCGGACGCTTTGACCGTCAGATCACGGTAAACCGCCCCGATATAAACGGAAGAATCGCGATACTTCACGTTCACTCACGCAACAAGCCCATGGAGCCGAGCGTGGATTTCAAGGAGATCGCAAGAATGACTGTCGGCTTTACAGGCGCAGACCTTGCCAACCTTCTCAATGAGGCAGCACTCTTGGCTACAAGAAAGAACAAGAGCCTTATCGGTATGGATGACATTGAAGAAGCATTTATCAAGGTAATTGCAGGTCCCAAGAAGAAATCCAGAGTAATGAAGCCCGAGGAAAGAAAGAACACAGCATATCACGAGGCAGGTCATGCTATGCTTGCATATTATCTTGATCTCGACCCCGTTCAGCAGATATCCATAATTCCCTCAGGCGGAGCATTGGGCTACACGCTCAATCCCCCGAGCGAGGACAAATACAGCGAATACAAGAGCGAGCTTGAAAGAAACATCGCCATGCTCCTTGCAGGCAGAGCCGCAGAGGAGATCATCAACGGTGACGTTTCGGGCGGAGCATCCAACGACATCAAGCGCGCTACAGACATCGCAAAGAAGATGGTAACAAGGCTCGGTATGTCCGAGCGTCTCGGACCGCGTTGCTTCGGCACAGATCAGGGTGAGGTATTCCTCGGACGTGATTTCTCGTCCTCACAGGATTACAGCGAAGAGGTCGCTTCACAGATAGACCATGAGATACACCAGATAATCCAGAAGGCTTACAGCAAGGCAAAGGATGTCCTTACCGAGCATATCGGAAAGCTTCACTTTATAGCGGAATTCCTCTTTAAAAACGAGATCATGGACGCAGATCAGTTCAGAGCAGTAATGGAGCGTGATGATGTGACCATAGCCGAGATCGAAGAGATCGCTGAAAGCAAAAAGCAGCAGAGCCTTATCGCAAATGCCGCAAGGCAGGAAGAGATACGCCGCGAGCAGGAGCAAAATCAGAGCTCCGAGCAGCAGGCAGCAGATAACGAACCGCAGAGCAATGCGGACACATCTGACGCTTCAAACGGCAACGAAAACAGCGAGGGCTGATAAAGTAAACTAAAATACGCCAAGAGCCGCGGCTCTTGGCGTTTTTTTCTATTCTTTATTTTTTCTGTCCCGTCTGTAATCCTTTGGCAAGCACCCCATGACATCAAAAAATGCCCGTGTGAATTTGCTTGGATTCTCATATCCGACATCTGCGGATATCTTGGATATGGGATGGTCGGTACAAGCAAGCGCCTCGCAGGCACGCTTTATGCGGTATTCCTTCATATATGCCGCACACGGCTTGCCATACACGCGCTTAAAGACGCTCTTAAGGGTAGTCTTGTTTATATGGAACATCTCCGAGAGATCGTCGACCGTGTATCTTTCTTTTATATGCTCGATAAGAAAATCATGTGCATTTGCCACGATCTGTATCTGGGAATCATAGCATTCGTCCTTTGAAAAAGCCTCGCTCGACGGGCAGGAAACATCTATTATGTTTTCTATCGCGTTGTGCAGAGCCAAGGAATTCGGGGTCTTTGCGGCAGTGTAATACACCTCCCTGCCCTCCTTGCGGCTAATAACCAGACCTGCGTCCTTTAGCAGCTTCAAGTGATGCGAAACAGCAGGACTGCTCGTGCACAAAAGAGCCGAGATATTTACAACACATTCCTCGCAATGGCACAACAGCCAAAATATCTGCACCCTTTTTTCATCGCTCATCAGCTTGAACACATCTGCAACAGTCAAAAAGGTCTTTTCATCTGACATTTCACGCACAAGATCAGGGGATATCTTCCCATGATTGTGCGGCAGCTTTATATCTGCCATAATATCTCCGTTCTGCCGCCTGCGGCATGATCATAAGAAATTGCCGACAAGAGCAAAGCATATATCCTCAATAAATATGCACTGTGCTTTTCGGCTGAAGTACATCTATATTTTATCACACACGGGCGCATAAATCAACACATTTGCGCAAAAAAAATGCTCCGTTCGGAAATTAAAATTTCCGAAACGGTCGCATATTTTCAAAACAGGTTGACAATACTTCGACCGTGTAGTATACTTGTGGTACAATTAAATGAACATTGAATGGTTCAGAAAGGATAACATTATGAAAAAGACATACAGCATTGAAGTTGATTGTGCAAACTGCGCAAATCTCTGTGAGGACGCCGCAAAAAAGGTTGAGGGGGTATCGGATGTCAGTATAAACTTCATGACACAAAAAATGACGGTCGAATTCAAGGATCAGGCAGACATTCCCGAGGTACTGAAAAACATATGCAAGGTCTGCCGCAAGATCGAGCCTGATTTCGAAATGGATTTTTAAATAATTATCATACGCTGCACGGCAAATGAGTAAAGGAACTACAGAATGCAGAACATAATAACCAATTCTATCTTAGCGGTAATAACAGCTGTTTTTGCCGTTATGCTGATACTGAAATCAAGAAAAAAGATAAGTGTGAGCAAAAAGCAATACCGGATGATGATACGAATACTTATATCCGCCGCCTATCTTCTTATATTGCAGTTACTGCCAAGGGTGATATTCGGCTCCTTGCCGTGCGGCAGGATAATACGCCTGTGCCTATATTTTGCAGATTATCTGATAATAGGCTACGATATTTTAAAGAAAGCCGCGCTCGGCATCAAGAACCGCAGGGTATTTGACGAAAATTTTTTAATGGCTCTTGCCACTCTCGGTGCTATGGCGATAGCCATATACGAAAACGGCGATTATCTTGAAGCCATTGCAGTAATGCTGTTCTATCAGATAGGCGAATGGTTTCAGAGCTATGCTGTCGGAAAGAGCCGCAAAAGCATCGGTGAGCTTATGGACATACGCCCGGATCACGCAAATATCGAATCAAACGGCGAGCTTATATCAGTATCTCCCGACAAGGTTGAGATCGGAAGCATAATTACGGTAAGACCCGGTGAAAAGATAGCCATTGACGGCGTTGTTGTAAGCGGAAGCTCAACTCTTAACACAAGTGCCCTGACAGGCGAGAGCATGCCGAGGAGCGTTGAGGTCGGAGACAGCGTTATCAGCGGATGCATATGTATGTCGGGCGTGCTGAAGATACGCACGACTCAAAGCTTTGGAGAGTCCACTGTTTCAAAGATCCTTGACCTTGTTGAAAACGCAAGCTCAAAAAAATCGCGCTCTGAAAACTTCATTTCCAAATTTGCCAAAATATACACGCCCGCCGTCTGTTTCAGCGCGCTTGCACTTGCATTGCTGCCGCCCGTCATAAGCCTCGCGATCGGGGGAAATGCAAGCTTTGGCTCTTGGATATATCGCGCGCTTACCTTTCTGGTCATAAGCTGTCCGTGCGCCCTTGTAATAAGCGTTCCGCTGAGTTTTTTTGCAGGAATCGGTGGAGCAAGCCGCGAGGGCATACTCATAAAGGGCTCAAACTATATAGAAGCCTTGTCAAGCACGAGCTGTGCGGTATTTGACAAAACAGGCACGCTCACAAAAGGCAATTTCAAGGTGGACGACATTATATGCAAGAATGCAAAAAAAGATGAGATACTTGAATACGCCGCTCTTGCCGAAAGCTCCTCCATCCACCCGATAAGCAAAAGCATTCGCGACGCTTACGGCAAGGATATCGATCTGTCGCGCGTGTCTGACCTGCGTGAGATAAGCGGAAAAGGCGTTATGGCGAATGTAGACGGTATTTCGGTTACCGTTGGAAATGCCGAGCTTATGGATATGCTTGGCATAACGCATGATATATCGGGAGTCGGAACTCAAGTGCATGTAGCGACAAACGGCAACTATGCAGGATGCATCATAATATCAGATCAGATAAAGCCCTCGTCTGCAGAGTGCATAAAAAAGCTCCGCGAATGTGGAGTGAAGCGCACGGTTATGCTCTCCGGAGACTCGTGCGATGTGGTATCCCGTGTAGCTGAAAATATAGGCATAGACGAATACCGCGGAGCCCTGCTGCCTGACGGCAAGGTGGACATACTTGAAGAGCTGATAGAGGGCAAGCCGCGCCGTTCCTCGCTGATATTTATAGGCGACGGAATAAACGACGCGCCCGTGCTTTCGCGCGCGGATGTCGGAATAGCCATGGGGGCGCTCGGGTCGGATGCCGCCATAGAATCTGCCGATATCGTGCTTATGGACGACGACCCCGTAAAGGTCGCAAAGGCGATAAGAATATCAAAAAAATGCATGAGAGTGGTGCGCGAAAATATAATATTCGCGCTCTCAGTAAAGCTGTTGTGCCTTATCCTCGGTGCTTTGGGCTTTGCCAACATGTATCTTGCAATATTTGCCGACGTCGGTGTCATGGTGCTTGCAGTCTTAAACGCAATGCGTTGCCTGTTTGTAAAAAAGACTTGATATGTGCCCTTCCCCCGCATTTTCCGCTTTTTTGAAGAAAGCTCGGCAACAACCCGCTTTTTTGAAAAAAGCTTGGCAAAAAACTTTCCCGCATGTTATGGATTGATTTTTGTAAATCATGTTGGCGTGTCGTAAATCCGAATTTCAAGAATACTTAGCAGAAAACTTCTTCACATAAGCCTTCTCCAGTGGGAGAAATGATGAGGTGTATCATGTTGCTATGTTGCAAATCCGAATTTCAAAAAAGCCGGAAAAACAGGGATTCGAACCATTACATCGCCTGACGGCGATGTGATCAAGTTCTCTTGCCCTCTCTCTCCGCCACAAAGGGACCCACACAGACTTGGTCTGTGTGGGTCCCTTTGTGCGAAAGAGCGCGCAAACGGTGCGTAGGCATAGGTAAAAGCGCAAAAAAGGTGCGTGATTACTTTTCGCTATTTGTCACCATACTTTTGGTGCCGCGAGGCAAAGGCACACGATTTCGTACGCCTTGAACGCAAAAAGACCCTCGGCTGTGGTTATGCCCACTGCCGAGGGCGTGCTTTATGCTGCTGCGTATTCTTTTTCGACTGTCGCGCCACACTTGAACTGTATCTCGATGCCGTCATCGTTCACTACGATCTGCTCGACCAGTTGCTTTATGATCGTGTTATCGTCCGCGTTCATAATCTCACCGCTCTTAATGTGTGCCGCGAAGGTGTCGAGCCATACCTTGACCTCCGCGTATCTGGATTCTGCCGTTTGCAGTTCCGCCTGCTGCGCTTCCAGTTCCTTCATGCGCTGGCTGCATTCGCTGATCCGCGCTGCATATTCGCCGTCCGTGATAGTGTGCGCCTGCTTTGCCTTATGCAATCCGAGTGCAGTTTCCTGTATGTCGATGATCTCCTGCTCGACCTCTGCCAGTGCCGCTGCGTTTTCGGGTTGGAGTACCAGTCTCGCGCTATCTCTTACCTCATCGATGATTTCGTCCGCATCCTCGATCATGTCCTGTATCGCTGCGAGGTAGGTGCGCTGCAGTGTGTCTTCGTTTACATGGTGACTGTCGCATGC
>CAZVUD010000029.1:0-19645 GCA_964629615.1 uncultured Clostridium sp. | reverse complement strand
CGGGCATCATAGATAAGGCAAATACTTCAGCCGATATCCAGCTCATCCGCGAAGCAAATATGCTCATTCAAGCGGAGATGATAGATCTGGACAGAAGTCTTACAAAGGACGAAGCCGATAAGGTGCTTACAGATAACGGAATTGATATAACAAATGTAACTAATACTGAAAATTTGTTCTATTACCTTGAAGAAGAAAGCCAATATGTTATTTTTAATTTGAAAGATGAAAAGATGACATATCCTGAGAATCTCGTGGAAGAGTATAAGGATAAGGCAGTTTCGTCTTGGCTGAAATACGATCTTACGCTGGATTTTAATGTAGATAAGAAATTTTCAGCTCAATTGGGGAACGACAACAAATACAAGCAACATGTCGATACCGGAGTGAAGATTAATTGGGATAATGATTTTACAATTACAGAAACCTTTAATTATAACGGTGACTGGCAAATGCCATTTGGAAACTGGCTCAGTAGTCATCGTGGTTTTAACATTGAGATAGTAAACAGTGGCGATGTTTGTGTGTATATACGTAACTCTAATGGTGGTATCTTGAGAGCAAATGGCAACCAAATTGTTAATGGGAATGGGGAGTGTAGTCTTACATTTCAATGGAACGCAAAAGATCACAGATTTACGCTTATTATAAAACAAGGTGAAATGGAAAAGGTTAGATATCCGGATGTACTGTGTGATGATTTAAGTGGTATTGAGGAATATACTATGCGCCTTGGTACGGCTGATTGGCGTGAAGGAATTAATGGCTATCACTACAAAGACATTGAAGTAAAATCTTTCAAAATCACCTATACCTACGGCTACGGTGAAAGTATAACTTTGCCGAATGTGACGAGCAATATTGCTGATTATAATTGTAGTGGCTGGCAGTTTGGCGAAAGCAAGCTTGAAGGAAATACAACAACAATGCCCGCAAAAGACACAACGATAATTGCTAATTGGGGTACATAACTAAAAAAATGAGGCTGTTGCAAGAAATTGCAACAGCCTCATTTTTGTATTTTATTTATATGCGGTCTTCTTTTTTCTTGAATGCAACAGCCGCAGATATTGCGACAGCAGCAAATATGCCGCCAATTCCGCTTATCACAGAGCCGCATCCCTTCTTGTCCTCACTGCCGCTTGCGTTATCGTTCGCGTTATCATTTGCAGTGTCGGAGCTTGATGTTATCTCGTCAGTCGTGTCGTTATCTCCGTCAGATACCGACTGAGAGGGTTTTTTGCTCTTGAAAACAGCATTTACAGTCACATTGCCGTCGGGCTGGATGAATGAGTATGTGCCGTCAGCATTTAAGGTGATCTCGGTCTTGTTTCCAAGCTCATCTGTCACGCTTATGCTGTCAAGCTCATATTCCGCGCTTGCATTTACTGTTAATGTGATCTTGTCGCCTGCAACTGCGCTTTCCTTATCGCTCAAAACCTCTCCGCCCTCGCTCTTATTTACGGTTACCGAGTGCAGGGGGATGTATTTGATATACACGGTTATATCTTCCGTAAGTATGCTGTTGAAGTCATATTTTGTGTCTTCGTCAAAGCTTTCGCTTGTGTAAAAGCCGCCGAGTATATAGCCGTCCTTGCCGCTTGCGAGGATATTTGCGATATCGTCAGTGTCAAATCGTGCGCAGTGTGCCTTGTTTGCAGACCAGCCAAAGGGAACATCCACCCTCTTGCCGAAGGAATCGCCCTTTACCGTTATGGAGTGTGTATAAATGCCTATGGAAGCATTGCTTGCCTTATTTCCGTCGGCATCCTTTATCGTGTAGTATGAGATCTCATTGCTCTCGGTTTCGGAATCCTTGCAGCCTTCAATGACAGCGTTTTCGGGAGATTTGATCTTGAGTATCTCGGATATATTTATGCCTTGAGTGGCATATACCGTGCCGTCGCATTCGGATGAAAGCTTTACGCTCGTACAGATAAATCCGTTTCCTACCTTGTTTATGCCTATCTCGTCGGATGTAATATTGATGCTTCCGCCTGCATATGTGTCATCACCTATGTTTGTGCGCTTTACATACAGTGTATATCCGTCGCGTGTGGGAGCGCTTGCCTCTCCGCTCTTGACGTCTATGTTTCCGCCGCTTATGTTGATATCTCCGCCAAAGATGGAAATGCCGTTGCTGAATGCCTTTGTGTCGCTTACGGCATTCTTACTGCTTGCGCTCACGATTGAGCGGCTGCCCTTTACATTTAAGCTGCTGCGCCATATATCCATACCAACGCTCTCGGCTCTGTCCTTACCTGTGGACTCACTGCTCTGGCAGTCTGCATAGCTGTCGATGATATTTACGTTTCCGTATGTGTATATACCAAGGCTGTAGGCAAGGTCACCCTTTGCTTCACCGCCCTTTGAAATGAATGTGGAGTCGTCGCATATCGTGATATCCTGATTTGAATAGAAGCCTGCAACGCATGCATAGCTCTGTTCCTTTGCAGGGTCATCTGTGCCGATGACCTTGCCGCCGACAAGCTGTACAGTGGAATCACTTATGCTTGTCTTACCGTAAAGCGACATGATGCCGTAGCTGTCTGCTCTTGCGGCAGAAGCGGAGCCCGATGTGGCTTCAAGATAGCTCTTATTTGTAACTATGAGCCCGTACTGCGCATATATGCCTATGCAGTTTGCGCGGCTGTATATATCGGAATAGCCCATTTTTGATACGCAGTCGCCGCCCGTGGCAGTTACACTTGATGCATCTATGATGATCTCGCCGTAAGCCTGTATGCCGTCGGAATATGAGGATCTCGCACTCGCATTCTTTGCCTGTGCCACTACCTTTGCCGAGTTCTTTATGTAAAGCGCGCCTGATGATATGCCTTGGCTGTATGCCGCTGTCATTTCATCCATGCCTTCTTCTGTTACCGCCTCTACATTGCCTGCATAAGCCTCAAGAGTAGTTCCGTCTACCGTGAGCGAGTCTATCGTGCATACGCCTATGCTTTCAAGTGTATCGTTCTTTTTAAGCTCTGCATATGTATTTCCACCTCTGAAGGTGAGCTTTCCTTCGCCGCTTATATAGAGATCTCCGACAACATATATGCCGCATGAGCTGTATTTTGCGTCGGGTGCGGTGATCTTGCTCTCTCCAATGGATCTTATATTCAGATCTCCGTCTGCAAGTATCCCGCTTACGCATCCTTCCTCATATTCGTAATATGAGTCAAGGGATGCGTTATTTATCGTGAGGGTGTTAGTGCTCTTGTCGTATGAGAATGCTCCGTCACCGAGGATGTCGCTTGCGTTTTTGTCATTGACCTCGACATTTCCTACATAGAGCTGAAGCCAGCATGCATACAGTGTGACACTGCTTTCCTCGTCAAAGCTTACCTTGTCGCCTGCGCGGTAGTCTGTGCCGTTGCCGTCTGACATTGTGTTCCAGCCTGTAAAGAAGTAGCCTTCTTTTGTGGGGATATTTGATGTTACGCTGATGTCTTTGCTGTCGGATACGGTGGGGTCGGGGCAATTATCGCCGCCCTGTGCGTCATATATCACCTTGTATTCTTCGCCTGCGGCAAATGCGCAGAGGGGAAGGAGAGTGAGGACTATCATAAGACAAAGCACAATGCTTGCAGATCTTTTTGCAATAATGTTTTTATTCACAGTGTGATCCTCCTTATTCCGTTTCTTTTTTCTTTACAGCAAATATTGCTGATATTGCAACAGATATAAATATCAGTGTATATCCTCCGACAGATGAGCCGCATCCCTTGCTTTCACTGCTGTTTGTGCTGTCGCTTGCAGTATCGGATGTGCTGTCAGATGTAGCTGTCGTATCAGTTACAGTGTCGGTGTCTTCTGTCGGGTCGTCGGTCGTGGGGTCTTTGATCTCTCCGCCATTTGAAATAGGCGCAAATTCTATACGTCCACTGCCGTTTATGCTTCCGTAATCTACCGTGAATGCGTGATATTTTTGAGATATCGGAGAGTTTGTCGCTTCAATGCTTCCGTTTTCAAATGCCTTGACATAGTTTGCTATGACCATATAGTCCTCCATAACATAGTCAAGGATATTTACAGAGCCTTCAAACATGGCGTATCCGTCGCCGAGATCACGCAATGTGTAATTGTAGCCTGCAAGGTTGTATGTGGCATTTTTGTCCAGCTCCTTCCACGTGTCGGTCTTTCTGTCATAGATCATAACATCGTGAACTCTGTATCTGTCGGGACTGCCCGTCCAAACGCCCTTGTCATCCTTCTTTGTCGTGTCGGGAATGGATGTATCTATCTTGTAAGTAAGTCCCGATACCTGCAAAAATCCTCCGCATTCGCCGTTTCCTGCGTCGCGCGCTCCCCATTCAAGGGCGTCAAGTATCTGCTGGCCTGTTACCTTTTGCAGGCAAGCCACATTTCCGAATGTGTGTATCTCCTTGCATGTCTTGTATGTGATATCGCCGCTTATGGTCTTGTTTCGTATGCCGCCGCCGTTCATAAGGGCTACATCGACATCCATGCCCATGCTGTCAAAGAGGTAGTAGAGAGAGTCTGCGGCAAGGTCGCCTGAGTTTGTTTCCTGTATTCTTACAAGGCGATCGCCGTTTTCGGTATAGTTGTCAAATTTTACGCTTGTACTGCCTATCTTCTCTCCAAGCTTGCCGTCAAGCTCGGATATCCATGCGTCCTCAATGGCTTTCACCTCGGCGTCGGGAGCTATATTGGGAAGATCCTCCTTTGTAAGCAGGGAGGTGGATATCTTGCCGTCCTTTATCACCATCTTGCCGACAGCTCCGAAATATTCGCCTGTCTGTGTAAGCACGACATTGTCGCCGTTTTTGTCGGCAACATTCTTTTGCGGAACTGTGGAGTGAGAGTGACCGTCTATAAATGCGTCAAGTCCGTGTGTGTTTGCAATGACATCCTCAGATCTCCACGGAGCAGCCGATGCTTCATCTCCGAGGTGACCCAACGCGATCAATATATCGGCTTCCTTTGATGCGGCGTCTATGGCAGCTTGAACCGCACTGTAAAGCGCACTGCCGTCCTCTCCGCCTGCAATACCGTATATGTAGTTTCCGTTTTCGTCCTGGAAATATGCAGGTGTAGATGATGTGAAGGTCTCGGGAGTCGTGATGCCTATTACGGCTATCTTGATGCCGCCAACCTCAAAAACACGGTAGGCGTCAAGAACTGTATCTCCTACAGCGCCGTCCTTTTCGTGATGAAAATTACATGAAAGATAAGGATGATCTGCCCATTTTACTGCGTTAAGACAGCCGGACATGCCGTAATCAAATTCGTGATTTCCAAGCGTTGCCGCGTCATATCCTGCGGCATTCATGAGCTTTACAATGGTCTCTCCCTTGTCCATGGAGCCGTATGCAGTACCTTGTATGTGGTCACCTGCATCGAGCAGTAGGGAGTTTTTATAAAGCGCGCGCATAGCGGCGAGATCGGAATATCTGATGTCTCCGTCTATGTATGTGTGTACGTCGTTGGTATAGAATATAACGACGTCGTCGTATCCCTCCGCCTCTGTGGCAAATGCGGAGAGAGGAGCTGCCATTAAGCATATGCATAAAAGCAGCAGAGCACTGATCAACCTTTTTTTCATGTGTTTTCTCCTTGATCTATATTATTTTATGCTTTTTCTATGTCGGATCTGTCTTTATTCAAGGCAAGATCTATAAGGTTTTTTTCGGTTATCTCGTATACGTATCGCTTGAATTCATCAAGCAGCTGCTGTCCGAATTCTCTGTAATCAAGGGAGAGAGCCTTTTCTATCTTCAGATTTTTTCTCTCCTTCGGTATGCCGTAGATGCCGAGAATGGTGTTCATTGCACAAGCGATGCGCGCATGGAGCGGAGGTGAGCTTTCCGTGACCATGAGCGTAGTGTATTCTATGCCGCAAACTATGTTTTCAGCCTCTGCAAATTCCTCGTGTGACCAATTTCTGCAATAATCGCGGTACACGGTCTTTGATCTTTCAAGATCGCTCTTGCGTATTATCTCAAGCGACATTGGATTTGTGTATGCGGATATATAGAGATCGCGCGCGACCTCACTGTTCTCGCACATTGCCGCCATTGCGGTAAGCTCAAAGCATATTGCCGTTATAGCCGATTCGCCCTCTTTTGTGATATCGCGGACAGTTTTCCATTGAAATTCCGCAAGCATCTCTATGAGAACTGCTAAAAGATGCTCCTTTGTGGGGAAATAGTAGGTAAGACTGCCAAGGCTTATGCCCATATCGTCACATATCATGCGCGGTGAAGTTGCGGAATATCCGTTTTCTAAAAAAAGCTGTGTTGCGGTCCTGATGATGCTCAGCCGCGTGAGATTTCCGTTTCGCTGGTGTGTCAATTCTATCCCTCCTGATCTCGTTGTATTACTATTTCTCGTAACGTTACGATTATATCATGTAAAGCCAAAAAAATCAATAACAATTTTGTATAAATTAAAAATTTTTTTCAAAAAGTAAATGGCAATATATACAAAATGGCACATATATCGCATATGCTTCGATATATGTGCCATTATATATTACATATTATTGTATGCGTCGGTAGCATTTTGCGCGCCCCGACATGCCTGATATCTCCAGATATCCAAGCTCGCACATGAGCTTTATGTAGGAATATGCGTCAAGCCCGTATATTCCGCTCTTTTGGGAAAATTGCTTTACCGTAAAATCATTGCAAAGGTCGTTTGGCAGAAATTTTGCGTAGTCCTGCGCACTGCCGAAAAAGTGGGCGCATATGAGAGCTGTGGGAATGGTCTCATATTTTGAGGTCTTTCTTCTTTTGCCCTTCATCCTTTTGCGGTATTGCTCGGCTTCCATCATTATGAGAGTCAGTGAAAAGCGGTCTGAATTTAAAAAGTCTTTGATGTAATACAGCTCGGGTATTATGCTTTTTTGCGGCTGTGAGCGCGGAGAGCGTCGGCGTGCGCTTATGCTTCCGTCCTCTTCGATATATCTTATGTACAGCTCCTGCGGCATCGGGTGGATAAGGGAGATGTTGTAGGATGTGTTGTCAAGTATCCAGCGTATTTTTTGCGTTAATGGCGCAAAGCCGCCCGTCTGTATCTCATATATGACATTTCCGTTTAATATGTCGGCAACGAATCTTCGCCCCTTTTCCTCGTTTCCCGTATAGTATTCTGAGCCCTGTATCTTCACCTCGTGCTTTGATGTGTCACTGCATATGAATCTCTTAAGGGCTGCATGCATCTGCTTTTCTGAAAGCGTGCCTATCCCGTCGCCTGTGTCGGCGTCGGGATCGCATGCCTCCATCATTACATCAAGTGTTATCTTTCGAAATCTTGAATTTTCGGCATCGGTAAACCTGTAAAGGCTTTTTTCATTTATATCTGTTATATCTGTATTCGGCATATATACCCCTGTTTCAGGCAATGCTGATCATGCAAAGCTTTTTGAAAATAAATTTTCTTTTATACTAATTTTATCACAATTTTGAAAAAAGTCAACCTTGCACATTTATTTGTTAGTCATTATTTTTGAAAATATGTGCAAAATAATAGAGCATAAGCAATGCAATATTTCAAAGAGGGAATAATAATGAGAGAATACAAAAGAAGATCGAGGATCGCGGCATTTTTGCTTTTGGCAGTTCTTTTTGTATCCTGCATATCGACATTGAGTATAAGTGCCGCAGTGCAGAATATAAAGGGTGCGAACAATGGAAATGGCACGAAGGATATCAAGCTGATACCCGGCGGAATTCCGTTTGGCGTGAAATTTCTGTCCGAGGGCGTTATCATACTGTCAAGTGAAAGGGGACCTGCCGCGCAGGCGGGACTCAAGCCGAGGGATATTATAATAAAGGTAAACGGAAAGAGCATAAGCGGTGTGGACGGTCTGCGACAGGCGCTTGCCGAGGGAGGCGGAGCTACTGTAAGCATCACATATATGCGCGACGGGCGTGAGCACAAGACGAGCATCACGCCGATATATTCAAGATCGGATGGGGAATACAAGATAGGTGCAAAGGTCAAGGACAGCGGAGCGGGGCTTGGAACAGTGACGTATATAGTGCCAAGTACGCTTGAATTTGCAGGGCTCGGGCACGGAATTTGCGACAGTGAAACGGGAGAGCTCATACCTATGAGCCGAGGTGTTATAACCGATATCACGGTCAGCGGAGTGAAAAAGGGTGTTTCGGGCACACCCGGGGAGATAAAGGGATATTTCGGATCAAATAAGATTGGCTCGCTTTATAAAAACACGAGTTGCGGAGTATACGGAATGTTTACGCAGATGCCAAAGGGAGTCGGCGAGGCCTGCAGTATATGCACAAAGGATGATATAGTGAGCGGAGAGGCATATATCATATGCACGCTGGATCGAAGCGGACCACAGAAATACAGGGTGCAGATAGGCGATATAGACAGAAGCGCGCAGGGGTCAAAATGCTTTTCCATAAAAGTTGATGACGAAAAGCTGATCGGCATTACGGGCGGTATCGTACAGGGAATGAGCGGCAGTCCCGTTATGCAAAACGGAAGGCTGGCGGGTGCGGTAACTCATGTCCTTATAAACAATCCAAGCTCGGGATACGGTATATTTATTGAAAATATGTTGAATGCGGCGTAAAGAAAAATGAGCCGAGGTGTTTTCCTCGGCTCATTTTTACATATCAGTTGTCAGTATACTTTTTTATCAGATCCATAAGCTCCTCGGAAACGACATGCTCGATCTCGCAAGCATCTCTTTCTGCCAATTCGTCGTCAGCACCGATCATTACAAGCAGCTTTTTTATTGCGTGGTGGCGCGAATATATGTTTTTTGCAAGTGCTTCGCCCTCTTTTGTCAGGGTTATCACATTGCGCACTATCTCAATATATCCCTTTTCTTCAAGTCGCTTCATGGCTCTCGAAACGCTCGGTCTGGAATAGTCAAGCTCTGAGGCGATATCCACCGCATGAACGTAATGGGATTTTTGTGATAATAGGAGAATGGTCTCAAGATACATCTCCATGGATTCATTGTGTTTCATAACGTGACCTCGCATTCTTTATTAAATATATTGTAACATATTTTTTGCATTCTGTAAAGGGGTATTTTCAAAAAGTTGCGTCAGGCTTACTTTTTATATATTTTCAGTATTTTTTATAATGTACTTGAAGAATTTCAAAGTTTATGGTAAAATGGTACGGTAATGTTAATTATTTCAGGAGATTTCGGGTATGAAAGATCATTTGGTGAAAACAAAATATACATATGAAAAGGTGCGTCAGACAAATTACAAATATGATGCGCAAGCATGGCGCGAGAGCCATAACATTGTGCGCGGAAGATATATGTACGATGTAGGTGAATGTATCTATAGCGGACCGATTGACGGGCACATGGCAGATATACTGCCCGAAATTGGCAGTAAGATATCTGATGCGAGCGGCATTTTTGCCAAGGTGTCAGGGAAAGATAATGGTGGACTTATACGCATCACGTTGTTTGGCAAGAACGACAGCTTCTCGTCGGCTTGCACGGCAATTGAGGCGACAAGTCCGAGAGGAGCATATTTCTATTTGAAACATGCAGACTTCATCCCCGAGAGGATACTTGCAGAGTGCAACGACGGCGGAGAATACGAGGTGTCGGTGCATTTTGTAAATATACTGAACTACCTTGGAGAATGGGGAGGTCAGACGCATTTTTATAAGCCTGTCGGCTGTGAGCTGAAGGATATGGGCGGTGCGATGTCGGTTAATGTATCATCCCACGGATACATCGATTCCCCGATATTTCCCGACAGCTCGGACACGGTGTATAACATGCTCATGCCGCGCAGAAATACGGTGTTTGCAGTGATAAGAAATCTGTCGGGACAAAAAAATGTAAGGCTGTATTTCAGAACGACCGTGTACCCTGAATTTTCGGATGATGCGTCCGTAACGCTGCCGCTTTATGAGGACGGTGCGCCGCATGCTTATTATTTCAATCTGTCCGCAACGGATTTTTGCGACGGAAGACTCTTGCAATTCAGACTTGAATTTGAGGGCGACGGCGAGATCATTATAGAAAGATATTCGTTTGAGCAGGAAGCAAAGATATGGAATGCATGTGCAAGGATCACTGAATGCTTGGCGGATGTTGAAAACGGCACTATCTCTGTTGTGGGCTCTGTATCTGACGATCTGGATATCGACGGTGCGAGGATATACCTCTGCATGACTGATATGGAGGATGAGGAAGATGAGAATATCGAAAATAAGCAGATACTTGCATCTATACCTGCCAAAAAGGATTTTAAGATAGATGGCATAGAGCTTTATGACGGTATCACCAGCCGCGTGATGTATCAGTTTGTCTGCTTTATGGAAAAGGACGGCAGATATACACGCATGACGGACAGGTTCTATATTGAAAATTATGAGGATATGCAGGGCAATCCGTATGAATTCTCATTGCCTGACAGATGTGTATCGGTGCTTGATTTTGGCGCTTTTGGCGACGCATTCCACAATGATACCGATGCGATACAATCGGCACTTGATCATATATATCAGTGCGGCGGAGGAACTGTTACAGTTCCTGGATCGAATGACAGATACGGCAGAAGATATATAGTTACAAATCTTCTCATACGCTCAAATACCGAGCTGCATTTTGAGGACGGCGCGGTGCTTTGGCAGTCACAGCTGCGTGATGATTATACGTATGCCGTGACATACGGTCACGACGCGTATATTCCCGGGGTGAATTGGACACACAATATGCATGTGTCACAGCTTCCCATGCTTCAGGTGGCAAATTCCGATCACGTCAAGGTGACGGGAAGGGGAAAATTGCGCAGTATGGATATAGGCTCTGAGGAGGGCGTTGATATGAAGATGCGCTTCTCCACGGGCTGTGCCGATCGCATACACTTGATAACGGTCGGATTTTTCGGCGCGGAATATGTGGAGTGCAGGGATTTTGAGATCGTACGCTCAAATAACTATCATTCTGCATTCTACGGATGTGAGAAGGTCTATTGCGCAAACCTTAAGTACCATGAGGCAAAATGCCTCAGCGGTGACGGATTCGGTCTTATCGCAGGCACTCACGATGTGCTTGTGAACAGATGCTTCTTCCAATCAAATGACGACGGAATAGTTCTCACGTCTGTCTATAACGACCCGAGAGGCACGCTCTGGTGGACGAATGCGCCCGAAACTCATGCAGGACCTTATGATATAACCGTTTGTCACAGCTATCTGAATGCGGGAACGGGAAAATCCATCGCATTCATCACATGGGGCACTAATGATCCCATACTTGAGAGAACGCAGATAAGCGGTATCTCGGTGTATGACAACTGCATTTTTGCCACAAATCCGATAGGAGCATGGCACGATAATCCCTATAATGGCAGAGTTCCGTTTGATAACATGGAGATGGACGATTATTCGCCCGTCAACGGTGTGCGTATACTTCACAACAGATACAGAGGCAATTGCACGCTCGGTCCTGTCCGCCCGACGGATTTTATTTCGGATTGCGGAATATATTCGAGCGACAGATTTGAAAACGGCGATTTCACTCTTGGCGGACTTGCAAATTGGACGGGCATGCGAAACTCATCGCCGCGCTCTGTGCGTACGGTGTTATATGCCAATAAGGAAAAGGGCTGTATAGATCTCTTTGATCTCGGAGATGTGAGCCTTGCTTGCGGTATGCATCTCCATGCAGGCAGATATATTTTTGAGTGTGAGATAATGACGGGAGATGACGGAGCTTATCTCTTTGCTTCTGATATGCTCACGGGGGCACTGTTAAATGAGATAAAGGTGTGTGAGATAATGCCGAAATGCGTAAGATGCGAATTTGAAGTTAAAGAAGATCAGGATGTTTATGTCGGCGTGAAGAATGCCTCAAATTCAAAGGACGGCTTTGCAATCATTGACAGATGCATACTTGAAAGGGCATAATGTGTATGGGCTCGCTATTCCTTGCTTTATTGTGAGGGGTGGCGAGCCCTCGGAACATATTTCACATAGATAAAATACATTAATTTTCCAAAAATTGTAAAATTAATGTCCAATTCTTTAATAAACTGCCAATAAAGACTCAAGCTTTGTTGATTAAATGTAAACAATACGGGTTTTCTATTGAAAAAAACTTTTTGTGTGTTATAATAGACGAAATCTTGTTTTTTGCCGCGCCCGCTTTGGATGCGGCATTTGTTCGAGATACAATACGCGCGATTTTTGGCTTTATCATATATTTCTGCGCGGATAAAGAAAGGGAAAACAAATGAAAAGATCAGTATTTATAATGCTTGCTCTGTTGCTCGTGCTTGCACTTGCGTCCTGCAAGGATAAGCAGGATGAGGTGGATACAGGCGACACATCCGAGTCAACCTCTGCCGAATCGACGACCGAGCAGGAGCCGATAGGCAAATATCACAATGTGACCGCTTCACAGATAGAGAAGGAGCAGAAGGTAGCCGTAAAATGGGAAAACGGCGACGGACTCAAGTCTGTAAGCATCAAGGTAGTGCACGGCGACATGATAGTTTCCGAAAAGACTGTTGAGGGCGAGGGACTCAGCGATGAGGCAGCCGAGCTCTATGCATATTACGGTTCTCAGAATGTTGTTGTGACCACGACAGACAGCGATGGCGCAAAGAGAGAGGTAAGCATCAATGTTCCTGTTGTGTGCGGAGAGTATGTTATAGCTCCCATATCGGGCTCTATGCCTCAGCTCTACTTCACGCTCAACATGAAGGAGATAACAAAGGACTATACCATACCTGCATTCGTATGGCTTGCAAGACCCGGCAGCTGGAATTGGAGCGAGCTTCCCAATAATGTATATGCTATGCCCACGGTAGACATCTCCGAGGTGCTTACGCATAATAATTACAACAGGATGGTCGAGGTGACCGACGCATATATAGAGGAGCTTTTGAGTATTGACCCCGATGCGAGATTCCACCTTTATATAAATGACTATAACACATATCTTTACCCCAAGCTCATGGCAGGCAACGGCATCAAGGAAGAAAACTACGATGTTGTTCTGCTTTCAGACGGCGGTGCTTCCTACAGCGAGTTCCAGAAGGCATTCAATATAGAGAAAGATGGCTTTGATGCAGAGGTAAAGTACGCCGAGATGGCAAATAACTTAAAGACTCTTATGAGCGAGGTAAGAGCGGCTAATGATTACAATTGGACACAGAAGTTTACTGTCGATACCACAGCTATAAGACAGTATGCGTATGTTATTGCAAAGGAGATGACCAACGTAGAGTGGTGGTTGCTCCGTCCGAGGACCGAGACTCTCAGCTCAACAGACAGTGAGTTCGTAGCGACATTGCTTGCAAATGACGTGCTCAAGGCGAACAACGGTGTTTATGAGAACACAGAAAACAATGTCATTGTTGAAAGAAATTTTGCAACTCCTTTGACTGTGATGAGCGATGATGATAAGGCAGACCTCAAGAAGCTCTATAACTTCAACAACGAGATGTTTGAGGAAGCAAGCAAGCAGGGCAAGAAGGCAATGATGTTCTTAGGCTCGTGGGCTACCGCGTCCAATGAGCCCGACTTTGAAGCATATGTTTCATTTATGAAGGCATATTACGGCGACGAATTCGTATATTACTACAAGGGACATCCCAGCACGCCCACGAGCAATTACCCCGAAAAGGCGGCTCAGCTTGAAAAGCTCGGACTTATAGATGTAGAGTCCTCCATAAATGCAGAGCTCATACTCTTCTTCTATCCTGACATATATATGTGCGGTTATAATTCCTCCACATTCATGTCTGCAGAGAAGGATGAGATGGCAGGTGCGATATTCAATATGAAAAAGGAAGATTGCACGAATGATTACGCAAGCAGGATAGGCGTTTTCGTTTCCAAGCTCGCGCAGGATGAATATGCAAAATATTCCGAATGCAGCAATGCAGAGCATGAGTATTTCCTTGTGGAATACAACCACACCGAGAGCATATATGAATATTCCATATTCGATGCTACCGAGGGCAAGATAATAAACGGTCCCAAAAAGACTTAAAATAATATCACGGCGCAATCTTTTGCGCCGTGATATTTGTTGTGTATGTAAGGGATCATTCTTTGTATGATTTTTTTGTAATTTGTGCAAATTGACTATTGCAAATATCAAAAAAATGTAGTACAATATTTGTTGGCGTTGCTAACAAGCAATTTGTAAAGGGGAAAAACAATGGATCTTTATTATGAGGTTAAGGTCTTATCACATATGATAAAACGCAAGATCGAGCAGTCCGAGGAGTACAGATACCTTGATTCGCTTACCTGCTCTGCAGGATGCATCATCGGGTATATTGCAAAAGCGGGCGGCGAGGCGTTTCAGAAGGATGTGGAAACAGGCTTTTCCATAAGACGCTCTACCGTGTCAAAGATGCTCCAGTCGCTTGAAGAAATGGGGCTTATAGTAAGAGAGGGCGTTGATTACGACGCGCGCTTAAAAAAGATAATTCTCACGGAAAGCGGATGGAATATGCATAATGCCGTGGTGCAGGTCATAGACGGAACTAATGCACAGGCGATAAGCGGAATAGACAAAGAGGAGCTGGATGCCTTCTTTAAAACGCTTGAAAAGATGAAGAATAATCTTTCAGACATCAAAGATTGAAAAAAATAATTCAAATATAAAGAAAGGAAAAAAGTATGTTAAAGAAGCTTGCGAAATGTATCAGAGAGTACAAAAAAGAAACTGTGCTGACTTTGATATTTATCGTTTGTGAGGTAATAATCGAGATATTCATTCCGTTTATGACTGCCAATCTTATCACCGCGATACAGACAGGCAGCAGCATCGGAGAAATATTGAAGATAGGTGTTATCCTCGTTATAATGGCTATGGCGTCGCTTACATGCGGCGGTATTGCCGGAGCAACATGCGCAAAGGCATCGGCAGGATTTTCAAAGAATCTGCGCCACGACATTTTCAGTAAGATACAGACCTATTCATTTGAAAATATAGACAAGTTCTCTGCGACATCGCTCGTTACAAGACTTACGACTGATGTCAGCAACGTGCAGATGTCATTTATGATGATCATAAGAACTGCCGTGAGAGCTCCTCTTATGCTCATATTCTCAATCGCCATGGCGGTGTATATGGGCGGACTTCTGGCTGTTACGTTCGTGGTAATAGTGCCTGTTCTCGGATTTGGACTCTTTATGGTGGCAAAGAAGGCAATGCCTGCCTTCAGAGCGGTATTTAAAAAGTACGATAAGCTCAATGAATCCATTGAGGAAAATGTTCGCGGCATGCGTGTCGTAAAGGGCTTTGCAAGAGAAGAATATGAAAATAAAAAGTTTGCGGCTGCCGCAGGCGATATCTGCAATGACTTTACAAAAGCCGAAAGGATAGTTGCTTTAAACTCTCCTCTTATGCAGGTATGCTCTAACTTCAATATGGTGCTCGTTTTGTATCTCGGTGCAAAGCTTGCAATAATAAATGCAGATGTTGCGGGTATCGCGACGATATCCACCATGCTTACCTACGGTATGCAGGTGCTTGTACAGCTCATGATGCTGTCCATGATATATGTAATGATAACCATGTCTGCTGAGTCTGCAAAGAGAATAGTAGAGGTGCTTGACGAATATCCTGCACTCACATCTCCGAGCGAGGCTGTATATGAGGTGCGCGACGGCTCTGTGGACTTTTCGGGCGTCAACTTCAAGTATGCAAAGGATTCCAAGAAATTTGCCCTTGAGGATGTAAACCTTCACATCGATTCCGGCATGACTGTCGGTATCATAGGCGGAACGGGATCGAGTAAATCCTCCCTCGTTCAGCTCATACCGCGTCTTTATGATGCAAGTGAGGGCACGGTAAAGGTAGGCGGACGCGACGTAAGAGATTATGACCTTGATACGCTTCGCGGAGCATGTGCCATGGTGCTTCAGAAGAATCTGCTCTTCTCGGGCACGATAAAGGAAAATCTGCGTTGGGGCAACCCTGATGCGACGGACGAGGAGATAATCGAGGCTTGCAAGCTTGCATGCGCTGATGAGTTCGTTTCATCCTTCCCCGACGGATATGACACTTATATAGAGCAGGGCGGTACTAACGTATCGGGCGGTCAGAAGCAGAGGCTCTGCATTGCAAGAGCACTTTTGAAGAAGCCGAAGATACTTATTCTTGACGACTCCACAAGTGCGGTCGATACCAAGACCGACGCACTCATTCGTCAGGGCTTCCGCTCATTCATTCCCACTACCACAAAGATCATAATCGCGCAGAGAATATCCTCTGTTGAGGATGCCGACATGATCATAGTAATGGACGGCGGTAAGATAGTTAATATCGGAACGCATGATGAATTGCTCGTAACGAGCGATATATACAAGGAAGTATATCAGCAGCAGACGAAGGGAGGGGATAGCAATGAGTGAGATGAATAAAAATGTCAGCAATGCTCAGATGAATAAAAAGCCTCCGAAGCGCAAGATGAATTTCGGAGTTCTCGGCAGAGTCATAAAGATGCTCCACAGCTTCTATCCCGTGCTTCTTCCCGTGGCTGCGGTGTGCATAGTTTTGTGCGCGATAGTGTCAGCTATCCCTGCAATATTTACCCAGAAGGTGATCAAGGTCATTACGGAATGCTTTGATCCCAAGAGCGGCGAGGTGTTAAAGACATGGTCTGAGGCATCGGGTGAGATAATCCCCCTTGTCGTGATCCTCATATGCATATATCTTCTCGGAATAACCCTTACTGCGATCCATACACAGCTTATGGCGTACATGACGCAGGGATTCCTTAACAAGATGAGATGCAAGATGTTTGAGAAGATGCAGAGCCTGCCCATAAAGTATTTCGATACTCATAAGCATGGCGATATCATGAGCTATTATACAAACGATATAGATACTCTCAGACAGCTCGTATCACAGTCGCTTCCCACACTGCTTCAGGCAGGAACCATAGTTCTTACGGTGCTGTTCGTAATGCTTTATTACAGCTTGTGGATGACACTCATCATACTGCTGGGTGTAGTCGCCATGGTGCTGGTATCCAAGAAGATAGGCGGCGGCTCGGCAAAGCACTTCATACGTCAGCAGAAGGCTATAGCTGAGACCGAGGGATTCGTTCAGGAGATGATGAACGGACAGAGAGTTATCAAGGTGTTCAGCCACGAGGAGGCTTGCAAGGAGGACTTTGATAAGATAAATGACGACCTGTATAAGGCAAGCTATAAGGCACATGCATATGCAAACTGCTTAGGACCCATAATAATGAATATAGGTAACATACTTTATGTTATCTGCGGACTTGCAGGAGGTATATTCATCCTCTCGGGAGCTACGAATATATCTATATCGGGTCTTGCATTTACGATAGATATAGTTATCCCGTTCCTTAATATGACAAAGCAGTTTACAGGTAATGTAAACCAGCTCTCACAGCAGATAAACTCCATAGTTATGGCTATGGCAGGCGCAGAGAGAATATTCTCCCTTATGGACGAAAAGCCCGAAACAGACGACGGATATGTAACTCTCGTGCATGCTACCATGACACGCGACGGAAAGATCGTGGAGAGCGACACATACACAGGTCTTTATGCTTGGAAGCATCCCCATTCTGACGGCACATTGACATACGAGATACTCCGCGGAGATGTAAGAATGTATGATGTGGACTTCGGATATGAGGAGGGCAAGACCGTCCTTCACGATGTGAATGTATATGCAGAGCCCGGTCAGAAGGTCGCATTCGTCGGATCTACGGGTGCGGGTAAGACTACCATTACAAACCTCATAAACAGATTCTATGATATCGCCGACGGAAAGATCAGATACGATGGTATAAATATCAATAAGATAAAGAAGAGCGATCTTCGCCGCTCGCTTGGTATAGTGCTTCAGGAGACAAACCTGTTTACGGGCACTGTCATGGATAATATACGCTACGGTAAGCTTGACGCGACCGACGGCGAATGCATAAGAGCCGCAAAGCTTGCAGGCGCTGACGACTTTATACAGAGACTTCCGAACGGATATAACACCGAGCTTCATAATAACGGTGCAAACCTTTCGCAGGGTCAAAGACAGCTCATTGCCATTGCGCGTGCGGCAGTTGCCGATCCGCCCGTAATGATCATGGACGAGGCTACCTCCAGCATAGATACCAGAACAGAGGCTATCGTATCAAGAGGCATGGACATGATAATGAAGGGAAGAACTGTATTCGTTATCGCACACAGACTTTCTACCATCATGAATTCCGATGTTATCATGGTGCTTGATCACGGACGCATTATAGAGAGGGGATCTCATGAGAGCCTTATCGAAAAGAAGGGCACTTATTACCAGCTCTATACAGGTGCATTTGAGCTTGAATAATGCTCACAGCTCCATTTTGAGCTTTTTTCGCTCAACCTATTGACTTAAATGTCTAAATGTGATATAATAATGAAAAATAATTTTTATCGGAGGATAAGAATATGAAGGCTATCAAGACTTTGGATACAAAGAATCTTTGTGACAGCGCAAAGAACGGCGGTTGCGGCGAGTGCCAGACATCCTGCCAGTCTGCTTGCAAGACAAGCTGCGGCATTGCAAATCAGCAGTGCGAAAATACAAATAAGTAATTTTGCTTCAAAAGATTGCCGCCCTACGTGGCGGCATTTTTTGTGAATACAGAAAGGATATACACGTTTATGGTACATTGTTATAAGCTTTCCGGGCTTAATATCGTTTTGGATATATATTCAGGCTCGGTACACGTGGTTGACGACGCTACGTTTGATATAATAGAAATGTACGAGGATACACCGCTTGACGAGATCAAGAGAAGGATCCTTGAAAAATATGCAACAGATCCCGAGGTAAATGAGGCTGAAATAGATGCATGCTTTGCACAGCTTGAGGAATTGAAGAGCGCGGGCAAGCTCTTTACGCCTGACAGCTTTGAGGGCATGGCAGGCAAGCTTAAGGAGAAGAGCGCTGGCGTTGTCAAGGCGCTTTGCCTGCATGTGGCGCATGTGTGCAATCTGAATTGCTCATATTGCTTTGCAAGTCAGGGAAAATATCACGGTGACAGAGCTCTTATGAGCTTTGAGGTAGGAAAGCAGGCGCTTGATTTTCTTGTAGCCAATTCCAAGGGCAGAAGAAACCTTGAGGTGGACTTTTTCGGCGGCGAGCCGCTTATGAATTTTGATGTTGTAAAGCAGCTTGTGGCTTATGCCCGTTCCATTGAGAAGGAGGCAGGCAAGAATTTCAGATTTACACTGACGACAAACGGCATGCTCATTGACGATGATGTTATAGATTTTGCAAATCGCGAGTGCAGTAATGTTGTCCTCAGCCTTGACGGACGACGCGAGGTGCATGATAAGTACCGCGTTGACTATATGGGCAACGGAAGCTGGGATAAGATAGTTCCGAAATTCCAGAAGCTTGTTGAGGCAAGAGGCGGAAAGAATTACTATATGAGGGGAACGTTTACCCACGAGAACCCCGATTTTCTTAAGGATATAGAGCAGATGCTCGATCTCGGATTTACAGAGCTCAGCATGGAGCCTGTCGTTGGATCTGAGGACGAGCCTACCACTCTCACAAAGGAGGACCTTCCCATCGTGCTCTCACAGTACGAGCAGCTGGCTGACCTTATGCTTAAGAGATACAGAGAGGGCAGACCCTTTACATTCTATCACTACATGATAGACTTGAAGGGCG
>CAZVUD010000028.1:0-19990 GCA_964629615.1 uncultured Clostridium sp. | reverse complement strand
AGCTTTTTTTCAAAAAAGCGGAAGAAGCCAAGCTTTTTTCAAAAAAGCGGAAAAAAACGGGAAAAATTCTCAATGATGGAAGAGTCTGATGCCTGTAAACGCCATGGCAATACCGAATTTGTCGCAAGTTTCGATCACCTGATCGTCGCGCACAGAGCCGCCGGGCTGAGCAATATAGCTAACACCGCTCTTTTTTGCCCTTTCGATATTGTCACCAAACGGGAAGAATGCGTCGGACGCAAGAGAAACGCCCGTGATAGAATTGAGATATTCCCTCTTTTCTTCGCGCGTAAACGGCTTTGGCTGATGCGTGAAATAATTCTGCCAATTGCCCTCACCTATAACGTCGTCGCAGTCGTCGGAAAGGTATACATCTATGCAGTTGTCTCTGTCAGGTCTTCCGAGACTTTGTAGGAAAGGAAGATCCAATACCCTCTCACTCTGGCGCAGATGCCAAAGATCGGCTTTGTTTCCTGCAAGTCTTGTGCAGTGTATTCTCGACTGCTGACCTGCGCCTACACCGATGGCCTGACCGTCAAATGCAAAGCAAACGGAATTTGACTGCGTGTATTTGATGGTTATGAGAGCTATAACAAGGTCTGTCTTGGCATGATCGGGAATGTCTTTGCTCTTTGTAACAACATTCTCAAGCATGGACGCGTCTATCTTAAGATCATTTCTGCCCTGCTCAAAGGTAACGCCGTAGACTTCCTTGTGCTCTATCTTGTTTGGAGTGTAGTTTTCTTCCATTTTTATTATATTATAATTGCCCTTTTTCTTGGTCTTGAGTATCTCAAGTGCCTCGTCTGTGTAGCCGGGGGCAATGATGCCGTCGGAAACCTCGCGCTTGATCACAAGGGCTGTAGTCTTGTCGCATACGTCTGACAAGGCGATCCAGTCGCCAAAGCTCGACATTCTGTCGGTTCCTCTTGCTCTTGCATAAGCGCATGCAAGCGGACTTTCGTCAAGACCCTCAATGTCATCCACAAAGCAAGCGCGCTTAAGGCTTTCGGACATGGGAAGTCCAACTGCGCAGGATGTGGGGCTGACATGCTTGAATGATGCGGCGCACGGAAGCTTTGTTGCCTCCTTTACCTCGCGCACGAGCTGATATGAGTTGAATGCGTCAAGGAAATTTATGTATCCGGGTCTGCCCGACAATACCTCTATCGGCAATTGTGAGCCGTCGCTCATGTATATCCGTGCAGGCTTTTGGTTGGGATTGCATCCGTATTTGAGAGAAAATTCTGTCATTTTAGCTTCTCCTTTAAATTATCTGTTTATTTTTACACGTTCTTGTTAAACAATCTGTCGCTTATCTCGCCGCTCTCAAGATCTATATATCTGACATAGAGGGAGATCTTGTTGTCCTTGTCGAGATGCTCCCATATTTCGTTTGCAAAGCTGTCTATATCGTCATTCATTTTGACTCTTTCAGGCTCGCCACAGAAGGTGGGGATGGGATCGCCGTCGCAAATATATGTGTGCAAGAAGTGACCGAGCCCGTTTATCGGGGAATATGAGTATGTGTATCTGTTGCAAACGCTGCCAAGCTCATCTCCACTCTTAAGTATGCTCATCTTGTAGGAAAAGTCTCCCCCTTCAAGATCTATGACACAGCTTATGCGCGGCGTGAAATTGGGTCTGTCAGGCTCAAAAGCGCGCGTTCTGAGCGCGTCCTCAAAGCTCTTGCCTTCCGACAAGAATTTGTATATCGTGTCGGTCTGGTCGCCGTTTGTAACTATAATGCTGTTTTTGTATCTGCGCACGGGGGAATAAATGATGAGAGAGGGATCCTCTACCTTGTTGTAATCGAACGGATATATGGTGATGTCGCCACTCTTCTCTTTTTTAAACACGCGGTTTCGGCTGTTCTCGCTCCTCCCCATGATGAAATAAGCAAAAGCCGCATAGCGCGCGTTGGGCGTCTTGCCTGCAATTATGCCTCTGCCAACGTAGGAATTGCCGCTGATAAGCTCCTTCGGTGTGTGCTTTTCGTAGATGTTCATACATATTCTCCTTTTTATTTGTGTTCTGAAAATAAAAATGGGCAGTCTGCCCCGAAATTTTCGGAACAGAACTGCCCAGACGAAACGGCGAGATTATTCCCGATACCTCCTTTGCGGTACTCCGCGGCATGCGCCCTTCGTCAGTTGGTATCGAGCCTTTATTGCTATACTATAATTATATAACGGCTTTACATAAAAGTCAAGCCGTTTTGCGTAAAAATATATTATTTGCAGGCATTTACAAATGAAAGGAACAATTTTTGCATATTTTCGTCCTTTTGCCTGTATATCTCGGGGTGCCACTGCACACCAAGACAAAACTTGCGGTCTTTTGCATGCACTGCCTCTATATATCCGTCGTGTGAGCACGCGTCTATGCAAAGCTTGGGGGAAAGATCCTTTATCGCCTGATGGTGAAAGGTGTTTACCGCAATGCTCTCGCAGCGTACTATATCATAAAGCAAGCCGTCTGAAGCAAGATCTACCGCGTGGGTGACCGTGTCGCCGCTCTCGGTCTGCTTGTGACCATCTATGTGCTGATACAGCGTGCCGCCGAGAAATACATTCATGGCTTGAAGTCCGCGGCAAATGCCGAGCATGGGCTTGCCTGTGGCAAAAAATGTAGGTATCGCAAAGCTTTCAAATGCGTCGCGCGCGCTGTCTATCTCAACATTGTCAAATTTCTTTTCTTCGCCGTAAAATTTCGGGTCTATGTCTACGCCGCCGCTGATGAGAAATCCGTCGAACATGCTTGCATATTCCTGTATCTTCTCTGCATCTGTCGTAGGCTCAAGCACGACACCTATGCCGCCTGCCTCCCAGATCGCCGCGAGATATCTCCCCTTTATTGTGAGTCTGTCACCGTCTATGGACGGCAATATCGCTATTTGTGGTCTGTACATTTGTCCTCCGTTATTTTTTTATCACATTTCCGTCGGTGTTTCGGAAGCCTGAGATGAAATTATCGAGCATGGTGAGCATGTCGGGCACGATGTAGCACAAAAATGCGCATATCACGATCGAGATCAGTATCACAAGTACAACACTCACCCAGTTTGCGCCCTTTGCGTCGAATTTTACCTCGGCTGCGTATCTTTGCTCTTCGTCGATATAAAAATGGTGCTTGTCGGGGTCGCGCTTAAAGGGTATTTCTTTGAATCTCGGCTTGTCATTTGAGGCGTCAGCCTCATATTCCTCGCGCTTTTTTTGCATTTCAAGGATATATTCCTCCTCTTCAACACAATGCACCCATCTTTTCAGCACACTTCCGTTTTTGACGCTTCCGCGCACAGTCGGATCTTTTCCGTACCCAAGCTCATAAAGAGTCATGCTCTTGTCTTTGCCGATACATTCCTCGCTTATCATTTTGCGCACAAGTCCGCCGAGGTGCTTTTTGTCTACAACGGTCATGATCGCGGCGATGCAAAAGCCCACCGTTATTCCTACTATTATCAGGCGGAGCGATATCAGCTTGCTCGTGCCTGCGTCAATGTTCTCAAGGTAGACGCGGTCGGGGTTGAAGTATTTATCGGTAATGTATGTCCAAAGCTCTTGGAACAATGACTTTTCCTCGGATAAAAGAAAAGGTATATTCATTATTATTTCTGCCTTTGTTTTTTATTTTTAATTTGCGCGCCCATAGAACGTGTGTTCTTTTTGGGCGCGCTTTGCTTGTTATTGTCTGATGCTATCAGTTCTTTCTTATAACATCAACGCCGAGATACTTCTTAAGTACGTCAGGTACATTTACACTTCCGTCAGCGTTCTGATTCTGCTCAACAAGTGCGGGAAGTATTCTGGATGTTGCAAGACCTGAGCCGTTGAGAGTGTGCAGATATTCGATCCTTCCGTCTGCTCTCTTTACTCTCATCATGCCGCGTCTTGCCTGATAGTCGCGCGCGTTGGATACCGAGCTTACCTCCTTGTATCCGTTCATTGAGGGGATGTTTATCTCAATGTCGTATGTTCTTGCCATGGATGCAGAGCAGTCCTCTGCGGCAAGCTTAACTGTTCTGAAGTGGAAGCCAAGTCCCGAAACGAGTCTTTCTGCCTTTGCAACAAGCTCGTCGAATGCTTCGTCGCTCTTCTCAGGGAGAGTGTACTGGAACATCTCTACCTTGTTGAACTGGTGACCTCTTACCATGCCTCTTTCGTCTGAACGGTAAGATCCTGCCTCGCGTCTGAAGCAAGGCGTGTAGCTGACAAGCTTTTTGGGGAGGTCAGCTTCTGTGAGTATCTCGTTTCTGTAAAGGGATGCAAGCGCTGCCTCGGCTGTGGGGAGCATGTATCTCTGGCGGTTGTCGGTGGGGTTTTCTATCTTATATACCTCATCGGCAAACTTCGGGAACTGTCCTGCAGTAACGCCGCACTCATATTCAAGCATGTGAGGGGGCAAAATAAGCTCGTATCCGTCGTTAAGATGTGTGTCTATGAAGTAGTTAAGGAGTGCCCATTCAAGTCTTGCACCCATTCCTCTGTATATCCAGAATCCCGAGCCTGAGAGCTTTGTACCTCTGTCGTAGTCGATAAGTCCGAGAGAAGTGCAGAGATCAACGTGGTTTTTGGGCTCAAAATCAAATTTGTGGGGCTCTCCGAAGTATCTGAGAGGCTCGTTGTTCTCCTTTCCGCCGCTCTTAAGGTCGCGGTCGGGGAGGTTGGGCAGACCGAGCATGTAGCTCTGAAGCTCAGCTTCGATAAGCTTCTTCTGCTCCTCGTTTGCCTTTACGGTTGCGCCCATCTCCTTGGATCTTGCAAAGATCTCGGAGGGATCCTTACCTTCCTTTTTATACTGGGGGATCATCTTTGAGAGCTTGTTCTGTTCTGCCTTGATGCTCTCTGTGGAGGATATAACGGCGCGTCTTTTTGCGTCGAGCTCAAGGATCTTTTCGATCTCCTCGCGTGCGTCTTTTCCTTTTATTGCAAGCCTTTCTATAACTTCCTCGGGGTTGCTCTTTATATAGTTTATGTCAAGCATTTTTGTGTTTCCTTTCGTTTAATACAAGTTAGATCGGGCGGTCAGTGATCGCCGAATATGTCTTTGCCGCATATGAGCGACAACAGCTCTTCAAGATCCTCGTCGCTGTGGTAAGCAAGCTCAAGAGTCTTTTTCTTTGCAGATTGATTTATCTTTACCTTTCTGCCGAGGGTCTGCATGACCTTCTTTTCAAGATCCTTCATGTATACCTTACGCTGAGAATCGGGAGTTTCGGGGATGATGTCAGCCACCTTTTCGCTCTTTTCGTTCATGCTCTTTACGATGCGCTCAACTTCACGCACGGAAAGACCCTTTTCCTCTGTTTTTTGCGCAAGAAGGATCATATCCTCGTCATTTTTGAGTCCTAGAAGGGCTCTTGCGTGACCGCTGGATATCTTTTCGTTCTTAAGCATCTCAAGCACTTCGTCGGGAAGATCGAGCAAGCGGAGCATGTTTGCAACCGCAGGACGGCTCTTGCCGACCTCTTTTGCTATCTGATCCTGCGTAAGGTCGTGTCTTTCCATGAGTGCGCTGTATGCAAGCGCTTCTTCAACGGGATTAAGGTTCTCGCGCTGAACGTTTTCAACAAGCGCTATCTGCGCTATCTTCAGGTCGTCGCCGTCCACGATAACTACGGGCATTTCCGAAAGTCCTGCCATTTTGGAGGCTCTCCAGCGTCTTTCACCTGCAATTATCTCATAAGAGCCCGCAAAATTCGGATTTTCTCTTACGATTATGGGCTGAAGAACGCCGTGTAATGCTATAGAATCGGCTAAAAGCTGAAGATTTTCGCTATCAAATGTCTTTCTGGGCTGATCGGCTCTCGGCTCTATGTCTGATATTTTGAGAGTCGTCACGCTGTCCTTCTTTTCTTCAAGCATATTATCATCGAGAATTGAATAAAAATCTCTTCCAAGTCCACCACGTGCCATATTTTTGCCTTCCTTTCAGTATTATATGCGATATTATGTGCGATCATATGCGCGAAGCAAGCTCTTTTGCAACCGAGAGATACTCTACAGCACCCTTTGAGCGCTTATCATGGTAGTATACGGGCATGCCAAAGCCGGGAGCCTCGGATACCTTTACGCCGCGGGATATCTTGGTTTCAAAAAGTCTGTCGCTGTAATGCTTATTCAACTCATTTATTACCTGCATGGAGAGCAAAAGTCTGGAATTGTACATAGTTATGAGTATTCCGACTATGTTAAGCGCAGGGTTGAAGTTGGCTTTTATCTTATTTATCGTCACTGTGAGCTGTGAAAGTCCCTCAAGTGCGTAAAATTCGCATTGCATGGGGATTATAACTCCGTCACTTGCCACCATAGAGTTGACCGTGAGCATGGAAAGTGAGGGGGGACAGTCGATTATTATGTAGTCATATTTGTCGCGCACCTCTGAAAGTGCGTTTTTCATGATCTTTTCGTTTCCACCGTCCTGATAAAGGTTATATTCTGCACCTGCAAGTGCTATATTTGCAGGAATTATGTCAAGATTTGCGTATTCTGTGGTCCTGATCGCCTCTTTTGCAGGCATTTCACCCACGAGAACATCGTTTATGGTTGCTTTCAAGGCGCGCTTTGAGATACCAACGCCGCTCGTCGCGTTGCCCTGAGGGTCAAGGTCAATAAGAAGCACCTTGTAGCCGAGAACTCCGAGAGAAGCTGCAACATTTACGGCAGATGTTGTCTTGCCAACGCCGCCCTTTTGGTTTGCGAATGATATTATCTTTCCCAAGTCTTTTACCTCCGTGTAAACTAACAATAGTATTATACTATATTTTTTGCGTAATTTCAATAGATATTTCAAAAAAATCCACCAAGCAGCGCTGTTTTTGATTAAAAAACGCAGTTTGGATGCATAAACTGTGTCTGTTTCACGTGAAACAGACGATACCGTCAATATTTCAGCCGAATCGCAGATGATGACCGTAAATAAGCTGCTCTGCAATCGGATAGTTTCACGTGAAACAGTTTTGATCGATGGTACGATTTGACGTGTTTCACGTGAAACGAATTAACACGCCTTAACAAAAAGTACCATGGACTGTACGATTGTGTTTCACGTGAAACAGTACTTTAAAGTGGTTTTTTGAGTATCTGACCGTATCTGCGCGGATATGCAGACGGTGTTTTTGAGATCTTTGCTATTTCTATAATGTTTCGTTCAAATGATTCGTCTTTGCCGATAAGCTCAAATTTTTCGGTGCGTTCGTGTTCGCCACCTAACTTTTTGATGCCTTGCAATGCTTCGTTTAGCTCATCGTCGCCTGATCTCGCTTTCATAGCCAAAAACCTGCCGTTTATTTTCAGATAAGGAATGCAAAGCTCGCATAAAATGTTCAATCTTGCAACTGCGCGGCTTACGCAAATATCAAATTTTGCCCCTGTTTGCTTGATATATTCTTCAGCTCTTGCTGAAACACCTTGCAAATTGGAAATTTCAAGGGATTTTGCCGCCGAATTTACAAAATCTATCTTTTTTGACGTACTGTCAAGAGAGATTATGTTGATATCGGGGCGCACAATGGCAATTGGCAATGAGGGAAATCCTGCGCCACAGCCTATATCGATAAGGTCGCATTCGCCATCCGGAATGAGCTTTGCTACAAAAAGGCAATCAGCAAAATGCTTAAGAATGACCTCATCGGCGTCGGTTATTGCTGTGATGTTGGTGTGCGAGTTATATTCAAGTATTAAATTATAAAGATCGTAAAATTTTTGAATGATATTTTCGGAAATATACTCCGAAAGTGAGTTTTTTGCGAGAATTTCGCTGTATATCAAAGAAAATTCAGATAATTGCATACATTCTCCTTTATTTTATGCCGAGATATATGAGCAAGACCGAAATGTCGGCAGGGTTTACGCCACTTATTCTTGACGCCTGACCTACAGTCAGCGGTCTGATCTTTTCAAGCTTTTGGGCGGCTTCTATGCGCAGACCGCGTATGGATGAGTAATTTATGTCGCCCGGAAGCCTTTTTTCTTCCAATTTTGTGATCCTTCCAACCTCCGACAACTGTCTTTTGACATATCCTGCGTATTTTATGTCGGTAGATGCGGTGAGTGTGACTCTGCGCGGTAATTCGCATCTCTTTGTGTCAAGCGGCGCTATGTCGTCATAGGTTATATCGGGCCTGCGCAGCAGATCGGCAAGTGAAAGACCGCTTTTTGAAGCTTCCATTCCGCGCTCTGTCAGGAATTTTGAGGCATTTTCCTTTGAAATATATGTAGATTCCAGTCTCATCTTTTCGTTTTCGATGCTCTCGCGCTTTTCTGTGTAAGCCTTGTATTGCTCTTCACTTATAAGTCCCGATGCGTATGCTGTCGGTGTAAGACGCTCGTCGGCGTTGTCCTGACGGAGCAAAAGCCTGTATTCCGAGCGAGATGTCATCATCCTGTATGGCTCGGACGTGCCTTTTACCGTGAGATCGTCGATAAGCGTGCCTATATAACTGCTTTGGCGCGAAAGTATCATGGGTGGGCGATCAAGTATCTTGAGCGCGGCATTTGCGCCTGCAACAACACCTTGAGCGCCTGCTTCCTCATATCCCGATGTGCCGTTAAACTGTCCTGCACCGTAAAGTCCGGATATTTTCTTGAATTCAAGGGTGGGATAGAGCTGAAGCGGGTCTGCGCAATCGTATTCTATCGCATATGCATACCTCATTATCTCCGCATTTTCAAATCCGCAAAGGGAATGAAGCATTTTGTACTGCACATCTGTCGGCATAGATGTCGAGAAACCCTGTATGTACATTTCGTCTGTGTCGCGTCCCATGGGCTCTACAAAGAGCTGATGACGTTCTTTGTCGGCGAATCTTACTATTTTATCCTCAATAGATGGGCAATATCTCGGTCCTGTGCCGTGTATCTGACCTGAATACATGGCTGAAAGGTGGATGTTGTCCTTGATGATTCTGTGCGTTTCGGCGTTTGTATACACGATATGGCAGGGCGTCTGCTCCAAATTTTGGATCTGATCCTCGCTTGTTGCCCAAGAAAACGGTAAAGGCATAGCTTCTCCGTCCTGGCGCTCCAATCTGTCGAGATCTATAGTTGATCTCTTGACTCTCGCAGGTGTTCCTGTCTTAAATCGCATTATTTTAACGCCGTTTTGAATGAGAGAGCTCGTCAGGCGGTCTGCAGGCAGAAGTCCATCAGGTCCTGACGGATAATTTACGTTTCCGACAAATACTTTTCCTGCAAGATATGTGCCTGTGCAGATTATTGCGGCGTCACATTTCCAATTTTCTCCAAGTTTTGTTCTTACACCTACTATTTTGCGCTCATACGAGCCGCAAGAGCACTCTTCGGTGAGGATATCTGTGACCTCAGACTGTATTATGCGAAGATTTTTTGTGCTTTCAAGCGCTTTTTTTACAAGTCGTGTGTAAAGTGAGCGGTCGGCTTGTATTCTTTTTGAGTGGACAGCCGCGCCCTTGCCGAGATTGAGGGTCCTGGATTGCAGGCTTGCAAGGTCGGCAAGCCTGCCCATAGCACCGCCCATGGCATCTATCTCATAGACTAAATGCCCCTTTGCTGTGCCGCCTATGGACGGATTGCAGGGAAGATTTGCGACGGTATCGAGGGAAAGCGTGAACAGCAATGTGTCAAGTCCCATCCTTGCCGACGCGAGAGCCGCTTCCACACCTGCATGTCCTGCACCGATGACGGCTACCTTTGTTTTAAGCTCCATAGCTCCACCGCCAAAGATCAGTCTACGCGCGCGAGATATTCCTTCTGCGCGTCTGTGAGGCTGTCTATGCGTACATTCAAGGAGTCGAGCTTGATCTTTGCGACCTCGTTGTCTATCTCCTCGGGCACTGCATAAACTCTCTTTTCAAGCTTTCCTGCATTTTTTGCAAGGTATTCAAGTGATTTTGCTTGAATTGCGAAGCTCATGTCCATGATCTCGGCAGGGTGACCATTGCCTGCTGCCAGATTTACAAGTCTGCCCTCGGCAAGCAGATTTATCATTCTGCCGTCCTTCATTCTGTATCCTTCAATGTTGGGCTTTCTCTGTATCCTTTCACTTGCAAGCTCAAGAAGGTCGCGCTTATTTATCTCAACGTCGAAATGACCGCTGTTTGCAAGCAGTACGCCATCCTTCATTACTTCAAGATGACGGCGCACGATAACGTCAGAGCAGCCTGTGAGAGTTACGAAAAGGTCACCTAATGGTGCCGCCTCGTCCATGGTCATAACGCGATAGCCCTCCATTACAGCCTCAATTGCCTTTATCGGGTCGATCTCTGTGATGATGACATCTGCTCCCATGCCCTTTGCTCTCATGGCAAGTCCCTTGCCACACCAGCCAAATCCTGCAATTACAACAGTTTTGCCTGCTATCATAAGGTTTGTGGAATTCATTATTCCGTCAAGTGTGGACTGACCTGTGCCGTATCTGTTATCGAACAAATGTTTGCAATTTGCATCGTTAACATTAATCATGGTGTAATCGAGAAGCCCCTTTGCCTGACGTGCGAACAGTCTGTGTATTCCCGTAGTGGTCTCCTCACAGCCGCCGATGAGATTTTTGCCGTATTCGCGGCATTCTCCGTGCAGAAGATTTATAAAGTCGCCGCCGTCGTCTATAATGAGATCGGGGCAGAAGGAAAGGGTGTTCTTTAAGTCGTTTATGTATTCTTCCTCTGTTGCGCCGTGGTGCGCGTTTACCTCAAAGCCGTCATAAGCGAGAGATGCGGCAACATCGTCCTGAGTGGAGAGGGGATTGCATCCCGTTACTCTTACAGTCGCACCGCCTGCGCGCAGGCAATGTGCCAGACGTGCGGTCTTTGCTTCAAGATGGATGGACATGGAGATCTTCAGACCTTCAAAGGGCTTTGTTTTTTTGAATTCCTCTTCGATGGAATTTAAGATGGGCATGTAGGATCTTACCCACTCTATCTTGTCCTTGCCGCTTTTAGCCAAGGATATATCTTTTATGCTCGTCATTTGTTTGTAGTCCTCCTATTATAGGTTTTGCGCGTGCATTTAAGCACACATATCCATTCTATATTTTAGCAGAATTATACCTTTCCGTCAAGAGATTTGGCGATTATTTATATTAATGATGGGAATTTTTTGCAAAAATACGCACGGAAAGTTAAAAATTCACCGAAAAATCATACAACTGATATAAGAAATTCAAAAGTGTTCATTAACAGTTTACAAATTTGTGTTAAGATGTAAGATGTTGAATTGTAACTACTAATAAATTTTTGTGTAAGGCTGGTATAAAAATGATAAAGATCGAGCATCTTATAAAAAATTACGGCTCCATGTGTGCCGTTGATGATATAAGCTTTTCCGTTGAGAGCGGCGAAACGGTCGGATTTCTCGGCCCGAACGGCGCAGGCAAGAGCACTACTATGAATATACTCACGGGATATCTGTCCGCAAGCTTCGGATGCGTGAGCATTGATGGTATAGATGTGCTTACAAATCCGCTTGAAGCAAAAAAGCTGATAGGATATCTCCCCGAACAGCCTCCGCTGTATCTTGATATGACGGTGGATGAGTATTTGAATTTTGTCTACGAGCTTAAATGTTGTACGCTTCCGAGACGTCCGCATCTTGCAGAAATATGCGATGTTGTAAAGATCGGGGATGTAAGACACAGGCTCATTCGTAATCTTTCCAAGGGATACAGACAGAGAGTCGGTATTGCGCAGGCGCTTGTCGGAAATCCGAAGGTGATAATATTTGACGAGCCTACGGTCGGACTTGACCCGAAGCAGATCATTGAGATAAGAAGCCTTATAAGAACTCTCGGACGCGACCATACCGTGATATTGTCTACGCACATATTGCAGGAGGTACAGGCGGTATGCGACAGGATAGTTATTATAAATAAAGGCAAGATAGTTGCCGATGAAAAGACGGAAAACATAACAAGAGTTGCAGAAAACAACCGCAGGTTTAACGCAAAGATATGCGGACCTCAAAAGGAAGTGCTTGCCATGCTCAAGGCTACCCCGGGTATCGTATATGCCGAGGCGCTTGCACAAAAGGACGGCGATGCCAACACATACATGATAGAGAGCGAGCAGGGAACTGATATACGCAAAAAGCTCTTCTTCTCACTTTCCGAGCGCGGCTGGGCTCTCATAGGTCTTGAATCTCTCGGCATGAGCCTTGAGGACATATTTATTTCTGTCGTTGATAAGACAGAGGACAAGGATCAGAAGATCAAGCATGAGCGAAAGAAGAGAGGCAGAAGGACGCTTGAGGGCGAATTTGCCGACACGATCATCACCGAGACCGAAAAGAAAAACGAAGCATTTGACGGCGACAGCGCTGAAAAATGATGCTCTGATCACGCTCACATAAAGGCGAGGACCTTATTTAAACGAAAGGTATTACAGATATGCTTGCAGTATATAAAAAAGAATTGAGATCATATTTTATAAATCCCATAGGCTATGTTTTTGTGGGGATATTTCTCGTATTTTCCGCGATAGCCTGCGGATATACCACATTGCTTTCGGGCAGCTATGACACATCGACCTATTTCACGCTTCTTATATTTGCCATGGTCGTGCTCATCCCCTTGCTTACCATGAAGCTGTTTGCGGAAGAAAAAAAGCTGCGCACAGAGCAGCTGCTCCTGACCTCCCCCTTGACGATCACGGGAATGGTCATGGGCAAATTTCTTGCGGCATTTACGGTATTTTGCGGCTGTATGGCGGTTTCGCTTATCAATTTCATACCGCTGTATGTCATAGCGAGCAAGGAAAGAGGCGGACTTTCATATGCAACGGTGCACATCGGACCTCAGAGCGCTGAGGTGATAGGCTCGCTTATCGGCTTGATACTTATAGGTGCGGCTTTCATATCCATCGGAGTTCTGATATCCTCACTTACGGAAAATCAGCTTGCAGCGGCGATAATATCCATCAGCGTCATCATGTTCTTTGTGGCGGTGGGACTTTTCTCGTCGCTTATCGACGTGTACCCCATCCGTGTTGCCTTGAATTGGCTCTCGATACTCTCAAGGTTCGGAAATTTTTCTGCCGGTATATTTGACTATGCGGCTATTTTGTATTATATTTCCATAGCGTTCATATTCCTTTTCCTTACGGTAAGAGTATATGAAAAGCGTCGTTGGGAATCCTGATGCGAGGTAGTCTATGAGATCAGGTAAGAAAAAACGCTCCATTGCTTGGGGCGCGGAGGCGATCGCTATAACTGCACTGAGCATAGCGGCGGTGATCATACTGAATGTGGCATTTACCGTTCTGTGCTACAGATTCAGCCTTTACGGCGATATGTCGTCCGATCTCCTTTACGGAATATCGGACGAATGTGTTGAATATTTGAATAAAAATGTGATACCGAATATTGATGATGGCGAAAAGATAAATATTGTTTTTTGCGACGATGAGGATGTTATATCCGAAAACGAGATGCAAAAGTATGTTTATAATTCCGTGCGTGAGCTCTGCGAGCTGTTTCCCGATAACATAACCACAGAATATCTGAATATATGGGAACAGCCTAAAAGGGCAAGAGAGATAGGAGTCACAAATTCCTATGATGTTGCCGTTATATACGGAGATGATTCTTATGTTATAAGTCAGAGCAGTATGTTCGTAAGCGATGTGAGCACGAGCACGGTAACGGCTTATCACGGAGAAAAGCGTATCGCATCGGCTATGATGAGAGTTACGAGCAAGGACAATGCAAAATGCTATTTCACGGTAAACCACGGCGAGAGCGTTGACAGCTATGAGCTTTTCTATGCGCTTGCGGATGCGGGATATACCTGCGATTTTATAGATATTCTGAATTTTGACATTCCGAGTGACTGCGACCTGCTTCTTACGGTGGATCCGAAGCAGGATATGACCGTTACGACAGGTGTGTCGGGAATATCGGAAATAGAAAAGTTAGAGGATTACATCGATCGCGGCGGAAATTACATGGTATTCGTATCGCCTGACACCTTTGTCAGCGGCGGACATGCAAATCTGGAGGCTCTGCTTTATGACTTCGGAGCGGATTTTCCGCACAAAAAGGGCGAGAGCGGCAGTGAAGAATGCTATCAGATAAAAGATGGCGCGCATTCTGTCAGCGTTGACGGATATACAATATTCGGACATGTGTCCGATAACGCTTATGCAAATGAGATATGCGACGGCGTAAATGATGCGGTGTTTGCATCCTCTACGTCTATAAACGTGTCGGATAAATATACGCGCGACGGAGATGCTTACAGATACAGCGACGAGGGCAGGGAAAGAGTTTATTTTCCTCTCATATCCACATACAATACGGCAGAGGCATATGCAGGCGGCAGGGCTGTTGACAGAGCGGATGATGAGCCCTTCACACTTATGTCGGTAACAAAGCAGACAAACGGCGATAAGACATCGCATGTCATAGTTTGCGCGGCGACCTCGTTCTTGTCTGAAAATTATGTGCAGTCCACAGTATACGGAAACGGAACTGTAATAGACAAGCTCAGCGTTATGATGGGACAGAGCAATGCGCCTGTATCCCTGAGGTCAAAGCCATTCCCGACGACCGAGATGCAGAGCATCACGACAAGAGAGGCTACATGCCTGACTGTTGCCTTCACATCGTTCTTTGCACTTGCAGCCGCAGTATGCGGAACAGTAGTGCTCATAAGGCGCAAGAATGCACTTTGAGGGGTGGATAAGGTATAATGGAAGATATGTATAAAAATTGCAAAGGAGGTAAGGATATGGATAGCTTTGGCGAAAACAGCACGAAAAAAGCTTTTGGAAAAAAGAAAAAAAGCAGATATGCAAGACGCTTGATCACAGCGTCTGTATTGGCTCTCGTGCTGGTGCTCAATATCGTGTTCTCCTTACTTGCACATGATCACCTTATCTTTACCGATATAAGCGATACAAAGTATATAGCGGATGATACCACCATGTATACTATGTCCGACGGCTTTGTATCCCTTGTCAAGGACAAGGTGATCCGCGAGATAGATTTGATAAATAAAGAAAGAGGAACTACGGGCGACGACCGCCTGAAGCTCAAGATAATATTTTGCGCAGATGCCGATCTGGTAGAAGGAGATCAGTACTTGAGGTATGCAAACTATACAGCGCGCAGCCTTGAGCATGAATTTCCCGATCACATAAGCGTTGAGTATATAAATGTATCGAAAAATCCTTCAGCGGTGCAGAAATATAAGGTAAATTCGGCGCAGACCATTTATTCCTCAAACGTTATAGTTGAATTTGGAAGCGAGTTTGCAAATCTGGCATACAAATCCTTCTTCACCGCGGATTCCGATGAGGATACACCGTGGGCTTACAACGGAGAAAAGCGATTTGCCACCACAATGATATCTCTTACGAGGGCTGAAGCACCCATAATGTGCATAACCACAAATCACGGCGAGGAGATATATCTTGAAAACGGTGAGGTCGCAGAGGAATATACGGAATTTATAAAGGTCATAGAGGCGGCGGGATATATCCCCATGCCGCTGGATCTGGAGCATGACGAGATCCCTGAAAATTGCAGGATGATACTCACCTTTAACCCGAAGGAGGACTTCAAGGCGTTCGGAAATCTTTCCGAGAGCGGAGTTTCCGAGATCGAAAAGCTTGATAAGTTTATTGACAATGCATATAATTTCATGTATGTTTGCGACAGGGATACTCCCTATCTTGAAAACCTTGAGGAATATCTTGAGGAATGGGGAATATGCGTTGCAAGACGCGAAAATCTTGCTGGCGAGCTTGAAAATCTCGTTGTGCGCGACGCTACCATGAATGTGGATGCAAACGGCGGCGACAATATGGTTGCGAAATATGAGACCAGCGGAAAGGGCGCGTCGCTTGTAAAGGATCTGACGAGCCTCAGCTATCCTCCGAAGGCAGTTTTTTCAAACAGCACATATATAGGTATCTCGGAAAATTATAACAAGACCTATATACTTGCAAGCGAAAGCTCAAGCGGCGAGGCGTTCGACTATTATCAGTATTTCAAAAACGGAGTTTCAAGAAGCCTTTATAACATATTTACGACATACGACACAGCGGCGTCATATCTTGGCGGCGAGGTGTATGAGATGGCAACGAGCGAGAAAAGATTCAGCCTTATGACCATAACTCATGAGACGAGAAATATACAGGAGGACAGCTACAATTCAGTAGACGACGCCTCATATGTAATGGCTTGCTCAAGCACGGATTTCTTCAAAAATTCCTCTCTTGAGTCAAGTGCATACGGAAATACAGACGTCATTTTGTCGGTGTTGCGACAGACGGGACGCGAGATAATACCCGTAAGCCTCGGCTTTAAGGCATTTTATGATCATGAGATGACAAACAAGACGGTCTTGACCGCAAATGCGGATAAATATATAGCAGTACTTGCAATAGTGCCTGCACTTGTAATATTCACCTGCGGGATCGTCGTGAATGTAAAAAGAAAGCACAAGTGACCTTGACGGTTGAAAGGATATTTTAATGCCAACAGATAATAACAAAAAGATCAGACTTTCGCTCGCATCTTGCGGCGGAAGGTGCAATAAAAAATATATAGATACCGTGCCGGGGGACACCTTGCCTTCTTTGCCCACACCTGCCCGTAAGGGATATGATTTCGATGGCTGGTATACTAAGATATCGGGCGGAGATAAGATAGATGCAGATACTTGCTTTGATGCGGACACCGAGATATATGCGCATTGGTCTAAAAATGACAGCGGCAGGATAATAGAAGAAAAGCGCAAGAGCATAAATATGCGAAAAAGACAGCGCCTGGCTATAATCATAATGGCTGTGGCTGTGGTATTGCTTGCGGCTGCCCTTATTGCCGTAAATATTGCGGCAAGCATATACAAATATGAGGATGTTGACGGAAACATATACTATATAAGGAAAAAGAACGGCGTATATGCGCTCTATGACGATGACGGACTTAGATGCGATGTCACGCAGGACGGATATTATCAGACAAAGCTCGGAACACAGCTTATGATAGATGCGTCAAACGGAAGTATAAGCGATACTATATATGTAGATGATCTTAACTCACTGCATAAGGATGAGATATACGGATATTCGGGCAGAGTTTTGATGTTCAAGCAGATGACATACGATGCGTCATCCACATCGGATAAGAGCATTATAATAAGCTCAATAGCTGTTACAAATTCCAATGGATCGTTTACATTCAAGCGCGGCGAGAACAACACGTTCTATGTTGAGGGAAAAGAGGGATTGCTCTTTAATACCGAGTTGTTCGCTCAGTTTGCCGTGGCGTGCGGTAAGCCGCTTTCCATGGATGTTTTGAGATCCCCGAACCTTACGGATTCGGGTGAGATAGACCTTTCCGAGTACGGTCTTGCCTCCGAGATCCGTGAGAGGACAGAGAAGGACGAGGACGGAAACGAGGTCACCGTAGAATATGAATATTCCCCTGCTGTGTATACTATAACATCCATGACGGGTGAATGGCACAGAGTTATCGTCGGCGACGCCATAGTGTCGGGCGCAGGCTATTATGCTATGTATGACGGCGGATATGTCAAGAATGCCGACGGAAGCTTTTCCGAGGTGGGCAAACGCGACAGGATATATATAATAGGTACGGCAGGCGTTGAGGACGGTATCCTTGCACGCATAGAGGACCTTATAACTCCCATGATAGTATATCCTCTGGGAGCGAGCACATACTTTGATGTCAAGAATTATGTCATCTACGATAAGATAGATTACAAGGCGATAGATGACGAGCTTAAGGCGCTCTACGGCGAAAGATTTGACGGCATGACGCAGGAGGAGATAAGCGCGGAGATAGAAAAGGATCCCGATATCGCCAAGAAATATGCCGAGATATTCGAAAAGCACAGCGGAAAGATATGCGATTTCTCATATATCGATCTCAACGAACGCTATAACAGCATGAAATCCTACTTTCCGTATGAGTCACATATCGAATATTCCAAGGGATATTATGTCAATTCCGACAACATAAACGCCATGCTCTATAAGTTATCGTCCATGGAATTTGTTGAGGTGGTAAAGCTCTCTCCGACATACGAGGAGCTTGAAAAATACGGTCTTACCGAAGCTTCCTATGTGGTGGAATTTTTGTATCACGAAAGCGAAAATGACACCGAGGAGGGCAAGTCCTATGTTTATAATACCGTAAGCATAAGCAAAAAGGACGAAAACGGTCATTACTATGCCTATTCCGAAAATTTCGACATGATAGTTTGCATAGACGAGAGCTATCTTGAATTTCTTGATTGGGATGAAGATAAGTGGTATGATGACCGCTATCTCATACTTGATATAAGCAGTATTCAGGATATAATCATAGAGTCACCGAGCTTTAGTGCGGAATTTAAATTTGATAATTCACAAAGCAGTATAGCAAAGGTATATCCGTCATCAAAGCTCGGAGAGGAGCTTAAGGATGCTGACGGAAACAAATATACAGTAGGACGTGACGGGGATATATATGTCCTGATGTCGGGTTCTGAAAAGCTCAAGGCAGTGAAGCGCGGCGATTATATGACGGGCGGAATAAGCTACAGCGTCGGAGTAAGAGAGGACGCAAACTATATATTCAGCGAATATAAGACCCAGGATGTCAACAGCGATGATGTGATAGATTACGTTTTGTACTATTTCTATGACGTTCAGAGCGTTGAGGGAAAATATCAGCTCACCGCACAGGCAATACAGACAGATACGAGCGGAAACAGGCTGGGCGAGGCACAGAATATTGTCGGCAAGCCCACGCTTGAGTGCACTTATTTTACGACTGATTCGGGATTTTTGTTCTTTGCGGACAAGGAGTCTGCGCTCGGACGCGCGCTTGATGCAAGATACAGTACGTATAAGATAGGCTCGTGGCACGAGGGAAATGTCTATGTCACCGCGGATAAGGAAAATATAGTTATAGATTCCAAAACGGGTGAGTGGGCAAGAATATCCGATCTTGCAAACCCCGTGTATTTCGGTGATGACGAGAGCAGCATGCTCATCAAGGGTGCAGTGCGCACCGAAACCGTGTATGATGCATCGGGAAATATAAAGACGCCCGGAGAGCTTTATTACGCAACGGGCGGAAGCGATCTCAGATTCAACACCGAAACAGGTAAGGTCGAAAAATATACCAAGAGAACTAAGACATGGAGCAATGCTACATCAGAGGATTGCTGTGTAGGTGTCTGGGCTTCGGGTGCGTATTATTTGACCGACGGCGGAGATGTGTATCTTGTCAATGAGGCTACGGGAGATGTGTCGGATATGACCATCGGATCTGCGACCTCGGCAGGCGGTAAGGTGTTCTTTAACGGAGATAAGCTTGATTATGAGATAGATACCGTGCTTTCAACAGGTAAGCTCAATGTAAAGAATGAAGTGGATAACTTCAGAGAATTCTATAAGGGCTTGCTGTACGGTACGCTTGAGGGCATGGCTGATCTCAGCGAGGAGCAGATGAAGGCGTTCAGAGAGAGCGATGATTTCTCACTTGCAGATAAGAATAATCCCTGCCAGCTCAAGGTAACTGTCCTTGCGGAGGACTCTTACGGAAATACCAGATATACCGTGTACAGATTTTACCGATACAGCGAGAGAAAATCCTATTTCACCATAGAGATGCTGGATTCTTCCGATACGAGCTCTTCAAATTCCGAGAACGGATACGGTAAATTCTATGTTCTTTCGTCTTATGCCGAGAAAATAATAAGCGACGCGCAGAAGCTTATAGAAGGCAAAGAGGTTGCCGCGGCGTCAAAATATTAAGGCTTTATATCTCTTTGCCCTTTTGTTTAAAGGGCAAAGAGATATATTTTGCAAGGTGAAAAATCGGCGAAATTTTTTTAAATTTTTTTACAAAAAAGTATTGACAAACCAGAACGTATATGATATAATAATCAAGTCGCGAGATCGTTTGATCTCGAAGTGTGTCCGATAACAGGACAAATATGGCGGGATAGCTCAGTTGGCTAGAGCAACCGGTTCATACCCGGTAGGTCATGGGTTCAAGTC
>CAZVUD010000027.1:0-22089 GCA_964629615.1 uncultured Clostridium sp. | reverse complement strand
ACGGTTTTTGTTGGCTCTGATAATTCTGTAGGATTGGAGCTTCTCGCCCTCAAAGCAAAGCACGGCGTCCACCATGTGTTCAAGCACCTTAGGACCTGCAATACCGCCCTCCTTGTTTACATGACCAACTATGAGCATGGATATTCCTTCGCTCTTGGCTTTGCCTATAAAGGACAGCGCACATTCGCGCACCTGTGTTATGCTGCCGGGAGCAGATCTTATCTCGTCGCTGTATATCGTTTGTATTGAGTCTATTATAATAACATCGGGGTGTATTTTGTCGGACTCAGCTAAGATGTCCTCAATATTGGTCTCTGTAAGAATGTAAAGGTTTTTTCCGAGTATTCCGAGTCGCTTTGCGCGGAGCTTCAGCTGTCCGCCCGATTCCTCGCCTGAAACGTAAAGCACCTTTCTGCTTTGACCGAGGCAGTCGGATATCTGCATAAGCAGTGTGGATTTTCCGATTCCCGGCTCACCTGATATAAGCACGACAGATCCGTGAACAAGTCCGCCTCCGAGAACGCGGTCAAGCTCATTAAGACCCGTTTCCGAGCGTATATATTCGGGTACGGCAAGCTCGCTGTATGCAACGGCAGTATTGCTTTTGCCGCTTGACATGGGTGAGCGGCGCTTAACGCTCTCACTCTTTTGTGGGGCAGATGTGTCTATAACATCCTCTACAAGTGTATTCCAATTTCCGCAGGACGGACATTTTCCCATCCATTTAAATGTCTGATACTGACATTCGGAACATATATATACTGTCTTTAATCCTTTCATATGATAAAACTCCTGTCACCTTTATAAGTATATTATATAATATATTTTCTGAAATTTCAAGTGTCGCCGATAAAAATAATAAATTTGCGATATTAAATTACAGCATGTTTTGCATAAAGACGGAAAATATCCCGCTTTTTTTCTCGCATATTGAATAAATATGTCCAAAAATGAAAAAAAGACTTGATTTTTTACAAAAATATAGTATAATAATATATATAACCGAGGGTTTGATTTCTCAAGCCTTAATTTTTTTATAATGACTCGGAGGTTAATTCTCATATGTTGATTTCGATCACAGGACGTCTTGGCAGCGGAAAATCCACGATCTGTAATATGTTAAAGGAAAAATACGGATATCAGATATACAGCACAGGTGCAGTACAGAGAGAGTATGCTCGTTCGCTCGGTATCTCAACGCTTGAGCTTAATCAGAGAATGAAGGAGCACCCGAATCTTGATGCAGAGATAGACAATACAGTTACGAGAATATCCCTTGAGCGCTGTGATGAGGATCTCATTTTTGATTCCCGTATGGCGTGGCATTTCGCGAAAAATACATTCAAGATATTTCTCACGATAGAGCCGTGCGAGGCTGCAAGGCGCGTTATGGCAAATCAGAGGGGCGACGAAGAGCATTATGCAGACGAAAGCGAGGCTTGTGAAAAGCTCGTTGAGAGAAGCAGAGTCGAGAGAGAAAGATTTATGAATATATACGGCGTGGATTATTACGATTATAATAATTTCGATCTCGTTATAGATACTACGCAGAAGACCCCCGAGGAGATACTGAATATTATAATTGACAGCATCTCGGATTACAAAAATTGCAAGGAGAATTATCATTCTCCGATAATTAAATAAGCTCCCGTGCTTACAGGAGCAGATATATATCAGCAGAAGAGATATCCCTTCTGCTGATATTATTTTGATCGCATACTATCTGTTAAATATGATCAGACCGACACCGTGTACTTAGTGTCGGTCTGATCTGTATAATATAAGATATAGCCGATATCAGCTGATAATTCAGCTTTTAAGCTTTTCAAGTATATTGTCAAGCGTAAGTCCGTATCTCTGCGCGATGTCACGTGCGTAAGACTTTCCGTCAGGCTTTGCACGGTATATCTTAAATGAGCGCTTGCCCTCGTCTATACCTGCAACAAGTGTGTCTATCAGAGCGCCGCCGCGCTTTTTGTTATCTTCATTTATGCGGTCGATCTCGGAAGCCAGCTCGTGCAGATGCGTTGCAAACAGGGTCCTGCAACCAACAACGGAGAGCCCCGACAGCACCTCGGCGGCTATATATGAGCCTTCATATGAGCCTGTGGATGAGAGCGACTCGTCAAGCAGGACAAGGCTGTATTTCGTAACGCAGTCAAATATCTCACCAAGGCGCGCGCATTCTTCACCCAGACGACCCTTGTCGATGGTGTCGTCAGCACCTGTGGGGAAGTGCGTGAATATCGCATCTACGGGGCTGATGCGTGCATGCTTTGCAGGCACGAACATTCCAAGCTGCATCATAGCCGCGGCAATGCCGACAGCACATGTGATGACTGATTTACCGCCGCGATTCGGACCTGTAAGAACATAGATGTAGGCGTCGTCCTCGGCAAAGCGTATGTCGTTTGTAACTATCTCTTCGCCGTCTGCAAGCTTGAGCGCAACTGCGGGATTGTAAAGCTCGGTCGCATCGAATATCTTTTCATCAGCAGGCGCGATATCAGGGCAGGACAGGGGATATCCGCGGTCGCGGAGCTGATTTAGCAGTGCTGTTCCGCGAACGAGAAATTCAAACTCGGGCATGAGCTCAAGCAGAAAATCCGTGTTTTCAAGAACATATTCCTGCACGATTTTTTTCCATGATTTAAGGGAGGAGCGATACACCTCGTTTATGGCACCGTAAAATGCATTTGAGAGCGCAGTCTGCTGTGTCTCGGATTGCTTTTTGCCAAACGGCACAAGGCTGGCAATGCAAGTGTATTCGTCGTTTTTAAAGCTGAGTCGCAGTATCTTTTCAAGCACATCGCCGGATTTAAAGGCTTCGGAATTGACCGAAAGCACTCCTGCACTTGACGGGCGGAGCTGTGCATCAAGATTGACTCCCACAGTTATGCTCTTTATCTCGCGTACTCTGCGTGTAAGCTCGCAGAGCTTTTTGTTGAGATCCTTGTAGTAATCCGATCCGACAAGCTCGTCTATGCGGCTCTTAAGCGTGCAGAAGCCTGTGCTTTTAAGCTGCATTCCGTTGCGTGACAGCCCCTCGCTGAGTATCTCAATGCAGGAGATGTAAAGCTCTATCTCGGTTATGCTTGACAGATAGTCGTCTGTATCGGCGCTGTCGGCTTCGATACGGCGCAGCTCGGTTATGTCGGTCAGTATAGGCACGAGCTTTTCAAGCATCAGCGTAAGTGAGGGGTTGTTCATCATGTCCTCAAATACCGCATTTCTGTATCTCATGACCTCGGAGTTTATGGTGAAATATTCCGAAAGCTCGGAGCTTTTAAGGTCCAATATCTCAAGAAGCCCAAGCTCGGACAGAGTGTACATATCTATGTCAGGTGTGTATTTTCCCGACAGATGCAGATTTTTCAGTTCGCTTGACGGGTATATAAGGCTGAAGCTTGTCATATTCATTGTTTTATCCTCGAAAAAAGTATTATATATAATAATTATGCTAAAATTACAGTCACAGTTATATTTTATCACAAAATTGTAAAAATGTATATAGTAATTTGAAAATTTTTTTATATTACTATTGCATTGATGTTTAAAATGTGGTAGAATAAACAAACAGCCGTCTTATAAACTATTGATTTTATACAAAGAGGAAGATATATAATGAACAAAAATTTTATACTTAACAGTCAGACATCCGAAAGACTGTACAGTGAACGACCAAAGGATCAGAAATTTGTCGATCCCGTCACTATAATAAATACAGAAAGCATTGCTCAAAATAAGAGATATTCAAATATCACGGAGCTTTTCATTGATTGCAACAAGAAGGTCAGAAAAGCGATGAGAGCACACGGCGTTGATGAAAAATACATAACAGGCAACGGATCGGATTTTGAAAAATTCTCCATGCTGTGCATGACAATGCCCGATCTGCTCGGCAATTTTACATATATTCAGTGCCACTATGCACTTGAATATTACTTTGGCTGTCAGCTGAAGATGTGCCCCGAAAATTGCGAGATGATATGGAAGATGACCTCTGACTATATGGAGGAAAATGTCGTTACCGCGCAGAGCATACTCGATCGCTCGGGAGTTGAGCTTATAGGCGTTCAGACGGATGCCTTAACACCTCTTGACGATTTTGATATGATACGCAAGTCAAGCTGCAAGACGCGTGTTTGCCCTGTTTTCAATGTAAAGGGAGCAATTGAGATCGAGGACGAAGGATTTATAGATTATCTTTCGAATATCACTAAGATAACAGGCATACAAATAAAGGATTTCTATTCACTCTGCGGCGCAGTATCCGTGCTTATGGACAGGTTTGAAGAGCTTGGATGTAAGAGCGCCATCATAAATTCCTTTGTAATGCCTTCATTTGTAAAGCCCGATAAGTACCATGCCGATATGATACTCAAGCGCGCACTGCAAAAGGGCTCGGGCGAGCTTTCGGCTGATGAGGTGTGCCAATGGAGAGCCGAATTTATCATGTTCATATCTAATGAGCTTTATAAGCGCGGCTGGTGTCTCCACTATAAGATGTATGTTTCTTCTATACTCAAGATAACCATAAATTCGGGATATTGGAGAAAGTACAACATACAGAAAAGGGGAGTCATACCACAGCTTAAGCTCCTAAAATATCTGAATTCACACGGACAGATACCGCAGACGATAGTTTATTCCGACTGCCTTGACGAGATCATGCTTGCCATGAATCCTTATGCTCCCGACAGGATCCAGCTTCTTTTCGGAGTGGACGGCAAAAACTGCTCAGATGTCAATAAGATAAAGAGCAGTATAAACTGCATAGCGAGAATGTCATCTCTCGGCAACCTCGTTTGCATTCCGTCATTCAGCGACAACATACTTTGCAGATCTTATTTTGATATCGTGGAGCGCGCATATTACAGCGCGATAGGCAAGTGGATAGAGATGTGCGGAGCGCCCGTTGATGATGCGGATGCCTTGAATATCGCAGACAAGATACTCTATCGCAATGCAATGGGAATAATCGGATAAGCGACAAAAAGCTTGCTTTTCTTTACAGATGACTATTGACAAGGCGATAAATATCGGTTATAATATAATCAACAGATAAATATTTTTCGGAGGATATAAAAATGTTCGGATTTTTTGAAAAAAAGAAGAAAAAATCCACAGGTGCTGTAAAGATAATACTCATCTGTGTTGCGATCGCAGGCGCGATCTCCGCGGCTGTTGCTGCATTCATGCTTTGGAAGCAGAAAAAGGAGTCCAAAAAGTATGAGTCTGAGGCAATAGATTCCATAATCGACAAGGAGATAGACGAGCTTGAGGACGCTGTTGCGACTCTTGAAGAAGCGGCTGAATAATAATTTCGGGTGCGGCTCTTGCGCCGCGCCCGAATTTTTGGAGGAATTATATGAAGATAGCAGTACTTGATGCATCCACTCTCGGCGACGATCTCGATCTTTCCGTGCTTGACAGCTTTGGCGAGGTGACAGTCTTTGATACGACGGATGCTTGCGATGTGGAAAAGAACATATCAGATGCCGATGCCATAGTTATAAATAAAGTTAAGGTCAATGCCGAAAATCTCAGAAATGCAAAAAACCTCAAGATAATACTTGAGATGGCGACGGGATATGATAACATAGATCTTGAATATTGTAAGAATGCAGGGATCGCCGTGTGCAATGTGGTGGGATATTCTACCATGAGCGTGTCGCAGATAACTGTCTGCATGGCACTTTCACTTATTTCAAATCTCCGATCCTTCCAGAATAAGTGCATAAGCGGAGAGTATTCAAACGGCGGAGTTGCAAATATACTTAAGCCCACATATCACGATATATCAGGCAAGGTGTGGGGAATAGTCGGATACGGCAATATAGGCAAGCAGGTGGCAAATGTCGCGCGTGCCCTCGGCTGTGAGGTCATCGCATATAAGAGAACATACACGGACGATGTGGAATGCGTGGATATAGATACGCTCTGCAGGCGAGCAGATATAATATCGGTGCACACACCGCTAAACGACGGAACACGCGGTCTTATAAGCCGTGAAAGAATATCCGAAATGAAGAAGAATGCCATAGTCATTAACGTAGCGCGAGGAGCTGTTTGTGATGAGGAGGCACTTGCAGATGCTGTGCTCAGCGGCAGTATCGGCGGACTTGGTGTTGACGTGTACGCACAAGAGCCGTATCCCGTTTCGCACCCGTATTCAAGGATAGCAGACCGTGATAACGTGATATTGACACCTCATATGGCATGGGGCTCATATGAATCGCGCGCACGCTGTCTCAGAGAGGCAGTTGAGAACCTTTCTTCATTTTTGCGCGGAGAGGAGCGAAACAGACTCGTATAATGTATTTGAATGACTCTTTAAAGTCGCTCGGATTTATCTGCGACGCAAGCCTTGAGGATACGGATACGGCAAAGAGAATACATGCTCTGCTTAGTGAAGATGCCCACAATGACGATATGTACCTTAAATACGACGCAGACGGGCTTTCGCTGTTTTGCGAAGGTAAGATACTCAGAGGCGATCTTACAAAAATGAAGGACCGCATAAGGATGCCTGCCATAAATTCCGAATTGCTCGTTAAGGCGGCAAGGATAAAGGCGGAAGGTCAGCTTTATGCGATAGATGCAACGGCAGGGCTTGGCGAGGATTCGCTTTTGCTTGCAGCCGCAGGATTTGATGTCACCATGTATGAAAAAAATCCTATCATATTTGAGCTGCTGTCGGATTCCATCGCCCGTGCATCAAAGCATCCGGCACTTGTAAATGCGGTATCGCGCATGCATGTCGTGCTTGGTGACAGCACCAAAGCAATGGCTGATATAAGCACTGAAGCAGACGTTATTTTGCTTGATCCCATGTTTCCTGAGCGGCAGAAGAGCGCACTTGTAAAGAATAAGCTTCAAGTTATACAAAAGCTTGAAGAGCCGTGCCGAGATGAGCTTGAAATGCTATATTCTGCAGTATCCGCAAAGCCCAAAAGGCTCATTATCAAGCGCCCTCCGAAGGGAGCATATCTTGCAGGGATAAAGCCCGATTATTCCATTACAGGCAAAGCCGTCCGATTTGACTGCATACAAGATCCGTATTCTAAAAAACACATACTTTTTAAAGAAAAATGAAATATATGCACCCCAAAAGTGTATGACTTTTGGGGTGCATATTGCTATGTGTATTATTATTTATTAAGTTCATCGTAAAGCGCGTCAGAGAGCGCAGAAAGCTCGCTTATATTAAGCTTTTCTCCGCGAACATCAGGCTTGTGACCGCATTCGCATACTATCTCAATGAGACGTTGCTTGCTTATATCGGAAAATCCCGTCATAAGGGAGTTCGGGAGGGTTTTCCTGCGCTGTTCAAATGCCGCTTTTACTGTTCTGAAGAACATGTCCTCGTCCTTCGGCACAACAGGCTTTTCCTTCCACAGTGTTATCTTAGCCACAGCCGAATTGACCTTTGGCGGAGGCATAAATCTGTCAGAGGGAACTACAAAGAGCCTTTCTGCGTGACCGTAGTAGTCGATAGCGGCGGTTATCGCACCGCAATTTTTGTTGCCTGCACCTGCGCAAAGCCTGTCTGCAACCTCACTTTGCACCATTACTGTGATGCTCTCAAACGGGAGCTTGCTCTCGATAAGCTTCATAAGTATCGGTGTGGTGATGTAGTAGGGAAGGTTTGCGCAAACGCATACCTTACCGCTTTCAAAATAGGGAGCGAGAATAGCCTTGAGATCGGCTTTCATGATGTCGTCGTTGATAACGGTAACGTTTTTGTAGCCGTCAAGCGTGTATTTGAGAACGGGTATGAGCCCTGTATCTATCTCAAGCGCAACAACGTTTTTGTATCTTGATGCAAGCGCGCGGGTCATGCATCCGATACCCGGACCTATCTCAAGAACCGTTACATCGCAGTCCTCTGAGCAGGCGTCGGCAATATCTTCAACAGTCATACTGTCGGTCAAGAAATTCTGACCGAATTCTTTTTTGAAATTTAGTCCAAACATGTCCATGACCTGTCTTATGGTCCTGGGATCGCACAAATTCAGCATTATTTATCTCCAGATGAGTATTTTTTGTCTTTCTTTTTGAAATTATTATGTGAGGAATTGTAGTCGGATGCTCTGTATCCGTTCCTGTCAAACACGGGTCTTTGCGTGTGCTTTGTATTTTGTCTTTTGCCGTCATATGGCTTGAAGAATTGGTAAAGAGTACAGGGGATCATTCCGTTGTAGAGCTTCTTCTTTTTGTCGGCAGGTCTGCCGTACAGCGATTCAAATGTTTCGCAGGAGGTTATGACATAAATGTGCCACGGCTCAAATGCGGCAAAATTACGTCCCATGTCGCGGTATAAGTATTCCACCTCGCGCGCATCACCAAGCCTTTCGCCGTATGGCGGATTGCATATGATACTGCCTTTTCTGCCATCGGGCTTGCGTATCTTGCGCGCATCCGCATTAAATATGTTGATATTGTCCTCAACGCCTGCGCGCAGGGCACATTCATACGTCAGATCAAGTATGTCCTCGTCTATATCAGATGCCCACGCCTCAAATTTTGAGTCTTGCAAGACAGCCGCGGCGGCTGCTTCTCTTGCATCGGTCCAGAAATGCTTGTCTATAAACGGAAATTCCTCACATGTAAAGCTGCGATTGAGTCCGGGGGCGATATGCTTTGCGATCATAGCCGCCTCTATCGCCAATGTTCCCGAGCCGCAGAAGGGATCCCACAGAAGTACATCCTCGGTGGGGCGCGATGTAAGGGCTATAGATGCCGCCAAAGTCTCACGCATCGGTGCGGCACCTGCCTCAGGACGGTAGCCGCGCTTATGCAAGGGCGCGCCCGAGGTATCTATAAGGAGCATGCATTCGTCCTTGAGTATAAAAAATTCGATCTTATATTTTGTTCCTGTTTCTTCAAACCAGGATATGCCGTATGCACCGCTCAAGCGGTCAACTACGGCTTTTTTGACTATGCTCTGGCAGTCGGGTATGGATGTGAGCTTGCTCTTAATTGAATGTCCGCTAACCGGAAAGGCGTCATATTTTCCGATATATTCCTCCCATCTGACGGCATTTGTACCGTCGAAAAGCTCAGAAAAGCTCTCGGCATGAAATCTCGCCGTAAGTATGAAAACACGCTCGGCAAGGCGCAGATTGATATTTGCACGCGGGATATCACTGATATCTCCCTCAAATATCACACGGCCGTCCATAGTTTCAGTTCTTTTAAGTCCAAGCGCGTCTATTTCCTCTCCAAGCTGTTTTTCCAGCCCGAAAAGACAGGTAGCAACAAGCTGCATATAAGTCCTCCGAAATGTTTATTCTACTTATTATAATGTATTTTTGCATTTTTGTCAATCAAATTTTATTAATTCCGTGAAAATATTGCAAACATAAAAATGCCTATTTACTTTTTGCGTGTTTTGTGTTAAAATCAATGTATCGAAATGCTTGGGAGTTTATATGTTACGTAAGGCTTATCTGGAAATATCGAATGTATGTAATTTAAAGTGCAGCTTTTGTCACGGCACAAAAAGAGAGCACAGATATATGAGCTGTGAGGAATTTCTTACAGCGGCAAGGGAGATACGCAAGCACACGCAGTATCTGTATCTCCATGTTATGGGAGAGCCACTGTTGCACCCAAAATTAGAAACCTTTTTGTCGTATGCCAAGGATCTTGACTTTAAGGTCATAATAACCACGAACGGCACATTGCTGCACAGATGTGAAGATTTCCTGCTTGGATCCCTTGCGCTCCATAAGGTCAGCATCTCATTGCACTGTTACGAGGCAAATTCCATGAATATGACGATAGACGAGTATCTTGACACATGTCTTGACTTTTGCAAAAAGCTTTCTTCTGCAGGCAAGATATGTGTTCTGCGCCTGTGGAATATAGGCGGAATGGAAAAGCTCAATGAGTACATACTTGAAAAGATAAGAAATGTGTTCACAGATCAATGGAAGCCAACATACAGCGGCTCAAAGATAGGGGAGAATGCATATATCGAATGGGGAGAGAGGTTTGAGTGGCCCGATGAAAACGCTGACTTCTGCTCATCCTCGCATTCATGCTACGGACTGCGGGATCAGGTAGGTATTTTGTGCGACGGAACTGTAGTTCCGTGCTGTCTTGATGCAGATGGTGTTATCGCGCTCGGAAATATATTTACGCAGTCTTTATCCGAGATACTTGAAAGCCCGCGCGCCCAAGAGCTGAAAAGATCCTTTGAAACAAGGAAGATAACAGAGCCATTGTGCCAAAGGTGCGGATTTGCAGTGACACGCGTGAAGTGATATAAATATTATGAGGACCGTCGGCAGTATTCTGCCGATGGTCCTCATATATAAATTCTGATATATTCACTGCATATTAATGATACAGTCGTATGACCTCTTGCAGCTGTGAGCGGAATATGCTCGGTCGCTTGTTTATAAAGGTCTGTATCTTTGCGCAGGCTTGTGCCCATGTCATTGTGCTGTATGAGCCTGAAATAGAATGATTCCAACGCTTTATGTGCTTTGACATCTCGCCTGAAATGGCTCTGTAAGCATCATTGTAGCATTGACGCAGGATAGCTGTGCTCTCATTTGACGCAAGCTTTGTGCAAATATCTGTGAACTTTGAAAGAAAGTCCTTGTTTTGCAGACAGAAGTCCAAAAGTCCTTGCAGATAAAGTGAATCGGGATACAGCTGACTTCGGTCCGATACATTGAAGTCGCGGTAATTTCCAAGCGTGCGGTAGAACATGTTCACCTGTGCCACGGTATTTATCTCGGGGAGTATCATGGATTCATACCGTCCCATGGTGAAGTCCATATCTCTGTACATAAATCGCCACTTGCCGTCTGTTATTTCTATTCCGTCAATAGGCTCGCCGCTGTATCTCCAGATCTTTACGTTGTTGTGCGGCCAGTCTGTGTTGCATAGATACATATTAAGAGCCATGTATTCGGCAAAGCTGTCAAGATCCATGCTTTGCTCGATTTCAGAAAATACCTTTTCAAAGTCAGAGCCTTTTGCATTGAGGGCTTTTTTGCAAAGAGATATCCAATCCTTCAGATCGGCTTGCTTATCGTCATCTGTTTCGTAGTAGAACCACGATCCGCAGAAACGGCATCCCGATCCGTTTTTTGAGTGATAGGGATCACCGCAGTATCTTGTAGTGTCAAGTTCACTCTTAACTACCGTTACAAGATCATCATCAACACCGTATACGTTTTTGACATAGTCCTCGTTCATGTTCTCGCGCATGTCAAGTATACCGTAATATTCACCGTTTACATATACAGCCGCGAATTGCGAAAGGGAATAGTCGAAGCTTGAGAGCACCTTTTGCGCAAAGGCATTTGATATGTGGTCGCGCAAAAGAGTGGGATTTTGTGGATCGGCGGCGGTCGCGTTAAGCGAATCGTTTCCGCCGTTGCGCAGTATGAAGCTGTCGTATTTTTCAAGCACCTTGCCTGCATCATCTCCCGAAATAACGACTCTGTCCGCAAACAGAGGATAGGAAAAGCTGCCCTTTCCCATGTAAATATCATTTCCGAGCTTTTCGGTCTTGCGAGCAATCACCTTGAAGGATTTTTGTGCATGCTCACGCGAGGAACCGCCAAAGATCCTGAGCCCTGTGTCCTGTGAGATGACTGTGCTTCCTTTCGGCGTGACTATCTCAGTGTGTGAGGGGATCTCAATTTTCTCATTGTAATTTGATATCATTTGACTAAGCTCGCTCGGCTCGGCGGTTATGGACACCACCCAAAGATCCGAGCTTGCTTTTCGGTCGAAAATATATGTGTGCGTCATGACCTTGCCGACCAATGTGTCGCCGTCAAACAGTGCCGCACGTATTACGCAGGATGGGTCTGTGTCGCCATCCAATGATATCGGCTGTGTGTATTTGTCAGATCGCTTGTTTGGAACAGATCCGTCGCGCGTGTAGCGTATCGTGCAGCTTGTGTGATCCTTTGGCTGTGTAAGCTCAAGTGATATGGCGGATGCATATATACCTCCCGTGTGTGAGAATAGGGGAGCTGTAATATATTTATCCTCAGGATCGGTAACGGGATCGTCAGGTGCTTTTGTGTCAGATGTATCGGTATCAGTATCCGTGTCGCCGTAAGAGCCGTCCGTGCTCGGGATATCACTCTTACATGATGACAGGCACAAAATAAGTATCAATATGACAGATATAAATACAGTTGATCTTCGCATTTTTATTCCATAAATATTATTCGTCGTCAAATCCTTCAGCCGATATCTCAAGTATGCCGTCTGAATCGCCCGTGTCTATCGCCTCGACAGATCTCAGCTTTTTGTATATCATGTCGTTTCTGTGCTGAGCATCCTCAAGCGACTTGCCTGCTTCATCTATCTTTTTCTTTGCTTTGATAAGGAGAGTGCCGAATTTGTCGTACTGGCTCTTTACAGCCGCAAGTATCAGTCTGACCTCATTTGCCTTTTCGTTGATCGCGGCTACCTTGAAGCCCATTGCAAGAGAATTGAGCAGGGCAGTCACCGTCGTAGGTCCTGCTATCATTATGTTGTAATTGGAATGAAGCTTTTCAGGCAGTCCGCTTTCGGATGAGGCGATCTCTGCGTAAAGTCCCTCGCTTGCAAGATACATTATTGCAAAGGGAGTGGTTTTGGGCGCCTTTATGTATTTTGTTATCTCCTTTGCCTCGCGTAAAACTCTGTCCTCCAGATCCTTTCTTGCGCGTGCAAGTGCCTCGGCATCACCGCGCTCGGATGCGTCGCACAGCCTGATATAGTCCTCTATCGGGAATTTTGAGTCTATCGGGAGATATGTCATGCTTCCACTGCCGTCGCTTGAGGGTATCTTGACCGCAAACTCAACACGCTCGCGCGTTTTTTCATCTGCGGCAAAGTTTTCGACGTACATCGTAGGTATGGTCTGGTCAAGTATGTTCTTAAGCTGGACCTCAGCCCATGTTCCTCTTGCCTTGACATTTGTAAGCACGCGGTTGAGCGCCGATACATTGTCTGTGATACCGCTCGACATGACCTTCATCTCGCCTAATGCGCTATAAAGATGCTCAAGCTGCTCGGAAACGGTCTTAAATGAGCTGTCAAGACGCTGTGTCAGGGTGTTTGTAAGCTTTTCGTCAACCACCTGTCGCATCTCGTCCAGCTTCTTTTCGTTGCTTACGCGTATTTTTTCAAGGGAATCCGTCATCTTTTCATTTTGCCTGTCAGACTGTGCCTCAATGCTTCCGCGCAGCTCTCTTAGTCGGGAATCCATGTTGTCGGACAGCACCTTGAGATTTTGAATGTTTGCGCTCGTCAATTTGTCGATGCGGTTGTACATCTCCGAAAATGAGTTCAAAAGATCGTCGCGGTTGTTCTTGTCGGCGTTTGAGCGCTCGGTGCGGTTGCGTGAAAATTCGTCAAATACCGTGTTTTTCAATTCTCGCATGTCATGTGAGAGCGTGTCGTTCTCTTTGACGTTATCCTTTTCATCCAGCTTTTTGAGCGCCGCTTTTGCGGTGATTGCACAGTATGCTGAAATTGCAAGTGAGATAAGGCATAATATAAGTATAGCTATCTCCATAGTGTCCCTCCGTGTTATTATTATCATTATCCATGATACAGTATACCATAAAATTTCGGTTTTGTCATCATTAAATCCGAAAATTCTCAAATAAGTGTTTTTTATTTTGGCGAAAGCTATTCCTTGGTACTTGACAGTACATGGATTTTTCGGTATAATATATACGGTGTAGATCACAAAAATAAGAAAGGACGCACAATACGATATCCCTCGTATTGGCGAATAAGATCTTGTTATGAAGAAAATTCTTTTGGCGTTTCTTCTTTGCTTTGCGCTCATATTTGTCGTGTCTGCTTGTAATAACAGCGGCGACGATACGCAGGACAGCACAGACGGAAACGAGAGCTCGGTAAACGAAAGCACAAGCGACACCGTAAACTCGGGCGAAGACGTGTCAGATGAAACGACTGACGAAACCACAACCGTTACCACTGAAACAACTACGGAGGATCCGACTGCCATAGTTGAGGTGGTGTTTGAAAACAAATTGGCAGGAAATTGCCTTACAGCCTCAAATCAGACAGATGCGAAGGCTGCAAAGGACGGAAAGCTTTATGCGCTTTCACTCCTTACAAATGTAGACGCTGCAAACGACCCCTATGCAGTATTTGACCTTTCCCGTTATCTTGCTTTAACAAAAAAGGGAAGCATCAGCGCGGACACATATAAGTATGTTATATTGAAGATGAAGTCGGTAAATTGCACTACATCCGCATTTGAGCTCTTCTATATGGCAGGCGATGTTAAAAACCCTGATGCGAAATGCAGTGTAAGCACTAATTTCAGTAATGCCGACAGCGAATATCAGTATATATATTTTGATCTCTCAGATGAAGAATATTGGAACGGCAACGTAAACGGATTCAGATTTGACTATATGTTTTCAGCTCAGGCAAAGGGCGAGGGCGTTGTTATATCCTCAATAATATTCGCAACTGACTATTCTCACACTCTTAAGGCTATGGGTGAAGAAGATATCTCCCAAAGCGGACTTAAGCCGCTTCCCAAGGAGGATCAGGAGAAGGTAGACCAGCTTCTCGGCGGTACTATCGCAAACGGAAATTATGACAAGTATCTCCCCGAGAAGGCAGAGAAAGAGGACAGCGACCTCAATATATGGTTCAACCATACATACACACGCACCCCTAAAAATGAAATGACCCCCTCAAAGTATGCGTCATACAGACTCATGCTTGCTAAAAATGAAACTGAAGCTTGCCAGCTCATACTTTCATCGATAAGCGACAAGAAGGGTCTTAAGATACAGGTATCTGACTTTACCCATGCAAACGGCACTTCAAAAATGGAGTCCGATGTGCTTATGGGATATTATTTCACGGTAAACGGACTTGAAGTAATAGATCCGTTGCCTCCGATAGAAGGTAATTTTGCGACATTTGATATGTCTGCCAATACCAATCAGACATTTGTTATAAAGGCAAAGTCCACCCCCTCTACAGAGCCCGGCGAATACAGCGCAACGGTTCGCATTCTCGATGCAAGCGGCAATGAGATAAAGAAGGTAACAGTATTTGCATATGTATGGAATTTCGAACTTCCCGAGAATACATCCTGTAAGACTCTTATGGATATAGACTACATGTCCATATATTTCGCATATGCGGCTCGTTATACTACAGAGTTCCCCGAAGAGAACTTCTATTCAAGCGATGTATACAATAAGCTTGCAGATTTCAACCCCTATAAGGCATATTACGATTTTCTCCTTGAAAACAGGATATGTGCCTACACGATACCCGATATCCAGTCCGACGGTGTATATTCACATTCCGTTATGTCGTACATGAAGAACCCCAGAGTTGTGGCATTCCTCAACCTCGGATGGAAGACAGGACTTAACGACTCCAATGTAAGCAATTCCTTCAATTCCTTGAACGGTCAGACAGACAGCCTTGGTACATCATTGCTTGATAAGGCGTATTTCTATCCCGTTGATGAGCCGTCCTCGGTAAAACAGCTTGATGCGATAAATGAAGCAGGCGCACTTATATCCAAGTATTACGGCAGTAATTACAACCTTATAGCTCCCATACATCTCAACAGCGAGATCGGAAGCAACGGAAATGTTGACTATTTTGAATATGTTAAGGACTCTGTGACCGCATGGTGTCCCAAGACCCATTTCTATACATCATATTCGGAATATAAGCTCAACCGCAATCTTACATATCAGCTTACGACAAGACTTGAAAAGAATCTCGGTACGTTTGCAGAAAGAATGGAAGCACAGAAGGCAGGCGGAGATGAAACATGGTGGTATGTTACACGTAAGCCCTCCGATCCCGAGCTCACCGTGCTTACACAGCAGGATGCTGTAAGCTACAGAACTCTCTTCTGGCAGCAGAAGCTCTATAATGTTGACGGATTCCTTTACTACTCTTCTAATGACTGGGGCGTAAGCACAGACCCGAGAGGTCAGCACAACGACAACCATGAAGAGCTTGTTGCAGAATACAATAAGACAGGCGGATGGTACTCAAAGCACGAGATATCTGCAGCTCAGGATATGGATGTTTACGGTAACGGTGTACTTTTCTATCCCGGACACATGGTAGATTGGTATCATTTCGACCCCGTAGGCTCTCTCAGACTTGAGTGCATAAGAGACGGTATCGAGGATTACGAATACTTTACGATACTTGAAAAGATCTACGGCAAGGATCAGGTCGATGATATAATCAGCCAGTTCACGACAAGCCTCTCACAGTATAAGACAGATGCGGAATACTTTACCGCACTTCGTGAGGCTATCGGTTGCCTTGTTGAAGCATCTATAAATAAATAATTAAAAATAGCGGCAGGCTTTCTCAAAAGAGAATGCCTGCCGTATTTTATCAGATGTTTTCTGCTATCTCAAGTACCTTGCTTGCCATTGTGTCAAGAGATCCTTCTGCAAAGGGTGAGGGGAGAGCTGCGTCGGATATAAGCTGATCAAACGCCTTCTGTCCGCCTGATTTTGCAAAAGCGATATATCTCGCAAATGCATCATCGTGATCCTTAAGGGATTCTATAAGGAAGTTAAGGGCAACGGTCTGCGCCAGACAGTAGTCGATATAATAGAACGGAGATTCAAATATATGTGACTGATACTGCCATCTCGTACCGTGATCAAGATAGGGAATTCCCTCAAACGAGAGATAAGGACGGTATTTTTCCTCAAGGCTGAGATATACCTTGTTTCTCTCATCGGGTGTCATATCGGGATTTTCATATACTATGTGCTGGAATTCATCAACTATCGCACCGTAAGGGATAAAGGATATAGCGCCGAGCAGATGGCATTTTTTGAAGTTATCCGTGCCGTCGCCAAAGAACTTGTCCATGTATTTCCATGAAAGGAATTCCATGCTCATGGAGTGGCATTCAGCAGTTTCCATACCGCCGATACCGATATTTACATCGCCGTACTTGAATACGAAATTTGAGGCGAGCGCATGACCGAATTCATGCGTCATAACTTCAATATCTCCGCTTGTGCCGTTAAAGTTCGCAAGAATGAAGGGCTGCTTGTATTTTGCAAATACAGTGCAGTATCCGCCGCCGAACTTGCCGTCACGTGATTCAACATCAAATGCCTCGGCGTCCTGCATCTCGTGCATGAATTCACCAACCTCGGGGTCCATGCTGTCGTACATTTCAAGAGCCGCCTTGAATATTCCGTCCTTGTCAAGCACGGGCTTTGGAGATTCGCCGTTTATATATACGGTATCATCGTAGAACATAAAGCTGTCGATCTGAAGCTCCTTTGCGATATCCTCCTTGAGCTTTGAAACGCAGGGAACTATGGATCTCTTTATATTGTCGCGGAATTTGGATACCATGTCTGCATCATAGTCCATTCTGCCCATCTTGCAGTATCCAAGCTCGATATAGTTCTTGTATCCCAATTTTTTCGCCATTCTGTCGCGTACATGTACAAGCTTGTCGTATATCTCGTCAAGCTCCTTTGAGTGGAGCGACAGTCCTTTTCCGATAGCCTCGGCTGCCGCGCGACGAATGCTTCTGTCTCCGTCATTAAGCTTTCCGCGAAGGCGCGACAGGGGCATGCTCTCACCCATAAACTCAAACTGCATCTCACTCATGAGCTTGGAGTATTCCGTGCTCAAGTTGTTTTCCTCCTGAAGCTCGGGGATTATGGATTCGTCGAATGCCTTGTTTGCAAGCTCATATTGCTTGAATATTCGGGGATTCATCACCTTTTCAAGTTCTTGTCTGTAGGGGGAATTCAAAAGCGCCTTTCCATATTCTGTGGACATGTTCTGAACCATGGGATCGATCTCATTGTAATATGCCATCTCACCCTCGTAGAACTCGTCCTTTGTGTTGAGGGTAAATCTACAGTATGCAAGACTTGCCGCAGTTGAATATTCTGTGTCTATTTCGGTCATCTCGCGGTTGATAGACAGCATATCATCAACCGATGAGGCAGATCTGAGAGCCTCTCTGATCTTGCCGAAAGCCTCGGTGTATTCCTCAAGAGTGTATCTCTTGTAGGGTATCTGTGAAACCTTCATTATATTTCTCCTTACGTTGCTTAGATTATATATCAATTATACATTACTTTTCCCTGAAAGTCAATAATTATTTGATAAAAGCGGTGTAATGTGAGAAATTTGCTCTTGACAAATCATGTGAAGATTGGTATAATGGAAACGTTATAAAAGGGAGTAGCCGACGGCGATTCGTATCCTTATGCGTCAATACGGAGTAAATACCCGCAAAGGATTTAAATGGCAAGACTTTTGTTGTGCATATGTACAGCAGAGGTCTATTTTTTTGGCTTCTTTCAATATTTTCATTTTTCGGAGGAAAAAGGACCTTGGAATTTTTCAGTGATTTGTTTGAGGGCGTTCTTGCTCTCAAGGATTGGAAGCTTATCGTGATGTGGGCTATCGGCGGATTGCTCATATATCTTGCGATAAAAAAGAAAATGGAACCTGCATTGCTCCTGCCCATGGGACTTGGCGCAATACTTGTAAATCTGCCCATGGCATCCACTGTGCAGGAGGGCGGCGCGATATATACGCTCTATCATGCAGGTATTGCAAACGAGCTGTTTCCGCTGTTGCTCTTTATAGGCATTGGAGCCATGATAGATTTCGGACCTCTGCTCTCAAATCCGAAGCTTATGATATTCGGTGCGGCAGCACAGTTCGGCATATTCTTCACCCTCAGCCTTGCGGCTCTGCTCGGATTTGATCTCAATGACGCAGGCTCTATCGCGATCATAGGCGCGGCAGACGGACCTACAGCCATCGCAGTTGCAGGTGCGCTGGAATCCAGCTATCAAGGCGCGATAATGGTCGCGGCGTACTCTTACATGGCGCTTGTTCCGATAATACAGCCCCCTGTGATAAAGGCTTGCACCACCAAAAAGGAAAGACTCATTCGCATGCCCTACAGACCTGCAAGCGTGTCAAAGACGACAAGAATACTTTTCCCGATAGTCGTAACGGTAATAGTTGGTGTCTTTGCTCCCAAGAGCGCAGAGCTGATTGGATTTTTGATGTTCGGAAACCTTATACGCGAATGCGGTGTGCTTGACAATCTGTCAGAGACCGCGCAAAGCGCACTTGCAAATATCATCACTATATTCCTTGGAATATCCATCGCATTCAGACTTACAGCCGAGCAGTTCCTTAATCTTAAGACCCTCATGATACTCGGTCTCGGTCTTGTTGCTTTCATATTCGATACATTTGGCGGTATCATGATAGCAAAGCTGTTCAATCTCTTCTTGAAGGAAAAGATAAACCCCATGATAGGCGCGTCAGGTATTTCGGCGTTCCCGATGTCTGCACGCGTAGTGCATAAGATAGGTCTTGAGGAGGATAATCAGAACTTCTTGCTTCCTCACACTATCGGTGTAAATGTTTCAGGACAGATCGCCTCGGTAATTGCAGGCGGACTTATCCTTGGTATGCTGTCATGATGGAGGTGATTTCATGAGATACGAATTTGAATTTATAAACAGTACAGAAGCTGAAAGCGAGAGCATAAGCGAAACCTTGGTAACAGAGGAGGAAAAAGAAGGCGCCGAAAGCATTGCCTCATATACGAGCGAAGGAAATGTGGCTCATATGCTGGAAACTCTTCCGCTCATGGGAAAGGGAATGCTTGGAATATTCGTTGTTACAGCCCTTATAATCCTGTCTGTTGTGTTGCTCAATAAGCTCACGCAGGGTAAGGATGATAAATAAATTATAAAGCAAAAAACGCTTGGAGCTTTCCAAGCGTTTTTTGTTTTTGTAATCATTTCTCGGGATCGAGATATTTCCATGCGCCTACGATGTAATTTATACCTGAATGTATGGTGAAATACATCATAGCTACTGTCATAACGACTGTGATGGGCGGATATTTCGTGATCGCGCCGTCAATATTGCAAAGGTCGTATATTATAGGTTCGATGATAGCTGCGCATACAGCAATTATCTGTGTTACGGTCTTGATCTTTCCAAGCATATTTGCCGCTATTACAACGCCGCCCGATGACGATGCCACAAGGCGAATGGAAGTTACGGCAAGCTCTCTGAACACAACTATCAGAAGCGCGAAGAAATACAGCGTGGATATAACTGTGTTGCCTGACTTTGCATTTGTAAAGAAGATGCAGAGCATAGCGCCTATTACCATGAATTTGTCAGCGAGGGGATCAAGAAATTTTCCAAAATCTGTTACAAGGCCTCTTGCACGGGCTATTTTACCGTCAAGCATATCGGTAAACGATGCTATGATAAAGAGAAGTACACCTGCTATGTTCATGGCTATCACGGCGCCCTCTGAAAGGGAAGCAAAAGCCGGGATGAGCATGACTACCATAAATACAGGCACCATGATCAGTCTTAAAACTGTCAGCTTATTTGGGAGATTCATATCAACTTATCCTTTCGGTAATTACTTTGTTATCGCAACTCCGCACAGGTCATAGTCCATGACCTTGCGTATCTTAACATCAACAAATGAGCCGGGAGCTATGCGCTCTTCGGACTTAAAGAAGATCTTGCCGTCGATCTCGGGAGCATCGTATTGACTTCTGCCGAAATGCATCTCGCTGACTGGGTCATAGTCCTCGCAGAGCACACGCAGTGTTTTGCCGATCTTTTCCTCATTCTGCTCATAATTTATCTCAAGCTGGCTCTTCATAAGTATGTCCATGCGATCCTGCTTGACCTGCTCATCTATCTGACTGTCAAAATTGTATGCAGGGGTATCCTCTTCGCGTGAATATGTAAATACGCCCGCATGCTCAAATCTTGCCTCTTTGATGAATTCCGCAAGGCGAGTGAAATCCTCCTCGTTCTCTCCCGGGAATCCGACGATAAATGTCGTTCTGATGGCAATGTCGGGGATGTTGTCGCGAAGCTTCTTTATAACAGAACGGATAAGCTCGCTGTTGCCGCGCCTGTTCATGTGCTTGAGTATGGGATCGCTGATGTGCTGGAGAGGTATGTCTATATATTTTACCACTCTCGGGTTGTCGCGCATCTCTGCGATAAGCTCATCGGTTATCTTGTCGGGGTAGCAGTACAGAAGTCTGATCCACGGTATGGAGGTCACCTTGCATATCTCCTGTATGAGCTTGTGCAGGCTGTATTCACCATAAAGATCTATACCGTATTTTGTCGTATCCTGAGCGATTATGGTAAGCTCGCGCACTCCGAGAGAGTCGAGCTCCTTTGCCTCGGCAATGAGATCCTCCATAGGGCGGGAGCGAAATTTACCGCGTATGTTGGGAATGGCACAATATGTGCAACGGTTGTCGCATCCCTCGGATATCTTGAGATAAGCGGCATATTCGGGAGTTGTGAGTATTCTGTCGCCGCCAAGCGTAACAAGATTCTTGTCGTCGCATGCGTAAAAACGCGCATTTGCATCGCGCTTCTTTTTGTTTATCTGATGCTCGACCGATTCTATCGCCTCGCATATCCTGTGTATACTGCCAACTCCGAGAACTGCGTCAACCTCGGGAAATTCCTCAAGTATCTCCTGACCGTATCTTTCAGCCATACAGCCTGTAACTATGATGCCCTTGAGCTTTGCGTTCTTTTTGAGCCAAGCTATGTCAAGTATATTGTCTATAGCTTCTTTTTTTGCGGATTCGATGAATGCGCATGTGTTTATTATTACGATATCAGCTTCCGTTTCATCGGGAGTGATCTCGTGACCTGCACTCATTACCTCGTGCAGCATTACCTCGGTGTCAAGCTGATTTTTGGGACAACCGAGCGAAATAAAACCTATTTTCATAAAATCTGTCACCTACATTTTAAAAATTTACATACTACATTATATATTAACATAAAAATTATTTGTTGTCAATGGAAAAAAACCAAAATTTGAGATATAAAACTTGACAAAGCTGAATTTAAATGGTATAATAGCCATTGCAGCTCAGCCGAACGGTCGCGTGCGATGTTGCCGTAAGGTGTTCGTGCGAGGAAAGTCCGGGCTTCAAAGGGCAGGGTAGCTGATAACGTCAGCCGCGGGTAACCGCCGGGAAAGTGCAACAGAAATAGACC
>CAZVUD010000026.1:16010-25184 GCA_964629615.1 uncultured Clostridium sp. | reverse complement strand
GTGCACCTGATACTAAGGTAGAAATCAATAATACTAATTGGAATCTTAATTATCCTAATACTATCTTCAACAAAGCTCAAATGGAGAATGATAAAGATTTAACTGTTGCTTTTTCTTCTGAAATTGTGTTTGCACGCATATTTACTTTGGATAGCGATGGAAAATACACAAAAGAGATAAACTACAACGATTACTTAGTTAGGAATGGTAACAATGGTGATATGCGCTTTTCAATTCTTAATTTCGCAAAATCCTGTGGCGTAGAAGTACCTCATTTACATCATTACTATAGTAATATATATAAAAATAATGCCCCTAAGTTTCCTTTCCAAATGAGACTGTATATGTATACTAAGCCCGGGGTTTTGGAGGACGTGACTGATATACTGTGGGGAAGAGATAATACCATAGATGTTGGTGATGTTGCAGATTTCATCGTTACCAAGGGCAAATTACAGCAAGGCGAAGTTACTTGTTTGACTTCTTCTTTAGCTAGTTTCTTGGGCATGTACGGCAGAAATGTTGGCTCTATTGAGGCTGTATACAGTACATACGTTCCTACATGGGCTAAGAATGTAAACAGTTCTAACGTTAAACTCACAAACTCAAAACTCAACGTTGTAAAGGAAGGTAACTAAAATGAAAAAAATAAATAAAAAAGGCTTTACTATCGTAGAGCTTGTAATCGTAATCGCAGTAATTGCGATCTTGGCAGGCGTGCTTATTCCTACATTCTCGGGTGTTATTAAGAAGGCTAATGAGTCTAAGGTTATGCAGCAGGCACAGAATGCATACAAGGAAGCTTATGCTTTGGATATGTCTGACGGTCAGCATGATTATAAAAATAATGGCGATGGTATCTCTATAACAGGATTAACATATACAAGCTCTGAAATTAAGTATCAAACTACAGATAATAAGTATACTGCAACTTATAACTCTACAACAAATAAGTGGACAGTAACCGAGTAAACAACATAAAATAAACTAAATCGCAGGCACTCTGCACTCCTTGCGGGTGCGGGGTGCCTTGCGCGTTTTTCAAAAAGGAAACAAATATGAAAAAAACATTGAAGTGCGATAACAGAAGAATTCAAGGCAAGCGTGGTTTCACCCTTGTCGAGCTTTCTGTCGTTATCGCACTTCTTGCTATACTGTCTGTTATGACAGTTACATTTTCCACCCTTGTCGGAAAATATGTTTCGAGCGCGACACATGATTACAATTATTCCGAGGAATTATCGGATGTAAAGCAAAAGCTTATAAAGGAGTTGTCATTTTTAGACACATCCGAGTCTTATTTTGATATATACAACGGCGCGCTCACCATATGCGACAAGGACGGCAAGAAAGTAAAGACCATAAGCTTTGAGGGCGGAAGTCTTACTATCGGCTCTGACACTAAGAGCTATGACACAATAAATAAGATAACTTTTGAAATGAATGATAAGTGCATAATTAAATGCACGGTAGACGGCACAGACGATGTATTTATATATTCGCTTGTTGCCGCAAAGAAATATACAGGGGGAGAGGGCTCATGAAAAGAAACAAAAAGGGTTTTTCCTTGGTTGAAGTGATAATTGCTCTTTCAGCCATCGTTATAGTAAGCATAGCCACGCTTACCATTGTACTCTCCTCTGTCAACGCGAGAAAAAAAGCGGCAGACGAAGCCGAGGCGCTCAGGTTTGCTGAAAATATATATGAGTGCTACAAGGCGGCAGACGGGGATGATGTAAAGGATGCATTCCTTAAAAACGTACAGTTTTTACTTGGAGATGAATATTTGAAATTTGTAGAGACCGACAGCGGCTGGGAATACAGCAAAGAATCTTCATTTTATGCTAAAATAGAGCTTGACGGCGAGAAAATGACAGTTACTGTAAAGGACAAGAAACAAGAAAAAACATATGTATCGCTGACCTTTGACAAAGGAGGAGACTGCAATGAATATGTTTCTTCATAAGATACGCTCGCGCCGCGGCGCGGCGCTTGAGTCGGCTATCATGTTTATGATGGTGCTTTCGCTTTTCAGCATGCTGCTGTCCTCATTTGTGGTTATAAGAACGCGACAGGGTCGCGTGGATCAGCTCTACACGCAGAGCCGCCTGGATCTTGACGATATCGGCAATGCTTTTGTGAAATTTGTAAAGAGCGAAGGGCACAGCACAAAAAATGCCGACAAATTCAAGGGCACACGCGAGGGCGAAAACAGCGGTATTGAATATCTCTACAAGGCGTCCTCGGGCACAGAGTTCGCAACGCTTTATGTTTACAACAAAAACGATGTAAAGACCGTTTTGCTTTGCGTTAAGGTGCATGAGTCCTCGGGCGATATAACTGTTACGGAATGGTCATACGGTTCTTCCGACAAAAAATAATATTGATACAGTATATAGGAGTTTTTTATGGCAAAGACAAATCTTTTCACTACAATTGAAATAGATGACGAGGCGAAGGCGTTTCACTTCTATTCGAAGCTTGGAGAGGGTGAGGGCGATATACATCATCACATCGAAAACTTCAGCGGAGAGCTGTTTTCTGATGACTTTTTTGAAAAATTCAAGTCCGCGCTCCAAAAGCATGTTGCCGACAATCCCTGCGAGGGAATAAGACGTGTTACGGTAGTTATACCCGACTGCGCCACGGTAACGGACGCTGTAAAGGTGCCTACGATCAAGGGAATAGGCAAGACTGCCAAGTCACTTGATGCCTCCCTGCGCGCGCTTTACAAAAACTATACCGATCTCAGGATCATAACAAAGCCTGCGGCTCAGAACAAGCAGTTCGCGACATATTCTGTTGCGGCAACGCAGAAGACTGTTATATCCAAAATATATGCCGCTTGCTCGGAAAACAAGATGCTTGTAGACACGCTCACATTTGCTTCAAATGCAGAGCTGTGCGGCGCTGTCAGCCTTATGCCGAGGCTTAAGGGCACGCCCTATCTTTTCCTTGACATGAGAGATACCTATACAAGGTTTATCTTTGCAACCGACAGCAGGGTGCTCGGATTTTTCCGCCTGCCGTTCGGCTTTAAATACTTAAGAAAGCCGCGCCTTATCCGCGAGGAGCTGTTATTTGATCACTCCTTTGCAGAGCTTGCCGTTATAAACGCCAAGGAGCGCGCAAAGGGTGAAAAGCTCACGATCATGCAGAGCGATGCGGAGGCTCTCGGAGATTTCGCGATATATGAAAAGGTATTTGTGCCAAAGGAGCCGAGAGCGATCCCTGCAGAGGACCAAAGACCCGTGCCCGACACGGACAAGGGAATCATATGCGAGAATTTCCGCGTTTTTGTAAAGTGGGCGCTGGATCTCATAGATGCAAACACAAAGCTTACCGAGATCGCAAAGCCGCAGTTTATCTGCGTCAACATGCCTGCAGATCACGCTTTTGTGCTTGAAGAGGCAAATCGCGAGAGCGAGGAGAACGGCATTGAGTTTATTTTGTTTGAGTCCAAGGCTGACACGCTCATCACAGCAAATCTTGAGCTTTACGGCGGCTTCTTCCCCAAAAATATCAACCCTGCCGGAAAGTTCTAAGGTGGATCATGGTATATCTTGTATCGACCTATATACTTGCCGCGCTGATAGGCTTGTGTGTGGGCAGCTTTCTTAATGTCGTCATATACCGCGTTCCGAACGGCATGAGCATTGCAAAGCCGGGGTCGCATTGCACATCCTGCGGCTACATGCTCCGCCCGTATGACAACATACCCGTTATATCCTATATCACGCTCGGCGGCAAATGCCGCAAGTGCAAGAGCCATATATCATTCAGATACACTGCGGTGGAGCTTGCAAACATGGCGCTTTGGGTCCTGTCTGTATTTATGTTTTATAAAAGCTCCTTTGTCATGATGCTGATAGCCATGGCGGCTTCCTCGGTGTTTATCTGCATATTTTTTATAGATCTGGAGCACAGGCTCATATTTGACCGCTTTCAGCTTATGGTCGCAGTCCTCGGCATTGTCGCAATGTTTTTTGACGCTCGCTTTGGTCTGCTTTCTCATGTCATCGGCGGCGTTGCGGGATTTCTTGTGTTTTATCTCGTTTCCTTCGGCTTTGAGAAGCTGTGCGGCAGAGAGGGACTTGGCGGCGGTGATGTCAAGCTTGCAGGCGCGGCAGGGCTTTTGCTCGGCTGGGAAAGGCTTTTGCTGGGCGTGGCTGTTGCAACAATTCCTTGCGCTATCATCATGCTTATCGCAAAGCGCGGAAGATCGGGCGAGGACAGGGAATTTCCGTTTGCTCCGTTTCTCAGCGTGGGCTTTCTGACAGCTTTGTTTTTCGGCTCGCAGATAATAGACGCTTATCTGTCGCTATTAAATGTTTAATGAAAGGTGAGGTGGCTTATGCCAACATATAAATATGTTGCGGTGGATCTGCAAAAGAAAAAGTACAAGGGACTTTTCATTGCTGAAAATGAAAAGGATCTTGCCATACAGCTGACAAAGCAAAATCTCTATCTCGTGTCCTCAAAGCTCTACAAGAGCGGCACGCCCTCCGCGTTCTTTACTCTTGGAACGGGAAAGGTCAAGATGACCGAGCTTACCATGTTTTGCCGTCAGTTCTCTATCATGATATCATCGGGCATTCCGCTTTTGAACTGCATAGAAAGCTTAAGGCAACAGCCCTATTCGAGCTATTTTAAATCCATTCTTCAGGTCATAAATGAGGACGTTAAGGGCGGCTTTATGCTGTCAGAGGCGTTTGACAAGCAGAAAAAGGTGTTTCCTGACTTCTTTTGCAGCATGGTGCATGTCGGTGAGGCGAGCGGTAAGCTGGATATGATATTTTCCTCGCTTGCGGATTATTACGAGTCGGATGCGGCAATGAAGCGCAAGGCGAAAAGCGCGATGGCTTATCCTGCCATGCTTGCCGTGATGACGGTGGCTATCGTCGTTCTGATGCTGGCTTATGTCGTTCCGACATTTAAGGACACGCTCTCATCGCTTGAGGTGGATCCTACGGGAATTACAAAGATAGTATACGATGTGTCGGATTTCATCGTGGCTTATTGGCAAATTACACTCGTTGCCGTCATACTTATCGTGGGTGCTGTTATCCTCTTTTTGCGCACCAAGGTCGGACGCCACGCGTTTGACGTGTTTAAGATCAAGTGCCCCTTTGTCGGCAGAGTGCAGATAAATATGATAACGTCGCGCTTCGCACGTACCTTCAGCCTGCTGCTTGCCAGCGGTATGGACCTTGCAACCTCGCTTGACACTATATCCATTATTCTCGGAAATACCTATGTTGAGGAAAAATTCAACGATGCGGCAGAGGATATCCGCCACGGTGTGTCGCTTACAAGCGCGTTCCAAAAGCAGAATCTGTTTCCGCAATTGCTGCTGCAGATGCTTGCGATAGGTGAGAAGACCGCGTCGATCGAGGACGTGCTCGGACGCTCCTGCGGATTCTTTGATGAGCAGGTCGAGACCTCACTTAATTCGCTCACATCAAAAATACAGCCTATCATGCTTTGCATCATGGGCGCGGTCATAGGTACGCTCTTTATCGCGGTATATTCGCCAATGCTCACTATTATGAACGGTCTTGGTTGATCTTTTGGAGGCTTACATATGAATATTAATAAGGAACTGTTACGTTTTTATGTATATAACGGCATTATCAAGTCTGACGATGCCGAGAGGATACTTGAGGATTGCGAGAGGCTCGGTGTTTCGGTCAGGGAGTACATGCTCAGAAAAGAGTATGCTACCGATGTAAACGAGCTTGAGGCGGTCGGTGAATATTACTGCTTGCCGTATGCGCAGATAGATATTCTGGATATAGACAGATCCCTTGTCGATCTTTTCTCGTTTGAATTTATGAAGGCGCACAAGATAGTGCCCGTAAAATACAATAATGACGGTACTTTGCTTATCGCAACGGGCATGCCGCTGGATTGCTCTGCGATGTCCGCCATATCCTCAAGGATAGTTGCACCTGTGGATTACGTTCTCGTATCTCCTGTGCAGGTTGAAAGATATATCGATTCCATCGCGGCGGTCGCATCCACATCTGCGGCGCTTGACGACCTTAATAAGGAGGGCGACGCACAGCTGTTCTCACTGAAAAAGGCTGCCGCCGATACCGATGTGGTCGAGGACCCCATAAACAACCCCTCTGTGCGCCTTGTTGACTCTATCATCAAGGAGGCTATACCTTATCAGGCGAGTGATATACATATCGAGCCCTTTGAAAAGGTGGTAAAGGTGCGATACCGTATAGACGGCGATCTGCAGGAGCGCGCGGAATTCCCGATAAACTCCTATTCTGCTATATGCGCGAGAATTAAGATCATGGCAGGACTTGATATTGCAGAACGCAGAGTTCCGCAGGACGGACGTATTAATCTTGTCATTGGCGGCAAGGAATTTGACTTCCGTGTTTCAACTCTGCCCACCGTGTTTGGTGAGAAGTTCGTTATTCGAGTTCTTGACAAGACATCCTTTAGATTTACACGTTCAGATCTCGGATTTACTGAGTATGAGAACACGCTTATAGATAAAATGCTTTCAAGACCTCACGGTATCATACTTCTGACAGGACCTACGGGATGCGGAAAGTCGACCACGCTGTATTCATTCCTAAAAGAGGTAAATTCCGCGGACGTTAACATAGTTACGGTCGAGGACCCTGTTGAGTACATTATGACAGGCGTCAATCAGACTCAGGTAAATATCAAGGCGAACATGACCTTTTCAACGGCTCTGCGCTCCATTTTGCGTCAGGACCCTGACATCATAATGATCGGTGAGATGCGTGACGAGGAAACGGCGGAGATCGCTGTAAGAGCCGCCATCACGGGACACCTTGTTTTCAGTACCCTGCATACGAATGATGCGCCCGGCGCTATTACGCGTCTGCACGATATGGGTATTGCAGATTACCTTTTGTCGGATGCCTTGGTCGGCGTTATTGCCCAAAGACTTGTTAAAAAGCTCTGCCCTGAATGCAAAAAGAAATTTGAAACAACGGCAAAGGAAATGGAGATACTCGGCATAGACGAGCCCATGGAGATATACAAGCCCTCGGGATGCCAATTCTGCGGCGGAACGGGATACAAGGGACGTATCGCGGTGCATGAGATAATGTACATGAATGAGAATATCCGTAACACCATCGCGCGCGATAAGAATATGGATTCTATCCGCGAGGTGGCAAAGCAAAACGGAATGATCACGCTTTGGGATTCCTGCCAAAAGCTCGTGCTGAACGGCTCTACGAGCATGCAGGAGCTCATGTCGCTGTCGATAGAATAAACATATATTTACGGTATGTGTCAGAATATGGCTCGCTTCAAAGATTATTTTCTTTGGAGCGAGCTTTTTTTATTGACAACAAAATATATGTGTGATATAATTCATTTATATAATTGCGGCGGCGCAAAATAAAATCCGCATGCTGTGCGGGGAAACGAGGAATTGCATGAAGGCAGTCATTACGGTTACGGGAAAAGACAGTGTGGGTATTATAGCGGATGTTTCGGGGATATGTGCGAAATACGGCGCAAATATTCTTGACATTACTCAATCGGTACTGTCCGAATATTTTGCAATGATAATGCTTGCGTCGATCGACGAGCTTCTTGTTGATTTTGCGCAGTTTTCCGATGCTTTGACGGCACTTGGCAAGGATCGCGGTCTGGATATCCATGCGATGCACGAGGATATATTTAACACCATGCATCACATATAAGGGGGAATATTCATGATCAACACACAGGATGTACTTGAAACTATACAGATGATACGGGAGGAAAATCTTGACATCCGTACCATCACAATGGGAATATCGCTTTTTGATTGCGTGAGCGACGATGTGGGCAGGCTTTGCGACAATATATACGATAAGATAACTCATACTGCCGAAAATATCGTTAAGGTAGGCTCGGATATTGAGAGAAAATACGGAATACCGATAGTAAATAAGAGGGTGTCTGTCACGCCTGTTTCACTTATAGGCGGACGCTGCTCGCCCGATGATTATATCAAGATAGCAGAGTCACTGCAAAGGGCAGCCGACACGATAGGCATAGATTTTCTCGGCGGCTTTTCCGCGCTCGTTCAAAAGGGAATGACACAGGGAGCTGAGGCCATGATCTCGGTGATACCCGAGGTGCTTGCAAGCACCAAGAATATATGCTCATCCGTCAATGTGGCAAGCACGAAGGCAGGTATCAATATGGATGCTGTTGCCAACATGGGCAGGATCATCAAGCGCGCAGCATATCTGACACGTGATAACGAGTCTATAGGATGCGCCAAGCTCGTGGTATTTGCAAATGTGCCCGAGGATAATCCGTTTATGGCAGGAGCATTTTGCGGAATCGGCGAGCCTGAGGCGGCGATAAATGTCGGAGTCAGCGGACCCGGCGTTGTTGCGGCGGCAATAAAGAGAGCAGGGGACTGCGATCTTTCCGAACTTGCAGAGGTAATAAAAAAGACTGCTTTCAAGATAACGCGTGTGGGTCAGCTGGTCGCAAGCGATGCGGCTAAGGCTCTCGGCGTGCCTTTCGGTATAGTGGATCTGTCATTGGCTCCAACGCCTGCTGTGGGTGATTCGGTTGCATATATATTGGAGGAGATGGGTCTTGAATCCTGCGGCGCACACGGTACTACAGCCGCGCTTGCCATGCTTAATGACGCGGTGAAGAAGGGCGGAGTTATGGCTTCGTCGCATGTCGGAGGATTGTCGGGAGCTTTCATTCCCGTGTCTGAGGACGCAGGCATGATAGCCGCGGTAGAGAGAGGTGCGCTCACGCTTGAAAAGCTTGAGGCTATGACAGCGGTCTGCTCTGTCGGTCTTGACATGATAGCGGTTCCCGGCGATACGCCCGAGGATGTTATCAGCGGCATTATTGCCGACGAGATAGCGATTGGAGTGGTGAATACAAAAACCACGGCGGTCAGAGTTATTCCTGCGTACGGTAAGGGCGCAGGCGAGAGCGTGAATTTCGGCGGATTGCTCGGACGTGCCCCTGTTATGGATATAAATATGTATTCTCCGTCTAAGTTTATAAAGCGCGGCGGCAGAATACCTGCGCCTATCCACAGCCTTAAAAATTGATATAAAAAAGTGCTGTTGCGAAGCTTGCTTTGCAACAGCACTTACATTATCTTTTCACTCTTCACTTTTCACTTTCTACTGCTCCTGCTGCCAATTT
>CAZVUD010000026.1:0-16000 GCA_964629615.1 uncultured Clostridium sp. | reverse complement strand
GGCTGCGGTGCTAAGATTCGAACTTAGGGAATGACGGAGTCAGAGTCCGTTGCCTTACCGCTTGGCGACACCGCAATGTTTCTTAATCACCCGATTATTATAGCAGATTATAACTGATTTGTCAATACTTTTTTTGAAAAATATTGAATTTTGCGAAAAATATTTTTATTTTTCTGCAATTATTATTACTCTGCCGCAACAGCATTATTCAAAATGCCCCAAATATCGTCACATATCATTCTCCGAGCTTTTTTCAAGGGCTCGGAGAATGATCCCCATGTAGCTTTTTTAAGCAAGATAAGAGGAAATATATTCTATTGCAAGTCTGTACCCGTCAAGCCCAAAGCCTGCAAATGTCTTTATTGCCGCATATGATACATATGACATTTGGCGGAAGGGCTCGCGCTTTGAAATATCCGATATATGCACCTCTACAGTCGGTATTGAGACCGCCTTTAATGCATCAAGAATGGCAACAGATGTGTGCGTATATGCCGCAGGATTTATGACAATGCCGTCAAATTTACCGTATGCCTCCTGTATCTTGTCAACGATGCATCCCTCGTGATTGGATTGGTATATCTCATATTCTGCGCCGCATTTTTGGCATGCCTTGTCTACCGTGTCGCAAAGTGCGCCGTATCCCTCCGAGCCGTACAGATGCGGCTCTCTTATGCCGAGCATATTTAAATTGGGTCCGTTTATAATGAGAAGCTTCATAAAATATCCTCCCTATCATCAAGTAAAATATCAGTTATAGCAAGCGCCGCGCAAGCCTCAAATACGGGAACTGCGCGCGGAACGACGCAAGGGTCGTGCCTGCCGTGAACGGTGAGCTTTACGTTTTGCATTTTGGAGAGGGAAACGCTGTCCTGCTCTATTGCTATGGATGGCGTGGGCTTCATGGCGGCGCGGAATATTATGGGCATGCCGTCACTCATTCCTCCGAGTATACCTCCGCAGTTGTTGGTCTTTGTGTATACTGCCTTTCCGTCTGTGTAAAATGGGTCGTTGTTTTCCGAGCCGTATATTGCAGACGAGCCGAATCCAAGCCCGAATTCAATGCCCTTAACGGCAGGGATGCCGAATACTATTTCGGATATCCTGCCCTCTATCCCCATGAACATATGCTCACCAAGACCTGCCGAAGCACCGCATATGCATGTTTCAACAATGCCGCCGACAGAGTCGCCTGCCATGCGGGCTTTCTCTATGACGTTTTGCATGTCCTCTCCTGCACGGTCGTCTATTACGGGGAATTCCTTTTCTCGGAGCGCATCCATCTGATGCCCGGGAGATATCGGGTCAAAGGCTTTGTCATAAACATCCTTGATAGAATATATGTGCGATGCTATGCGTATTCCGCGCTTTTCAAGAAGCTGCAGGCATATGCCTCCTGCTACGCACATCATGGCAGTCAGTCTGCCCGAAAAATGTCCTCCGCCGCGCAGATCTACGCTGTTTCCGTATTTCATTATCGCCGCATAATCGGCATGTGACGGACGAGGAATGTCCTTAAGGGCACTGTAATCGGCGGAATGCTGATCCTTGTTGTATATAACAGCTTCTATAACGTCGCCGTTTGTGATGCTTTCATCTATTCCCGATATGAATACGGGAATATCCGATTCCTTTCTCTTGGTAGAATATGCACGGTTTCCCGGAGCGCGCCTTTTCATGAGCTTAAGCAGGCGCTCTGTATCTATGGCGTGACCTTTCGGTATTCCCTCAAGTCGCATGCCTATCTTGTCGTCGTGCGAACCGCCGTATATGGTAAGCTTTAGATTTTTTCCGTATGTAGTGGACATGGTACAAGTCCTTTCATATATTCTGAACTAATGATAAAAAATGCTTTTTAAAATCCGGATATGATTTGTTTACAGCCTCAAAATTGTCTATCACTACGGCGTTTTTGCACACCGTTGAGGCAATGGCGGCGCTCATGGCTATTCTGTGGTCGGAGCAGGAGTCAACTCTGCCGCCTGCAAGACTTTCCTTGCCGTATATGACCATGCCGTCATCTGTGGGAGTAATGTCAGATCCGAGAGAGGACAGCATATTGCACACGCTCTCTATCCTGTCGCTCTCCTTGAGCCTCAGTCTGCCTGCGTTATATATCACGCTCTTGCCGCGCGATACCGAGGCTACCGTGGCTATTATGGGAACGAGATCGGGGATGTTTGATGCATCAAGCTCTATCCCTTTCAATTCTCCTCTCTTTACGGTCACGCTGTCATTTTTGGCTGTAATATCAGCGCCCATGCTCTTTAATACATCAAGTATCCGTTTATCGCCCTGATGTGAAGAAAGATCAAGTCCGCTTACGCATACGCCGTTCTCGCTTAGCGCACCTGCGCAAAGAAAAAATGCGGCATTTGACCAATCTCCGCCTATGCATACATTGCCTTTAGGCGAATATCTTTGACCTGCATCTATTATAAATTTTGCCCCATCTTGCTTTATGTCTACAGAAAACCTTCTTTGTGCGTCAAGCGTCATGCTTATATAGTCCTCTGATTCTATCTTGTCTGTAAGAGTTATCGTGGATAAAGTGTTGCAGAGCGGAAGTGCAAAAAGCAGACCGCTTATAAACTGAGAAGATATGTTCGCCGCTATAGTGCAGTCGCCGCCGACAAATCTTCCGGATACCTCAAGCGGAACAGAGCCTTGCTTTGAGAGCCTTGCTCCATTGTCTGACAAAAGCTCATAGAGAGGTGAGAGCGGACGCTGTGGGAGCCTGCCTGACATGTATATGCTTGCATGTACGCCGAGAGCGGCAACTATTGGGAGCATGAATCGCAATGTAGATCCCGATTCGCCGCAATCAAGCCTTGCATCCGCCACGGGCTCATATATGGGCTCTATGTGAAATACGCCGTTTTTATAAGATATGTCAGCTCCCAGCGAATTGAGACAGGATACGGTCGCGAGTATGTCGTTGTTTGTATCGGTGCATGTAATGTCTGACGGCTTGTCTGACAGGGCGGCGCAGATGAGTGCGCGGTGAGCCTCGGATTTTGAGGATATCGCAGGCACTTGACCAGACAGCCTCGGGCAGTTAAATATTTCTGTCATTTTTCGTACCCCATTGAAAATATTTCTTCAATACTGTCGCACTCTACTCGATAGAGCCTTGAATCTCCTATGGCATACGGCATTACAAGATCAATAAATCCGCCCTTTCGCTTCTTGTCCGACATGGCGATATTTGAAAGGTCGTGTGCGCTGTACTCACATTCAACGGGAAGGGAGTTTGATCTGAGCAGATTTATGATCTCTTCAAGATCCTCTTTGGGCATGAGACCCATATTCATACTTATTCTGGATATGAATGCCGTTCCTATCGCAACGGCAGATCCGTGCGACACCGTAAAGGAGGATAGCTTTTCTATACCGTGAGCCACCGTGTGCCCGAGGTTAAGCAATTGCCGCGCTCCGAGATCTCTCTCGTCAAGGTCAACTATGTCGCGCTTGTTTTTAACGCATCGTTCTATCACACATTCTATCCTGTCCCTGATGCCGAGCTTTAACATATCAAAAAGCTCTCTGTCGTTTATGATGCCGTATTTGATGACCTCTGCACATCCGTCGCTGAAAATGTCGCTCGGGAGCGTGGAGAGGGTATTTGGGTCTATAAGAACAAGGGAAGGCTGATAAAACGCTCCTGCAAGATTTTTTCCTGCGTCAAGGTCTATCGCGGTCTTTCCCCCTACCGATGAGTCTACCATGGCAAGCAGGGTGGTGGGTATCTGTATAAATCTGACACCGCGCAAATAGCAGGATGCGCAAAATCCGCAAAGATCGCCAACAACTCCGCCGCCCAAGGCTATCAAGACATCTTGACGGGTCAGCTGATTTTCGGACAGAAAATTCAGAAATCTTATGAAATTGTCGGCACATTTGGATGCCTCTCCGTGCGGTATAACAAATTTCACTACCTCAAATCCTGCATCCTCCAGCGAGGATGTCACTGTGTCGGAGTAAAGCTTGTCTACCGTGTCATCGGTGAGTATCGCGGCGCGGCAGGGAGAGATATCTGCGCAAAGCATGTATTTTGCACAGCTTGATATTATACCTCGCTCTATCAATATATCGTAAGTCAGTGAGGCGGAAACAGTGACCTTCTTCATAAATATCTCCTTTATTTATGTGAATATATTTCGTCTATTATGCGCTTTGCGCAAGTATTGGGCGTATCGTCATTATCAAGCGCGATGTCGCACGCGCCAATATAAAGGGGAGCTCGCTCTGCGTACATTTCTTGCATTTTGTCTTTTTTTGACAGCGGTCTGCCGTCGCAAGAAAGAGCATTTATGTCGCGGCGGATAAATACGACAGTTGAGTTTTGCCTTAATGCATCTGTATTGTCTTTCCTTTTTATTATGCCGCCGCCCGTTGCTATCACAGCGCCGCTCTGCTTTGTCACGGCTATTGTAGCTTCATGCTCAAATTTTCTGAATCCCTCTTCGCCGTACAGATCAAATATCTTTGGAATAGACATTCCAACAGCCTTTTCTATCTCTTCGTCCGTGTCGATAAATCTTCTGCCCAGCTTATCTGCAAGTATCCGTCCGACAGTGCTTTTTCCCGATCCGGGCATACCTATCAGAACTATGTTTTTGGTTTCACGGCTTATTATATTGCATATTCGTTCTATCTCGCTGTCGCATATCTTGCCATCGCAAAATATCTCGCAAGCCCTCTTTGCCTGCGCGCAAAGCATGGAAAGTCCGTTTGTGCATCTGATCCCCATAGCCTCGGCGTCAAGCAAAAGCCTTGTTTTTGAAGGATTAAATATTATGTCTGCCACACCTGTGAGATGCTTAAAGCGCGACAGATCTATCAGGCGCTCTCCGTTGTTTGGATACATTCCGACAGGAGTGCAGTTTATTATGATCTCGGTGTCCTGACGGGCTTCGTATACATTTTCATAGTTCAGTTCCCCTGATCTTGATACACAGTCTATTCTTTTTGCGTGCAGATCACCGCACGCGGCGCGCGCTGTCAGGGACGAGCCTCCATTGCCGAGTATCAGCACATTTTTGTCCTTTACATCTATATTTGCGGCTTTCAGCATGTAACAAAAGCCGTAATGATCCGTGTTGTAGCCGAAAAGCTTTCCGTTTCGTCTGACTATCGTGTTTACAGAGCCTATCCTTTTTGCCTCTTCCGATATATGATCGAGATATTGCATGACCTTTATTTTATACGGTATCGTTACGTTTGCACAGTCAAAGCTGTCTGACGTGACAAAGGCTTCAAGCTCATGCTCCTCAAGCTCAAAAAAGGAATAGGAGTAATCTGCAAGATATGAATGTATCATGGGCGAGAAGCTGTGGGACAGCTTTTTGCCTATAAGTCCGCATTTCATATCCTTTACATTTTCTATCATGATATCTCCCCTCTGCACAGGCATTCCGTATAAAGGAGAACTGCGCTCATGTACAGCTTGTTATTATCTGTGTGATATTTGAGTATCTCATCTCCGGTCTGCGCATAGTCAAGTCTGGAATCGCGCTTGCCCCAGAAGAGCTTGGAATTGTACAGTATCCTGCAGAGGGATATCTTTATGCTGTTCTCCTCGTATGAAAATGAGAGGACATGATTTGCACCGTCCTTTTTAACGCATATCTTTCTGCATTTGGAAGGGGAGAGCATAGCGTCGGATATCTCAAGTAACAGGCTCGGGAGCTCGGGGTTTTCGGCATAAGAAAGGGAAAATACATCCTCGGTATGCGCGATGTCGCTGTCATCTTCATCACACATGCCTTGGCTTGAATTGAATATTATGCTGCCGCCTTCGGCGTCAAAGCATACAGGTGCCATGGATGTAAGGCTTTCTTCTATCATAGCCTTTGCTTTTTCATATTCATTGCGTGACAGGTAATTTTCACCTGAGCCTTTACTTAACTCAAGGCTCATAAACTCATCCTCAGCCTTTGAGATCCTGCTTTCCTTGGATTCAAACAGGCTCTTTTTTGAGAAGAGCTTTTTGCATTTTTCCGTAGGATATATGCATCCGCATTTGTATTCTGCAAAATCTCCGTCTATTATATGCTGAAAGCAGAGATCGCACAGCTCAAACGACGGAACGCTGTAAAACTGCGCAAATGCGGATGCTAATATCTCACTTTGAGATGTTGCTTTTTTATGTATTGCGCAAAGAACAGCAAATTCGATACAGTTGTAATTCATAAAAGTACCCCTTTTGACTTGCGTCAGATCATTTCGGTATAGGCTCCGAGAAGCTTGAATCTTTCACCTCGCGCCTCAAGCTCACACAAAAGCTCTTTTAGCTTTGGCGAATACACGGACACTGTGAAATCAAAGTAGAACATGAATTCAAAATCTCGGTCGGGTATCGGGCAGGATTCGAGCTTTGTCATGTCGATACCGAGCACATTGAAGCAGGAAAGCACTCTGTAAAGCTCACCCGGGCGATTTCGCGTTACTACCATGAGGGTCATTTTGTCCGCGCCGGGATATATTTCCATGTTTTTGGCGATGCAAATAAATCTTGTATAGTTGTTGCCCATGTCCTGAATGGAGGAGGCTATGCAGTCAAGCCCGTATATCTCGGCGCATGAGCGTGAAGATATGGCTGCAAGGTCGGATCTGTCGCTTTCGGATACCATTCTTGCGGCAACAGCTGTATTTTCAACTATAGTGACCTTGACACCGGGCATGGATGCAAGAAAGCCTGCGCACTGATTTATGGCTTGCTCGTGAGATATTATCTCGTTTATCTTGCACATCTTTACTCCGGGCTTTACAAGCAGATTGTGGTCTATCTTAAGCCTCATGGATCTTACTATGTGGAAGTCATGGCGCAGCATAAGCTCGTATACCTTTTTTACAGAGCCTGCCGTGCTGTTTTCTATCGGTAATACGCCATATCTGCATTCGCCGCTCTCTATGGCAGTAAACACGCTGTCAAAGCTCTTGTAATATTTTATCTGCGGAAGGTCGAAGAGCTTGACTGCGGCTATTTGGCTGTAAGCGCCTTCAACGCCCTGACATGCAACATTTGCGCGGCAAGGAAACAGCTTGTCTGTAGAGTCAAGCGCCTTTTCTATGGAGCTGTACAGCTCGGAATTTGGGGATATCAACTTGTGCTGATAGGATCTTGATACATCCAGCATCGTGCCGTACAGATTGAGCGCGTAGTTTTCAAGTTCCTCGCCCGACATCTCGCATATCTTTGCCAGAAGCTTGCGCTCTCTTGCGGCATCGTACACGGGATATCCGTGATCTTTTTTATATTCCGCCACACAGCCTGCCGCATGCATTCTTTTTTTGAAAAGTGCGATGATATCTGCGTCTATCTCGTTTATCTCTTTGCGTATGTCTTCAAGCTCAAGCTTTTTGTCGTCCATATCATTTCTCCGATCTTATCTGTTATCTATCTCTTCTTTTGCTATGCGTCCGTCGCGCAAAAGCTCTTTCATTTTATCTCTGTCGTCACATTTGAGGGCGTTACTGTATTCCTGCAGGGAATCTATCATCCTGTCTATCTCAAATATGAGCGGTTCCTTGTTTTCAAAGAAAAGCTCAGTCCACATGCCTTCATTCAGCCATGCAACTCTTGTCAGATCCTTGTAGCTTCCTGCCGAAAATCCCTTGTGCTCGCGCGCGGTGGGGCTTTTGACATAGGCGTTTGATACTACATGTGCCAGCTGTGAGGTAAAGGCTATCAGTCTGTCGTGATCATTTGCTGTTGTGATACTGTAGCGCCCGAATCCGAGGGGGCGTAACAGTTCTTTCACCCTTGATGCTATGGGATCGTCGGGATCGCGCGGCACTATCACCATGGGCGCACCGTGAAAGAGGCTGGCGCGCGCGTATCTGTATCCCGAGTTGTGCGTGCCTGCCATGGGATGTCCGCCTATAAATGTAAATCCGTATCTGTCGGCTATCTCCCACGCCCTTTGGCATATATCGCGCTTGGTTCCGCACAGATCCATCACTATAGTATTTTTGCTCACATAGGGGGCGATATATGATATGTATTCTATGGCTTCATTTGGATACAGTGCAACCAGGATCAGGTCGCACATACAAATATTGCTTTCATCAAGTTTTGCGTTTATCACATTTGAGCTTGTCGCTTCATCCATGACTGATGCGTTTATGTCATATCCGTATATGCATATCTCCTGTAAGCTGTCGATAGCGTATTCTCTGTATGCCTTGGCACAAGAGCCGCCTATAAGTCCGAGCCCTGCGATACCTATTGTCATAAAAATATCTCCTCCTTTTAGATAATGGTTATAAAAAAGCACTCCACAGCGATCTTTCTGTGGAGTGCACTTAATACTTTTTTCTTGATATATCAGAGATCAAAGCACCGTACTTTGCAGCAAAAATCACTTTTACTTATTTACACTAAGGCAATAAAAGTAAAAGTAAAAAAACTTATTTTTTCTGACTGCATTGATGCCATTCATAGTTTTTGTTACCTTTCAGCTATTATACTATAAGTTTATCACCGATCTCAAGATTTGTCAATAGTTTTTTTGAAGTTGTATCAATATTCGGCATTTCCGACCGTACGGGGGTAGGGAATTACATCACGGATGTTGGATACACCTGTGAGGTACATTATGATCCTCTCAAAGCCCAAGCCGTAGCCTGCGTGCTTTGTTCCGCCGTATTTGCGAAGATTTACATACCACCAATAATCCTCTTCCTTGAGGTTGCATTCAGCCATTCTTGCAAGGAGTACATCAAGTCTTTCCTCTCTCTGTGAGCCACCGATTATCTCGCCGACGCCCGGAACGAGAAGGTCCATTGCTGCAACCGTCTTGCCGTCATCGTTGAGTCGCATGTAGAATGCCTTTATCTCCTTGGGATAGTCGATAACGAATATAGGACATTTAAATACCTGCTCTGTGAGGTATCTTTCATGCTCGGTCTGCAGGTCGATGCCCCATTCAACGGGGTATTTGAAATCTGCGCCGCTTGCCTTTAAGATATCGACAGCCTCGGTGTATGTCACCTTCTTATAATCACTGCTTGCAAGAGTGTTAAGACGCTCAAGCAGTCCCTTGTCAACGTAATTGTTGAGGAACTGAAGCTCGCTCTCGCACTTGTTCATAACGTGCTTGATGATATACTGTATCATGTCCCATGCAAGCTGCATGTTGTCGTTGAGGTCTGCAAATGCGATCTCGGGCTCTATCATCCAAAATTCTGCCGCGTGACGTGCGGTGTTGGAGTTCTCGGCTCTGAATGTAGGTCCGAATGTGTATATGTTTCCGAATGCCATAGCATAGGTCTCGCCCTCAAGCTGACCTGATACCGTGAGGTTTGCACTCTTGCCGAAGAAGTCCTTGGAGAAATCTACACATCCGTTCTCGTCCTTTGGCAGAGCATCCATATCCATGGTGGTAACTCTGAACATCTCACCTGCGCCCTCTGCGTCGGAGGCTGTGATGAGAGGTGTGTGAACGTATACAAATCCTCTTTCATTGAAGAATGAGTGTATGGCAAAAGCCGCCTCGCTTCTGATGCGGAAAACCGCAGAGAAGAGATTGGTCCTCGGTCTCAGATATGCGATCTCGCGCAGGTATTCCACGGAGTGTCTTTTTTTCTGGAGAGGATAATCGGGAGCGGATGTACCCTCTATCTCAACGCTTGTCGCCTTGAGTTCAAAGGGCTGATTTCTTTCGGGGGTAAGCTCGATCTTACCTGTTACCACTACCGATGCACCAACATTAAGAGATGCTATCTCATCATAATTATTTATAAATTCACGTTCAAATACTACCTGAACGGTCTTAAAGCAGCTTCCGTCATAAAGGTCGATAAATCCGAAGGACTTGCTGTCGCGAACGCTTCTGCACCATCCGCCGACCGTGACGATCTCACCATCCATGCCTGTGTATGATGCATAGATGTCCTTCAAAAGGGTTCTTTTCATTACTGTGTCCCAGCCTTTCTTTGATCAATTAAACGGTAAAAATAAACCTTATTGTTACATTATATAATATTTTTTGTTGAATTTCAAGATGTTTTTTTAAAATACTTGCCATATGTGTAAAAAATATTTGATTTTCTATTGCAAAATCGCATTTTTGGTGATAAAATGGTCATATGACTTAAAGCATGACGAATGTAAATTTATACGGAGGTTTTTATGGATCTTAAAAAATATGTTTTTTCAGAGGGCGAAGAGCCGCTTGATAATATTTGTCCCGACGGCGGATTTTGCTCTATATTCCGCACCATCGGATGCATAGGTGACAGCCTTTCCTCGGGTGAATTTGAGTCTACAAATGAGGAATGCACCGCAATCGGATATCACGATATGTATGAATATTCATGGGGACAGTATATGGCTCGTCGCATTGGCTCAACTGTTTATAATTTCTCCTGCGGCGGTATGTGTGCAAAGCAGTTTATGTCGGGATTCGGACAGGCTGTAGGATGCTTTGACGACGATAAGCTCTGTCAGGCTTATATCATCGCTCTCGGCGTCAACGACATAATAAACTACGGTCAGGAGATCGGATGCGTTTCCGACATAGACCTGTGCGACCCTGAAAACAACAAGGACACCTTCTGCGGCTGGTACGGCAAGATAATACAGAGGGTGAAGGAAAAACAGCCCGATGCAAAGATATTCCTTGTTACCGCACCGCGTGATGATATGCCTCATGACGCGCTTAAGGCAAAGCACAGGGATGTTATACTTGAAATGAGCATGATGTTTTCCCATACATATGTTATAGATCTCTATCAGTATGCACCTGTTTTTGATGCGGAATTCAAGAAAAAGTTCTATCTCATGTCACATCTCAATCCCATGGGATATAAGCTCAATGCCGATATGATAATGAGCTATATAGACTACATTATCCGCAGATCCCCCGAGGATTTCTGCCAGGTCGGATTTATCGGACGCGGAGTACATAACTACACTGCAAAATGGTGATATATGATAACAGCGGCAACGCACAAGGTGTGCGTTGCCGCTGTTATTATTGCTTCATGGCTGTAAATGCTCCGTTTTCGGCATCTATCGAGAGCGTGTCGCCGACATTTATATCGCCGCTTATGAGCTTTTTGGCTATAAGCGTTTCAATGTTTGACTGTATATATCTCTTGATAGGTCTTGCGCCGTAGCTCTGATCGTATGAAGAGTCGATCAAAAACTGCTTTGCGCGGTCCGTGAGCTTTATGCTTATCTGCTTGTCAGACAGCCTCTTTGAAAGGTAGCTTATGAGAAGATCGACTATATTCAGGATATTGTCGCGCGTAAGCGGCTTGTAGAATACTATCTCATCAAGTCGGTTGAGAAATTCGGGGCGGAAGCTCTGCTTTAAGAGCGCGGACACCTTGTCCTTTGCCTCAAGACTGATATCTCCGCTGTCTGTGATGCTGTCAAGGATCATGCCCGAGCCGAGATTTGAGGTCAGTATTATAACTGTGTTCTTGAAATCTACCGTTCTGCCTTGGCTGTCGGTTATACGTCCGTCGTCAAGCACCTGAAGCAGGATGTTGAACACATCGGGATGCGCCTTTTCGATCTCGTCGAACAGAACGACGGAATACGGGCGGCGTCTTACAGCCTCGGTGAGCTGTCCGCCCTCCTCGTAGCCGACATATCCGGGAGGCGAACCGATAAGACGGGATACCGAATATTTCTCCATATATTCGCTCATGTCTATACGTATCATGCTCTTTTCGCTGTCAAAGAGAGCCTCAGCAAGAGCCTTTGCGAGCTCGGTCTTGCCGACACCTGTCGGACCTAAGAACAAGAACGAGCCTATCGGGCGGCGCGGATCCTTTATGCCTGCACGCGAGCGCAGTATAGCCTCGCTGACCTTTGTTACCGCCTCATTCTGACCTATGACACGCTTGTGGAGTATATCCTCAAGACCGAGCAATTTTTCTCTTTCGCTCTCCATTATCTTGGATATCGGTATGCCTGTCCATCTTGAAACTATGCGGCATATCTCCTCGTCTGTGACTCTGTCGCGCAAAAGAGCATCAGATTTGCCCTCATCCGCCTTCTTTTCATATTCCTCAAGCTGACGCTTAAGCTCAGGGAGCTTGCCGTAGCGCAGCTCGGCGGCACGTGTGAGATCGTAGCTGTTTTGTGCGCGCTCTATCTCGGCGTTCGTCGCCTCGATCTCCTCACGCAGCTTCTGCAGATGCTCGATGTTGCCCTTTTCAATATCCCACTTTGCCTTCATCTCGCTGAATTCCGCACGCATGTCGGCAAGCTCTGCCTGTATCTGCGAAAGTCTTTCGCGCGAAAGGGGATCGTCCTCTTTTTTAAGTGCCGCCTCCTCGATCTCGTGCTGCATTATCTTTCTTGATACCTCGTCCATTTCTGACGGCATGGAGTTCATCTCCGTCTTGATCATGGCGCATGCCTCGTCCACAAGGTCGATGGCCTTGTCGGGCAGGAAACGGTCGGTGATGTATCTGTCCGACATGGTCGCGGCGGCTATAAGCGCGCCGTCGTTTATCTTGACGCCGTGAAATACCTCGTAGCGCTCCTTAAGACCTCTCAGTATGGATATGGTGTCCTCAACTGTAGGCTCGCTTATCATAACGGGCTGGAAACGCCTCTCAAGGGCGGCATCCTTTTCGATGTACTGACGGTATTCATTAAGCGTCGTTGCACCTATACAGTGCAGCTCACCGCGCGCAAGCAAGGGCTTCAGCAGATTGCCTGCATCCATTGCTCCGTCAGCCTTTCCTGCGCCGACTATCGTGTGGAGCTCATCAATGAAAAGTATTATCTTGCCGTCGCTGGATCTGACCTCCTCCAGCACGCTCTTAAGCCTTTCCTCAAATTCGCCGCGGAACTTCGCGCCCGCTATCAGAGCGCCCATGTCAAGCGAGAATATTATCCTGTTTTTCAGATTGTCGGGAACATCGCCCTTCGCGATACGCAGTGCAAGTCCCTCGGCAATGGCGGTTTTTCCGACACCGGGCTCACCGATAAGGCAGGGGTTGTTTTTGGTCTTTCTTGAAAGTATCCTTATGACATTTCGTATCTCGTCGTCACGTCCGATGACGGGATCAAGCTTTTGCGCCTTTGCCGCCGCAACGAGATCTTGACCGTATTTTTTAAGCACGTCATATGTGTCCTCGGGCGTGTCGCTCGTGACCGTCCTGTTGCCGCGCACTTCTTTTAGTGCGGAGAGGATATTGTCACGCTTTATACCGAATTCCTTCAGTATCTCCTTGATCTTCGGATCGGCTTTGTCTATGATGCCAAGCAGCAGGTGCTCGACTGAAATGTATTCGTCGCCCATCTTGTCGGCTTGCTCACGCGCAAAATTAAGTGATGCTTCAAGCTCGCGCGACATGTAGAGCTTGTCGCTCTGTGCGCCGATGACCTTCGGCAGAGCCGAGATCAGGTTGTCAGCGCGTGCCTCTACCGCCTTGGCGTCAACGCCTGTCTTCTGAAGCAGATTTGCACTTAAGCTGTCGCTTTGCGATATCAGAGCCTTCAGAAGGTGGCATTGCTCAAGCTGTTGATTGCCGTTTTGCAGAGCAATGTATTGAGTGTTTTTAAGCGCCTCCGCGCTCTTTTGTGTGAAACGTTCGCTGTTCATATATCTTCCTTCTTTTTTGATCTGAATTTTCCTTTGTCTCGGTAGTCGGGGTGACTTTGCGCCGCCCTTTCTACATGATATATTTTAAACCTCGTTTGTTAATAATGTGTTACAGAACTGTATTTAAAATGTAAATATTAGCACTTACACAATTAGAGTGCTAAAATTATCGCGCGGTTTTTGAAGAAATTCGCAGAAAAATCTGACAGGCAAGGCGAGTATCTGCTAACGCTATACAGCGAAAAAATTTGTGAAAAATTAAATTAGATATTGATTTATTTCGGGATATGTGTTATTATATTAATGAACACCCGAGTGTTTTCAGAGTATAATATTAGTGTAATGTGAACATTTGTATATATCAGCCGCGCGCCGCGCGGCGGAACGGAGACAGATCATGTGTGGAATAGTTGGTTACATAGGCGAAGGTGAGGCTGCCCCGATATTGCTTGACGGACTTAGTAAGCTGGAATATCGCGGATATGATTCCGCAGGCATCGCGGTGCTGGACGACAATATAATAGCGGTAAGCAAAACGTCGGGCAGAATAGCAAATCTCTGCCGCATGACATCAGATGGAAAGAGCTGTCACGGACATGTAGGTATAGGGCATACGAGATGGGCAACGCACGGCGCGCCTACCGATCTGAATGCGCATCCGCATATGAGCAATGACGGCAGATTTGCCGTGGTCCATAACGGCATTATAGAAAACTATATGCAATTAAAGGCGGAATTGACGTCTCTGGGCTTTGAGTTTTCAAGTGAGACCGATACCGAGGTGATAGCTCACCTTTTACAGCTGTATTATGAGGGCGATCTTAAGGCGGCGTTTTTAAGGACGCTCTCGCGGCTTCGCGGCTCGTATGCCGTTGGTGTGCTGTGCACACAATATCCCGATGTTGTGTATGTCGCAAGGGAGGCAAGCCCCCTTATAATCGGCGTTGGCAAGGGGGAGAATTATTTCGCATCTGATGTTACCGCGCTCATTGCGCATACAAGAGATATCATATATCTTGACGAGGGCGAGATAGCCTGCGTGACAAGCGACACGGTAGATGTGTTTGACATGTCGGGACATAAAAGGGATAAGGAGATAAGCCACGTTTCGTGGGATATATCGGCAGCCGAAAAGGGCGGATATGAGCATTTTATGCTCAAGGAGATAATGGAACAGCCGAGGGCTGTCAGAGCGACCCTGTCGCCGCGCATAAAGGAGTCGGGAATAGTTCTTGACGACTTCGAGCTTGATGCAGAATATCTACGAAATATAAGCAAAATAGTTATAACCGCGTGCGGATCTGCATATTATGCAGGTGTGGCAGGAAAGTATGCAATAGAAAAGCTCTGCCGCATACCTGTGTCTGTGGAGCTTGCAAGCGAGCTGAGATACGGCGACCCCATAATAGATAAGAACACGCTTTTGATAGTGCTTTCCCAGTCTGGCGAGACCGCGGATACCATTGCCGCCATGAAGGAGTGTAAGAGCCGCGGTGCTAAGACTATTGCCGTTGTCAATGTGGTGGGCAGTACTGTTTCAAAGCTGGCGGACCATACCCTTTATACATGGGCAGGACCCGAGATAGCAGTTGCCACCACAAAGGGATATACCACACAGCTTGCAGTGCTGTATATGCTCTCCATTTATATTGCAGAAAAGCTTGATACGATAGAGCGCGCAAGATATTATGAATTGCTTGAAAGCCTTAAGTCTTTGCCCGAAAAGATAGAGAGCGCGCTTAAGATGAATGAGAGCATAGCGCAATTGTCGCAGAAATATTGCACATGCGCATCCATGTTTTTTATCGGACGTAACACAGACTATGCAGTGGCGCTTGAGGGCGCGCTTAAATTAAAGGAGATATCATATATCCATGCCGAGTGCTATGCGGCAGGTGAGCTTAAGCACGGCACTATCGCGCTTGTAGATGAGGATAAGCCTGTTGTGGCGCTTATGTGCAATGACAGTATAACCGAAAAGACAGTAAGCAATGTGGTCGAGGTCAAGGCAAGAGGCGCGCGTGTGTTGGCTCTTGCACATAAGGATAATGAAAAGGCGGCGCAGATCGCGGACGATATCATCTTTGCCCCCTCTCTTGACCCTGTTTTCTCGCCTATAGCCGAGATGATTCCGCTGCAGCTCTTTGCCTATCATGTGGCAAGATCGCGCGGATGTGATATAGACAGACCGAGAAATTTAGCTAAATCTGTCACAGTAGAGTGAATTTTGACGTGATTTTTTTGACATTTTTCACAAAAATGTCAAAACGGTATTGACAAAACAAAGGTCTTGTGATAGACTTAACACGTAAGTTTATAAAATTTACAAAAAATTGCTTGACAGGAGGAATGTAGTCGTGTATAATGCCTTGACAGACAGACAGACAGACAGACAGACAGACAGACAGACAGACAGACAGACA
>CAZVUD010000025.1:6235-25851 GCA_964629615.1 uncultured Clostridium sp. | reverse complement strand
TATTGTGTATCATGATGACATGAAACAATCAACATTTCAACATTTTTGCGGACCGCCGGCAACTTGCTTGCATTCGTCGGTCCCTACAGGTTATCATAATAGTATTGCGCATTATGTTGACATGAAATAATTGGTATTTCAACGGATAAATAATGATATTATGATTACAAATTGTAGGGACTAGCGTCCCCGACAGTCCGCATAACATTGAATTTATATTTATTCCACGACTACACGATACGCTCAAACCAATTCATAACATGCCAGAAAGTTTTTTGCCAAGCTTTTTTTCAAAAAAGCGGGAAAAGCGGGAAAAAGCGGAAGAATATATAGCAAAGCAGACCGACACGGTAAATTCGTGCCGGTCTGTTTTCATCTGAAATATCAGGTATTGTTTTTTACAAGAACGTCGTGTGCACCGCCCTCAACTATGGAAACAGAGCTTACGAGCGTGAGCTTAGCCTTGTCCTGAAGCTCGGGAATGGAAAGAGCGCCGCAATTGCACATTGTGGATCTGACCTTTGAGAGAGTCAGCGCAAGGTTGTCATGCAAAGGTCCTGCGTAAGGAACGTAGCTGTCAACTCCCTCAACAAAGGAGAGCTTTTGTGCACCGCCCATATCATATCTCTGCCAATTTCTCGCTCTCGCACTGCCCTCTCCCCAATACTCTTTCATGTAAGTACCGTTTATAAGTATCTTCTGTGTGGGAGATTCGTCAAAGCGTGCAAAATATCTTCCGAGCATGCAGAAATCCGCTCCCATTGCAAGCGCAAGCGTGATATGATAATCATGAACTATACCGCCGTCTGAGCATATCGGAACATATATTCCCGTCTTTTTATAATATTCATCTCTCGCGCGTGCCACTTCAATTACCGCAGTAGCCTGTCCGCGACCGATGCCCTTCGTTTCTCTCGTTATGCATATAGAGCCGCCGCCTATACCTATCTTGATAAAGTCTGCACCTGCATCTGCAAGGAAATTAAATCCGTCCTTATCGACTACATTTCCTGCTCCGACCTTTACGCTGTCGCCGTAATTATCTCTTATCCACTTTATCGTGCGTGACTGCCACTCGGAATATCCCTCGCTGGAATCTATGCAAAGCACATCAGCACCTGCTTCGATAAGTGCGGGAACTCTGCTCTCGTAGTCGCGCGTATTGATACCTGCGCCTACGATATATCTCTTTTTATTGTCAAGAAGCTCCTCGGGATTCTGCTTGTGCTGCTCGTAGTCCTTGCGGAACACGAAAGCCACAAGTCTGCCATTATCGTCAACTATGGGAAGTGAATTGAGCTTGTGCTCCCATATGATATCATTGCACACTGCAAGAGATGTTCCCTCTTTTGCATATACAAGCTTGTCCATGGGCGTCATAAATTCAGACACCTTTTCATCGCCTGTCATTCTGGTAACTCTGTAGTCGCGCGAGGTAACTATTCCTATAAGCTTACCGAATGGCGTGCCGTCATCTGTTACCGCAATGGTGGAATGTCCGTTTTTCTCCTTAAGGTCAAGTACATCGCGCAATGTAGCGTCGGGCTTGATATTTGAATCCGATGTAACGAATCCTGCCTTGTAGTCCTTTACTCTGCGCACCATAGCCGCCTGATCCTCAATAGACTGCGAACCGTATATAAAAGAAACTCCGCCTTCTTTTGCCAGCGCGATAGCCATAGTGTCATTTGAGACAGACTGCATGATCGCGGAAATAAGCGGAATCGACATAGTTATAGCAGGTTCTTCACCCTTTTTGAATTTTACAAGAGGGGTCTTTAAGGAAACATTGGACGGAATGCAGTTTGAATCTGAATATCCGGGTACTAAAAGATATTCACTGAAGGTGTGTGAGGGACTGTCATAATAGTAAGCCATAGATCTCTCCATTCTGCCGCAAGACGGCTTGTGATATATTTTTTATTATTATGATTATATCACAAGCGCTAAAAAAAGTCAACACGGCAACATCCGAAAATACGACCGAATTTTTGAAATATTTCCCTGTCTTTTTGTCTAAAAGCATAAAAAGCTTATGAGGCTCTGTGTCTTATATGCTGACTTACCTCCTCAATAACTATATACACCATATTTCCTCCTGCGAAAGCAAGTATATACGGCATGAGAGCGCTTGACATTCTTGAGGCGAAATATCCAAAGCAAGTTCCAATCACTTCAAACGATCCCGTGAGCAATGCCAGCATAAAGGTCTTTTTGGGGCTCATGCCTGCATTCAGCATAGGTGATACCACGACCATCCCCTCGGGAAGATTTTGAAGTGCTATTCCGCCTGCGATAAACAGCGCTCTTGACGTATCATATGCGCCAAAGCCCACACCTGCGGCAATGCCCTCGGGAAAATTGTGGATACCTATGGCAAGAAGGAGCAACAGCGCCCTTTTGAATTTTTTATCACTTGCCGCTGCCGAGGATCTTATACGCGGCAATATAAGATCCACCAAGAACAGACACAAGGCTCCAATGCCGCCGCCTATAAAGAACACCGCCGCGCCGCCTATGCTGTAAGCAGGCACTAAAAGTCCGAATATTGCCGAGATGAGCATTATTGCCGATGCTAAGCAAAATACCGCATCCGCCAGCCTCTGCGACGAGCGCCTGAACAAAAATCCGAGAAGTGACCCTATGACCGTTGCACCGCCGACTCCTACGGCGGTAAGAAAAACTATATACATAATTATCTCCGTTTCTTGCGTTTATTCTACCTATTCCGTATTTTATACACATTTCCGCCAAAGCGTGACAGTAAACGACCTGCTTTCACATATAATGTGTATTATGCCCAAAGAACACTCGGCTTGCGAAAAAAACCTCTACATAAATGGTGCGAAATATTATTGACAAAGATTTTTATGTATGATATAATATTATAAGTACAGGACACGCTCCTATTTTGCGGAGGAACTCATGACAGTTTTCAAAAATTGCAAAAATTATATCTCAGACCCGATGACCGTCGGCAATTTTGCCATTTCTGACGGGAAGATCATCTCTGTTTCCGACCGTGGATCAGAACACGGTGATAAAGTCATCAATAATTGTATTATTTTACCCGGCTTTTGTGATGTACACGTACATTTTCGCGAGCCGGGATTTTCTTATAAGGAAGACATGCACACAGGCTCGATGTCAGGTGCAAGAGGCGGATACACCGATGTATGCACTATGCCAAATCTCGACCCCGTGCCTGATTCCCTTCCGCACTTAAAGGTGCAGCTCGATGCAATAAAAAACAGCGCTCTTATCGGTGTGCATCCCTACGGATCCATAACGGTAAATGAGCAGGGCTTAGAATTATCCGACCTTGAGGGCATGAAGGATCATGTCATCGCGTTTTCGGATGACGGCAGAGGCATTCAGGACAAAGAGCTCATGAAAGAAGCCATGAAAAGAGCAAAGGTGCTCGGTAAAATGATAGTTGCGCATTGCGAGGACAATTCCCTGCTCTTTGGCGGATATATACACGACGGAGCATATGCGGCATCTCACGGGCATCGCGGCATTTGCAGTGAGAGTGAATGGAAGCCGATAGAGCGCGATATTGAGCTGTGCCGTGAGATCGGATGTGCATATCACGTATGCCACATATCCTGCAAGGAATCTGTTGAGCTTATAAGAAAAGCCAAAGCAGACGGCATAGACATCAGCTGTGAGACCGCTCCGCACTACCTCATTCTTGACGACTCGCAGATCTGTGAGGACGGAAGATACAAGATGAATCCCCCCTTGCGTGACAGGTCTGACAAGGAGGCGCTTATCGAAGGCATACTTGACGGCACCATAGATATGATAGCTACAGACCACGCCCCCCATTCCATTGAGGAAAAATCGCGCGGACTTGCAAAAAGCAATATGGGCGTCGTTGGTCTTGAAAGCGCATTTGCTGAAATGTACACAAATTTCGTGCGCACAGGTATAATAAGCACAGAAAAGCTCATATCTCTCATGGCGACCGCCCCGAGAAAGAGATTCGGAATAGCAGACAGCGGATTTTCAGTATGGGATATTGAGCATGAATATACCATAGACCCGAATGATTTTGCCTCCAAGGGCAGAAGCACTCCCTTTTGCGGCGACAAGGTCTACGGCAAATGCCTTATGACCGTGCGAAACGGTGAGACGGTATATTGCGATATGTTACCCGAAAATACATTGGGCGTAAAGTGACATACGGCTAAACAAAGATATGGCACATGCTTTATGCGCAACATTCAACTTATGTAAAAATTCACTGATATTATCTGTACCGCCACGGCGGCAGAATGGAGATAAACATGAAAGACGTAATTTTAAAGATAACTCAGAACAAGCCCATAGCACCGTCGGTCTTCGAAATGAAGCTTGAGGGTGACACGGGCGATATCACAAACTGCGGTCAGTTTGTAAACTTCAAGCTTGACGGGCTCTATCTCCGACGCCCCATATCTGTATGTGACTATGATAATAACTCGCTCACGGTAATATACAAGGTAGTGGGACACGGAACAGAGCAGATGTCACAAATGAGCGCAAGCGACGAGATCCTCACGCTCACAGGGCTCGGAAACGGATATGACACATCCGTATCAGGTGAGCTTCCCCTGCTTATAGGCGGAGGTGTTGGCGTTCCGCCCATGTATAATCTTTGCAAAAAGCTCATATCAGAAGGTAAAAAGGTGACCGTTATACTCGGCTTTAACACAAAAAGCGAGGTGTTCTACGAGGAAGAATTCAAGGCGGCAGGCGCATCTGTCAAGATATGCACTGCTGACGGAAGCTACGGCATTCGCGGATTCGTTACGGACGGAATGAAGGACACAGAATACACCCACTTCTATACATGCGGTCCGATGCCCATGTTCAAAGCCATAAATAAAGTGGCAAAAACAGACGGACAATTCAGCTTTGAAGAAAAGATGGGATGCGGATTTGGCGCATGCATGGGATGCTCATGCAAGACCATAACGGGATATAAAAGAATATGCAAGGACGGACCTGTCCTTATGAGAGGAGAGATATTATGGGAACAGATATAAGGACCGTGCTCTGCGGACAAGAGCTTTCAAACCCCGTCATTCCGGCAAGCGGAACATTCGGATTCGGATATGAATTTGCTTCACTTTACGACATAAACATGCTGGGTACATTCTCATTTAAGGGAACCACAAAGGACAAGCGCTTCGGCAACCCTACCCCGAGAATAGCTGAATGCACATCAGGTCTTATAAACGCAGTCGGACTTCAGAACCCCGGCGTTGATGATGTTATCAAAAACGAGATACCTAAGCTTAAGCAAGTTTTTTCAAAGCCCGTAATGGCAAATGTATCGGGATTTTCGGTCGAGGATTACGCATACACGGTGTCGCGCCTTGACTCTGAGGACTGCATAGGATTTTTTGAGGTCAACATCTCCTGCCCCAATGTTCACGGCGGCGGAATGAGCTTCGGAACAGATCCGAACGAGGCGGCAAAGGTAACGGCAGCAGTGCGCAAGGTAACAAACAAGCCGATCATAATAAAGCTATCTCCGAATGTCACGGATATAGTATCCATAGCAAAGGCTTGTGAGAATGCGGGAGCGGACGGCATCAGCCTTATAAACACGCTTCTCGGAATGAGAATAGACCTTAAGACCAAAAAGCCCGTTATTGCAAACAAGATGGGCGGATTTTCAGGACCTGCAATAAAGCCCGTGGCACTTCGCATGGTATATCAGGTATATGAGGCAGTAAACATACCTATCGTAGGCATGGGCGGAATAAGCAATGCAGAGGATGTAATAGAATTCATGCTTGCAGGAGCAAGCGCTGTCGAAATCGGAGCACAGAACCTTGTAGATCCATACGCCTGCAAAAAGATAATCGAGGATCTTCCGAGAGTGATGGAAAAATACAATATCAGCTCTCTGTCGGATATTATCGGCGCAGCTCACCAAAATGTAAAATAAAATTCAAAAGGAGATATAAAAATGGGAAAAGATGTTATTGTGGCATGCGATTTTGCAAGCCGAGATCAGGTTTTTGATTTTCTTGATCTGTTCAAAGAGGAGAAGCCATTTGTAAAAATAGGCATGGAACTTTTCTATGCGGAGGGTCCGCAGATCGTCAGAGATATAAAGGCAAGAGGTCACAAGATATTCCTCGACCTCAAGCTTCACGACATACCCAACACGGTAAAAAAATCCATGGCAGTGCTCTCACGCCTTGATGTTGACATGACAAATCTTCATGCATCGGGTACAAAAGCCATGATGCAAGCCGCTCTTGAGGGTCTGACCCGTCCTGACGGCACACGCCCCATACTTATAGCCGTAACTCAACTCACATCGACAGATCAAAGCAGTATGACAAATGACCTGCTCATTGACCGCCCGATAGACGAGGTCGTAATGCATTATGCAGAAAACGCAAAGAACTCGGGACTTGACGGAGTTGTATGCTCTCCGCTTGAATCAGGCAAGGTTCATGCAAGATGCGGTGACAGCTTCCTTACAGTTACCCCAGGAGTTCGCTTTGCAGACGGCGACATCGGCGACCAGAAGAGAGTCATGACCCCTGCTGAAGCCAAAAGGATAGGCTCGGATTACATAGTAGTGGGCAGACCCATAACTGCCGCTCCCGACCCCGTTGCCGCATACAGACGCTGTGTTCAAGAATTTGTAGGATAATAGATAATAAAGGAGATATTCAAAATGGAAAGCTATAAGAGAGAATTTATAAAATTTTTGGAGGACGCAGGCGTTCTTAAGTTTGGCGACTTCACCGCAAAGAGCGGCAGAAAGATACCCTACTTCATAAACGCAGGCGAGATAAAGACGGGAGAGCAGATATCAAAGCTTGGAAAATTCTACGCAACAGCCTACAAGAAGGCTCTCGGAGATAAGAGATGCGTGCTTTACGGACCTGCATACAAGGGCATTTCCATCGCAGTATCCACATCCATAGCACTTGCATCAGACGGCATAGATGTTCCCTTCTTCTTTAACCGCAAGGAGGTCAAGGATCACGGCGAGGGCGGCGTTTTTGTAGGATATGTTCCAAAGGCAGGCGAGGACATCGTTATAGTTGAGGATGTAATAACCGCAGGAACAGCCATTCGCGAGAGCATGGAGATACTCAGCAGCGTTGAGGGTGCACATGTTTGCGCTACATTCGTTATGGTAGACCGCAAGGAAAAGGGACTCACAGAGAGATCTGCCATGGCAGAGGTGGGAGATCAGTTCGGCTTTAACGTATACTCTGTAGTTGACGTTTACGATATAATCGAATATCTTGAGGAAGACCCCAAAAACGCAGAAAACGTTGAGCGCATAAAGAATTATCTCAAGATAAACGGTGCACGCGACTGACCCTTATAAAAAAGGAGAACAGATATGAAAAGAAGTCTTATAGGCATAAGAGATCTTTCAATAAGCGATATAGACAGCCTCATAGATACCGCAAACGACATCATAGCTCATCCCGACAGGTACAGTAATGCCTGCCGCGGCAAAAAACTTGCCACACTGTTTTTTGAGCCCTCCACTCGCACCAGACTTTCATTCGAGGCGGCTATGTACGAGCTTGGCGGAAACGTGCTTTCCGTCTCAAGTGCGGCATCCAGCTCTGCGGCAAAGGGCGAGAGCGTTGCCGACACGGCAAAGGTGGTATCATCATACGCCGACATAATAGCAATGCGACACTTCAAGGAGGGCGCACCATATGTTGCTTCCCTGAATGCATCCATTCCCGTTATAAATGCAGGTGACGGCGGTCACGACCATCCGACACAGACTCTTGCCGACCTGTGCACCATCAAAAGAAGGCTCGGCAGGCTGGATAATATAACCGTGGGCTTTTGCGGAGATCTGAAGTTCGGACGCACTGTACATTCGCTGATAGAGGCTCTTTCAAGATACAAGAATGTGAGATTCGTGCTTATCTCCCCTGATGAGCTCAAGCTTCCAAGCTATGTGAAAAACGACACCTTGAAGGCGAACGGACTTGAATACATACAGACAACATCCTTGGATGAGGTCATCGGAGATCTCGACATACTTTACATGACACGCGTGCAAAAGGAAAGATTTGCATCCGAGGAAGAATATGAAAGACTTAAGGACAGCTACATATTGACCCCCGACAAGCTGGTCGGCGCAAAGGAGAGCTTGTGCATACTTCATCCGCTCCCGAGAGTCAATGAGATATCGGTTGCCGTTGACAGCGATCCGAGAGCCTGCTATTTTGAGCAGGTGCTCAACGGAAAATACATGCGCATGGCACTTATACTGAAATTGCTTGAGGACAGCCATAAGGACATGGCACGCCCGATATTTAATGACGGATACATTACAGGCACACTGACATGTGAAAATCCGCGCTGCATCACAACGACCGAGCAGGAATTGCCGCAGATATTCAAAATAGCCGACAACGATGGCAAGATATGCCGTTGCTTGTACTGCGAATCCAAGGTGATCATAAAATGATCCTTACAAGATCACGCATAATACAGTCAAGGCATGCCTTCTCCACGCGCGACGGCGGCATCAGCCGATCGGAGCACACAAAAAGCCTCAATCTTGCCTTTGGTCGCGGCGACTCGGACGAAACGGTCATAAAAAATCTTGAGCTGTTTGCGCAAAATGTCGGTGTCGATCCCAAAAGCATAATTTCCTTGCCGCAAACTCATTCCGCAACCGTGCACAAGGTAGACGGCAGTGTTTGCGGATACGGATACTACATAAAGGATGACAATGTCATGTGCATACATTCAGGTGACGGATATGTCACAAATGACAAAAGCATCACCCTCGGAGTCAAGAGCGCGGACTGCACCCCCATTCTGTTTGAAGCATATGACGCAAGCTCTGTTATTGCAATAGGCGCGGTGCACGCAGGATGGCGCGGAACGGTACAGAGGATTGCAGGTGTGTGTGTAGATATGCTCGTGTCGGAATTCGGCGCAGACAGATCACACATACGCGCCGCAATAGGTCCTGCAATACAAAAATGCTGTTTTGAGGTGGGATCTGACGTAAAGGATGCCGTATGCGCGCTTGGCGACGGTTATGACATATACCTAAAAGAAAAGCCGAACAGCAAAGAAAAATACATGTGCGACATGGCAGGAATAAACAGACGAATACTTACAGAGGCAGGACTGTCTGACAGCAATATAGACATGATAAATGAATGCACCTGCTGTATGCCGCAAAAATATTTTTCACACAGGTATTCAAACGGCAACCGCGGAACTATGCTGTCTGTAATAAGCATGGCTTAAATATTTAAAAATATCGCCCGACAAACACTTATCTTTTTGTTTGTTGGGTGATATTTTTATGAAAATTTGCTTTTGGGGCTTGCAAAGTCAGAAAAAATGTTGTATAATGTCCATGATATCAAAAAGAATGCGAGGTGAAAATAATGGACAGCGGCAGTTGTAGTTTCAAACGTGTAAATAAGGTATTCCTATATCGCATATGCTGTTACAGCCGTCCTGTACATTTATTTTTGACCTTGTGACCGTATATGCGCTATAAGAATGCCATTGTTTGTTTCAACACAGCTCTGATCTTTCCTTTACGGACCTAACACAGAGCCGCGTATGACATGCAATGGCATTTTTATGCCCATTTCATGTCATATGCAATATCCTCTGCGTGATCATTTCAAACAATTATACAGGAGGTACAAGCAATGACAAAAAAGAACAACATCTACTCATCACAAAACCAAAATGTTTGCACTGCTATTGCAAACATAGTAAAAAGCAACCTTTCGCCAAAGGTAATGGCTGAAAAACTGCGTGAATATCACAAAAACGACGTGGCAATGGCGCTGTGTCAGCTCAAGCGCGATGAATGTCTGAAGCTCTTCAGAGTGCTTGAAAATGAAGAGATAGCCGAGATACTTGAATATTCATCCGACAATGTCGAATACTTCAGGCTGCTTTCAAAAAACAGAAGAGCCGAGGTCATGGAATGCATGAGCGCATACGGATCCTCGGATATATTGGAAAAGCTCACCGAGGACGAAAGGTCTTCCCTGCTCTTACAGCTCGATCCGAGCACGAAGGACGAGATAAGCCTTGTGTGCTCGTTTGATGACGACGAGATAGGAAGCAGAATGTCAACAGACTACATATCCATTCACGACACCTTCACGGTAAAGCAAGCCATGTCGCATCTCGTAAAGCAGGCATCCGAGAACTGTAATATATCCACACTGTATATGATCGACGGTGATGGCACTTTCAGCGGTGCTGTCGATCTTAAGGACCTCATTAAAGCAAGAGAATATACTCCCCTGTCTGACATAACCACTCTGTCATATCCCTATCTCTATGCAGGATCAAAGATAAGCGAATGCATAGCCTACATAGCAAATTATGCCGAGGAGTCCATCCCCGTTTTAGACGACGCAAACAAGCTCATAGGCGTAGTTACATCAAACGATCTCATAGAGATGATAGATGACGAGATGGGCGACGACTATGCAAAGCTCGGCGGACTTACAAAAGAAGAAGACCTCAGCGAGCCCATGATAAAGAGCGTCAAAAAAAGAATACCTTGGCTCATGGTTCTGCTTTTGCTCGGGCTTGGCGTCAGCGCCGCTGTAGGAGCATTTGAATCCATAGTGGCTCAATTGCCGATAATCATGTGCTTTCAATCTCTCATTCTTGACATGTCTGGAAATGTAGGAACTCAATCCTTGGCGGTGGCGATACGTGTACTGAACGACGCGGATGTCAGCAAAAAGCGCAAGGCACATCTTGTATTAAAGGAGCTCCGCATCGGCATGATAAACGGTGCGCTCATAGGACTTGTATCACTGATAGCCATAGGCGGCTATCTTATGCTAAAGGGATATGTTGCCTCGTTTGCCTTTGCGGTATCAGGCTGCCTGTGCATATCCATGCTGCTGGCAATGACAGTGTCATCGCTGTTCGGCACGCTCATTCCCATATTCTTTGAGAATATAGGTATCGACCCTGCAGTTGCGTCAGGTCCGCTCATCACGACTATAAACGATCTTGTGGCAGTTGTGACATACTACGGTCTGTCCCTGATCATACTGATAAATATCTTCCACCTTGCATAATTCATATCTTTTGGCGGTGCTTACAGTTAGCTTATAACAGCCAATTTGAAAATTCATAAGAAAAAGCATCAGATCCCATGCTTGTCGGTATGGGATCTGATGCTTTGTTATATGTTCAGTTTAATTTTTAGACTCAAGCAAAGCAACTATCTGCTTTAAGAGATCTTCTGCTGTGGGATTTGCCTCGCGCTCGGCTTGAGCCTTCTTTGCCGCTTCCTCTGCAGCCAAAGCCTCTGCCTCTGACTTTTCCCTTTCGCGCGCTTCGATATAAGCCTTGATCTCATCAAGATCCTTTATGTTCACGCCCTCTGCCTTCATCTTGCGAAGCTCCTTGTGTCTTACCTTCTTAGCCTTTGAGCGGAGCTTATCGTTAGTATCCTTGAGATTATTCATGAACTTAACGATGATAAAGAGCACGAATGCGGTGAGAATAAAGTTGATTATCGCATTTATAAACGATCCCCAATCTATATAGATGGAGTTTGCAAGATCCACCTCTGTACCTATAGCAATACCGTTTTCATCCAGCACATTCTTATATACAGGATCTCCGAGGAAGGTATACATCTCGCTGAGCGAATCCTTCTTGAATATGAGCGCAAGTATAAAGTTTATAACGGGCTTCAGTATATTGTTGCTGAGTCCGTTTACTATTGCCGTGAATGCTCCGCCGACGATAACACCGACTGACATATCAAGCACGTTTCCGCGCGTGATGAATTTCTTAAATTCTCCGAAAAACTTTTTCATTTTTATCTCCTTACCGTTTATTTATATTTTGTCACACAGTATTATATCACTGCACGGCTGTTTTGTCAAGATATAAGAGAAAAAGACGAAGCTGTAGTTGTAGTGTTACAATAGATGTGTGGCTTAAAGAAAGCAAGATAACGCCGAAAGTGGCTTTCTCACTTTCGGCGTTATCTTGCCTGTGTCTTTAGTCCATTGCAATTATACTGTCATAAGAAAATCTCAGAATAAAGTTATCATCTCCTATGATCGCTTTCAGCTCATCTCTTTCAACAATTGAACCGTTACCGTTTTGATCATACAAATAATAGCAATCATCACTGACGTATCCGTTCGTATATTTTGGAAAAGTATAGCTCCAGACAACACGAATAATTCCGTAGATCTTTCCGTCAACTTTACGGTAGACACCACTTGCTTTAGCATACTTAAAATGCATACCATCAATAACTTCAATGTGTGGCGGCTTCAATTCTGACAGATCAATGTTTTCCAAAGCCTCTCCGATATTCGGAATAATTGTAAGATCGTTTTCATTGTATCCCGTAGCGCCTTGACTTACGTTACCATTCTCACCTGTGTATCCGTTTATTGTTATCTGTTCCTCTGTAACAAATCCATTTATCACGCGAGTATATACAGCAATAATTCTATCCTCACGAGGATATATTTCCTGCATAAATACACTCATCTCCGAAGGTTCAAGATAGCTTTTTACAGATTTTCCTTCATCGGATATGAATATATCATCAGCTGTCAAATAATCGTAAGGTAAGTCGCGCACATACATGCTTTCCTCACTGCTCTTCTGCGACAGTTCTTTGATATTAGTTTTGGCTTCATCCAGTGTGGTGTCATATCCCACAGGATAAAGATACGATGAAGGATCTTGGAGGATGCTTGCAATATATCCACCAATATCAGAATGATTTGCTCTATCAAAAAATCCCGTATCTACCTTACCACCCGTGAAAGCGATGACCGATCCGTATCCCAAGTCATTCACCATTTCAGGCTCGAACATGTGCGAGAAAAAGGCTACCTCACGTTTAGTATCGTTGATCATCATATAGTTTTCAACGCCGACCTGCTGTAATGAAAAAATAAATGTGTCATATCCATCAAAAATATCAGCGGTGTAATACGGAAACCTTACAAGTATCTCTTGCGGCAATCCATTACCGCGGATCGACTCCTCAACTGACACCCTTGCCACCAAATATCGGGTGCTCGAATCAGGTCTATAGTAGTAGTCAGGCAGAACCTCGATCACATTCCCCTGTATGACCGTCTTGATATAAAACCCGGGAGCGATCATTTCTGCATTTTCTTCATCGCCCGACGATGGGTCACCGTATACGAGCTCTTGCTTGCCCGTGATCCCGTATCCGCCTTTTATGGTGGAAATTGACGGAAGATCAATTTTTGGCGGATCCGTATTTATAATAGGAGCATCTTCCGAATCTCCCAAATTTCCCGAGCCTCGCAGCATCGGTGCAACGATAACCGCACTTAAAATTATCAAAAAGCAAGCAGCCACTGCTGCATAGGATCTCCAACGAAAAGCAATAGGCTTCTTTATTTTTGATCTGGTGATTCCTGTTTTGGCATACACTTTATCCTTGACGGAAGAAAGCGTGTCTGCCGAAACATCAGGCGCAGCGTTACGGCAAACGAGATTTTCAAGCTCGTTTGCATTCGCTTCGTCGAAAATATTATTTAATGTTTTCTTCATACCTCATTACCTCCAAACATTTTTCTCAGTTTGCTTAAGGCTCTGTGTGTTCGTGTATCAATATTAGATACAGTCAAGCCGACAGCCTTTGCTATATCCTTTGAAGACTCTCCGTAATAAAACTTGCGGAAAACGATACTTGAGTCCGGCTCACCGAGATCCTCGACAGCTTTAATTACTTCTCGCCGCAGTTCATCCTCGGCAAGCTCGCTGTCTATCATCACATCATCTGCAACCTGTAAAAGTAACCGCTCATCGTCAAGAGAGATGCCGCCTTCAAGGCTTCGCCTCTTAGAAACGTTGATCGCTTGATGACGTGCGATAACGCACAGATAGGTCTTTATACTCGATATCTCAGGATCGTAGTCGGACAGCCCCCTATAAAATTTACTGAACACGTCTGCCACACAGTCTTCAATATCGGATGATACATAATAAGAATCGTCAAGTTTGCCTTTGACAACAGCATAAACAAGACCCGTGTACTGATCCATTAATTGCTCCATTCCGGCGTTCGGGTCTTTATGTAGCAGTCGCAGTAACTTTTTATCCTCCATATCCTCACCTCTGTCTTTGAATCGATTCACTATTATATACAGCCGAAAGCGCAAAATCTTACACCCCTGCTTACACCTGTATGAAATTTTATCAAAAAATTAAATTCAACAGGTTTCAAAGAGGAAGAGAGAATATGCGTTGATAGGTATTGAAAAATGACCATTTCTAAGGTGTTTAAGCCTTAAAAATGGTCGATCATTGTTTGAAGTGTCAGATCACCAAAAAACGCAATCTGATATTTTAATTCCGCGCCTCAATTTCATTCAAGCTCTTCGTATATTTCAAGAAGCCTTTCTTCTATCTCGTTTTTGCGCAGATCAAGCTCTGCCACTCGCTTATAATCGCAAGCCGCTTCGCCCATCATCTCACTTTCCACTATTTCAAGCTCCTCTTCAAGCTTTACCATCTCAGCCTTGATCTTTTTTATGTGGTTTTCTCTGCGTCTTGCGTCGGCGGCATTCTGCTTGTTCTTAAGATATTGCTCCTTTGACGCGCTCTCGCTGACAGGCAGAGACCTTACTGATGACTCGCAATTCTCTTTTCTCGCCGAAACAAAGCTCTGGAACTCGCTGTACGCATGCCCCTCATTTGTAACGGAATAGTCAAACATATCAGAGTCAACATATCCGTCAGGCTTGATCTCAATTATCCTCGTGGCAAGCTTCTCAATGAAATATCTGTCATGCGACACGCAAAGTATAGTTCCGTCAAAGCCCTCAAGCGCGCTCTCAAGTGCCTCGCGCGAGTCCACATCAAGGTGGTTCGTGGGCTCGTCAAGCACAAGGAAATTCATTTTTGACAGTATCAGCTTTGAAAGAGTCAGTCTTGCTCTCTCACCTCCCGAGAGCATGCTCACCTTCTTGTATATATCGTCGCCGCGGAAATTGAATGCCGCAAGCGTCGCGCGTATCTTCTGCTCTGTAAGTGTCGGATAATGTCCCCAAAGCTCTTCAAGCACGGTAAGGCTCGGATCAAGATTTTGGTTTTCCTGGTCGTAATATCCTATCTCAACATTGTACCCCGTGTCGATCCTTCCGTGTGTGGCTCTCAGCTTACCCATTATGAGCTTGATGAGAGTGGACTTTCCGCATCCGTTGCGCCCGATTATAAGCAGTCTGTCATTTTTGCACACAAGAAAATTCAAGTGCTCAAACAAAACTCTGTTTCCAAATCCCATAGAAAGGTCCTTGACCGTCAAGACCTCATTTCCGCTCGCAAGCGACGAGGTAAACTTCATCTTGATCCCTCTTGGCGCAGACATTGGAGCTTCCAGCTTTTCCATTTTATCCAGCATCTTAAGACGGGATTCTGCGGCAATTATGTTTCGCTCCCTGTTCCACTGTCTCTGCTGTGCTATATAAGCCTCCTGACGGGCTATCTCCTTTTGCTGCTCCTTATAGTGCTTTTCGTATATCTCACGGTCATATTCGCGCATCTCTATGCTCTTTGTGTAATTGCCGTTATACAGCTTTGCACGCTTGTTTTCGATGTTCAGAGTCTTGTTTGTAACTCTGTCAAGGAAGTATCTGTCGTGAGATATCACCATGACGCATTTTTTATATTGGATAAGAAAGCCTTCAAGCCATGACAGCGTTTCTATATCAAGATGGTTCGTAGGCTCGTCCAGCATAAGTATATCGGGCTCGCGCGACAATTCCACCGCAAGCGCAAGGCGCGTTCTCTGCCCTCCCGACAAAAGGTTTACAGGTGTTGCCTTGTGCTCCTCGTCAAATCCAAGCTTTGTGAGTATAGACGAGCATCTGCCCCTGAACTCAAGACCACCGTCGCGTATAAATCTCTCGTTTAAGGACGTATACTCCTTTACGTAAGCATCATGCAGCTGACTCTCAGTGTCTCCGAGCAGAGCCTCCAGCTCATGCAAGCGCTCCTCGTCGGCAAGCAAATTTGGGAAAGCCTTGTACATATGCTCAAGCGCGCTCTCCCGATCATCCGAGCCGTCCTCGTCAAAGGCTCCGTACTGGGTAAGTATACCTATACTTTTTCCCTTTGATATATACACCTCGCCCGAGGTTGCAGAATATTCGCCTGTTATAAGCTTAAAGAGCGTGGTCTTTCCGCTTCCGTTTACGCCTATTATGCCAAGCTTATCATTTTCTTCAAGTGAAAATGAGATATTTTGCAATATCACCTTATCACCGAATTCAAGCCCGAGGTCATTCACGCTTATTGCTAACATTCAAATTTTTATCCTTTCAAAGTAGGTTTGTTATTGACATTTTATTTTGTATAATGTATAATTATTGTATATATGAGTATAGTCACTCTTTATATTGTACACTATATTCTCATTTTTTTCAAGTATTAATTTTGCATTTTTGATTTCAATGCATCAGGAGGTCGAAATATGAAGATCTGCGTTTCGGGATGCGGACGCTGGGGCTCGCTTATAACTTGGTATCTTGCCGAAAAAAAAGGCTTTGATGTTACCCTGTACGGCAGAAAAAGCTCCAAAAATATGCAGATGTTTTTAGATACACGCAAGAATTCCTTGCTGACATTGCCCGAGAGCGTTAAGCTCTCTACTGATATAAATTGCTTTTCATCTGCCGACATCATAGTGATATCCATAAATTCACAGGGGCTGGATGCTCACTTAAAGGAGCTTGCACCTTTAAATATTCAAAACAAGACATTCGTGCTCTGTATGAAGGGTATAGAGATAGGCACAGGCAGGCGTCTTTCCGAGATCGCACACGACAATCTGCACACTTCAAACAAGGTCGCAGTTTGGCTTGGCCCGGGTCACGTTCAGGAATTTTATGCAGGCATTCCAAACTGCATGGTGATAGATTCAGACGACGAAGCAACAAAAAAGATGCTCGTGGATTCATTTTCAAGCGAGCTGATTCGCTTCTATTACGGCGAGGATCTTATCGGCAGTGAGATAGGCGGCGCGGCAAAAAATGTCATAGGCATAGCCGCAGGCATGCTCGACGGAGTTGGTCTGTCTACCCTTAAGGGCGCACTTATGTCGCGCGGCACACGTGAGGTCGCAAGGCTTATCGAAAAAATGGGCGGCAATGAGCTTTCAGCATACGGGCTCTGCCATCTCGGAGATTATGAGGCAACTGTATTTTCAAAGTACAGCCACAACCGAGCCTTTGGCGAAAAGTTTATACGCAAGGAAAGCTATGACGAGCTTGCAGAAGGATATTACACCGTAAAAGCCATGGTAAATCTCGGTGCGACATACGGAGTGGATCTCCCTATATGCCGAAGTGTATACAGCATCATATATGAGTATCAGGATCCGCAGGAGGTGCTGAGCAGTCTGTTCATGCGTCCCATAAAGAACGAATTTTATAAATAATGAGGTGCGATTTGAAGATATCTTACAGGATCACCGCCGCTGTGGCTGTGTTATTTCTGCTTTTTTCCTTTTGCGCGTGCAATAAGGGATCTGATGCAGAAACAGCGGATGCGGCAAGGGCAGAGTTTTCAGGAAGGACAAAGATGTTCAAGTCTGACGGGCTGTCTGTCATAATGGACACGAGATTTGTAAGAGAGGACTCGGACACATGTGCCATACGCTGTGTAAACGGTGACCTCACATTTGAAGCATTCTGCTTTGAAAAATACTATTTTACCGAAAAGGACGAAAGTATAGATTCTACCGCTGATGCCCTTGCTTTTGTAAATAAGGATCGCGAGGTCAAGGAAAACAGCCTCGGTATACCGTATGTCGAATACAGTATGACCGATGGACAAGGCACGGAAAACACATTTTACTATGTATGCATAGCTGACGATGAAAGATATTGGTTCTGCACATTCTTTTCAAGGCAGGACAGATTTGAGGATTATCGCAGCTATATATACGAATATCTCTCCACTGTAAGTGCAACATACGAGTCAGAGTGAAGATATATCTCTAAATATCATGCTTTTATATTTAAGATCCAATATTTTTTGACAAATATGTGGAAAGCTATTGATTTTTTTAAATAAATAATGTATAATATAACCAAATAAAGCATGTAAGGAGGATCTCCATGCCTACTACCGAGATCGTAAAGGTCAAAACTAAAAACCCTAACCTGCATCTGAGGGTCGCAAGCGGACATTTTGCTACCAATCACTCACACTCAAATTACTACATCGACGTTTCAGCACAAAAATCCCGTCTTTCAGAGGCAACTGCCGTAGCGCAGGAGCTTTGTGCAGGATATAACTATTCAAACAAGATCATAGACACGATACTGTGCCTCGACGGCACAGAAGTAATAGGCACATGCCTTGCAAACGAGCTGACTAAAAATAATTTTATGAACATAAATGCGCATCAGACCGTTTATGTCGTAACACCAGAAACTGCAAACGGCTCATCTCAGTTATTGTTCCGCGATAATATCGCTCCCATGATACGCGACAAGCATGTTCTCATCCTTGCGGTTTCCATAGCAACAGGCTATACCGCAAAGGCGGCAGCCGAGGCTGTAAATTATTACGGCGGCGAAGTCGTTGGCATAGCGTCAATATTCGCGACCGTGGATACATGCGTGGGATATGAGGTAAACTCGGTATTTAATCCGCGTGACCTCGACGGGTATTTCTCCTGCCCTTCACATGAATGTCCTCTTTGCCGTAAAGGCAGAAAGATAGATGCTTTGATGAATTGTCACGGATATTCGCGTCTGTAAAATATTTGACATTTGCTAAGAAAAAAGCCAAGTCGAAATTCGACTTGGCTTTTTTAGGTGAAGAAGGCTAAACACCTCATCATTTCTCCCACCGGAGAAGGCTTTTGTGAGAAAGTTTTGTACCAAGCTTTCTAAAAATTTTGTCATTCGTCACGTCAACGCGATTTACAAAAATCAATCCATAACATGCCAGAAAGTTTTTTGCCAAGCTTTTTTCAAAAAAGCGGAAAAAGCGGGAAAAAAGCGAAAAAATATATTGACAAATGACTTGAATTGTGATAATATTAATATGGACGAAATTGGTACACTTTCAAAGGGATGTGAAAAATACCATTTAAAAGCATGGATATTTCATATTATTGCAGGCAAAACGCAGGCAATTTTGCATGTGTTGTCATTAAGTATAAAAAAAGCGTTTAAAATAATTGAAATATTTATAAAATTACCATTGAATTTTTCGCCGTATAATGATATAATTTTATATTGGGTGACAATGTAAGACTATGCTTGTCTGTCGGCGTCACGAGCTTGATTTGATAATAATAAATTTGAATAAAAAGGAGAAACAAAAGATGGCTTACAATTATGAAGGCTGGCGCGGTTTCGAAGGCGGAACTTGGGTCAAAGAGATCAACATAAGAAGTTTCATCAGACACAACTACACACCCTACGACGGAGACGAATCCTTCCTCGCAGGTCCTACACAAAACACTCTCGACTTATGGGAACAGGTGCTTGAGCTTTCCAAGAAGGAAAGAGAAGCAGGCGGCGTTCTCGATATGGATACAAAGATTATTTCTACTATCACATCTCACGATGCAGGATACCTCG
>CAZVUD010000025.1:349-6225 GCA_964629615.1 uncultured Clostridium sp. | reverse complement strand
GTTATCTTGACAAGGATAAGGAAAAGATCGTAGGCTTCCAGACAGATAAGCCCTTCAAGCGTGCACTTATGCCCTTCGGCGGTATTCGTATGGCTGAAAAGGCTTGCGCTGAAAACGGCTACACAATAGACCCCGAGGTTAAGGAATTCTTTGAAAAATACAGAAAGACACACAACGCAGGCGTATTTGATGCATACACACCCGAAATGCGTGCTTGCCGTTCCAGCCACATCATCACAGGTCTTCCCGATGCATACGGCAGAGGTCGTATCATAGGCGACTACCGCAGAGTTGCTCTTTACGGTATCGACAGACTTATTGAGGACAAGAAGGAGCAGAAGGAAACTACACGTACAACAATGTACTCCGAGATCATTCGTGACCGCGAGGAGCTTTCTGAGCAGATCCGTGCCCTTGAAGACCTCAAGAAGATGGCTGCAACATACGGCTTTGATATCTCCAAGCCTGCAGTTGACACAAAGGAAGCTATCCAGTGGCTCTATTTCGGTTACCTCGGTGCTGTTAAGGAGCAGAACGGTGCTGCTATGTCCCTTGGACGTACATCCACATTTATCGACATATACGCAGAGCGTGACCTTAAGGAAGGCAGATACACAGAAGAAGAGATCCAGGAAATGGTAGACCACTTCATCATGAAGCTCCGTCTTATCAAGTTTGCACGTACTCCCGAGTACAACGCACTCTTCTCCGGTGACCCCCAGTGGGTAACAGAGTCCATCGGCGGTGTAGGTATCGACGGTCGTCACATGGTAACAAAGATGTCCTACAGATATCTCCACACTCTTGAGAACCTCGGTGCAGCTCCCGAGCCTAACCTCACAGTTCTCTGGAGCACAAAGCTTCCCGAAAACTTCAAGAAGTTCTGTGCTAAGACATCTATCGAAACATCCTCTGTTCAGTACGAGAACGACGACCTTATGAGATTCACACACGGCGATGACTACGCTATCGCTTGCTGCGTATCCTCCATGAGAGTCGGAAAAGAGATGCAGTTCTTCGGCGCAAGAGCTAACCTTGCAAAGTGCCTCCTTTACGCTATAAACGGTGGTGTAGACGAGATTTCCGGCAAGCAGGTTGGTCCTGAGTACCGTCCTATCACATCCGAATACCTTGATTACGATGAAGTAATGCACAAGTATGACGACATGATGAGATGGCTTGCAGGTGTATATGTAAACACCCTCAACATCATCCACTACATGCACGATAAGTACTGCTACGAGAAGATCCAGATGGCTCTCCACGACAAGAACGTTACACGTTGGTTCGCAACAGGTATCGCAGGTCTTTCCGTAGTTGCTGACTCCCTCTCCGCTATCAAGTATGCAAAGGTAAAGTGCATCCGTAACGAAGCAGGCATTGTTACAGACTACGAGGTAGAAGGCGACTTCCCCAAGTACGGTAACGATGATGACAGAGTTGACTCCATAGCTTATGATATCGTTCACAGATTCATGGAGCATGTAAGAAAGAACCATACATACAGAAAGTCCATACCCACGACCTCTATCCTTACCATCACATCCAACGTTGTATACGGTAAGAACACAGGCGCAACTCCCGACGGAAGAAAGAAGGGCGAGGCATTCGCTCCCGGAGCTAACCCCATGCACAAGCGTGATACTCACGGTGCTGTTGCTTCCCTTGCATCTGTTGCAAAGCTTCCCTTCATCGACGCTCAGGACGGTATATCCAATACATTCTCCATCATCCCCGGCGCACTCGGTAAGGATGATAAGGTATTCGCAGGCGACATCGATGTTGAAGTAAGCTTCGATTGCTCCAACGGCGCATGCGCTTCCCCCACACTTTTCGAAGGTCTTGACACAGACGAACAGTAATTTTTACAAAATTCTATTTTAAAAATATTCAAGGAGGAATATTACTATGGCAGCAACACAGAATCAGATAGACAACCTTGTTTCCATGCTTGACGGCTATGTTCAGAAGGGTGGTCACCACCTCAACGTTAACGTATTTACAAGAGAAACTCTGCTTGACGCTCAGGCTCATCCCGAAAAATATCCTCAGCTCACTATCCGTGTAAGCGGTTACGCAGTAAACTTCATCAAGCTCACAAAGGAACAGCAGGACGAGGTAATTTCCCGTACATTCCACGAAAAGATCTGATAGACATGTTAGGTCGCATTCACTCAAGTGAAAGCTTCGGAACAGTAGACGGCCCCGGCATAAGATACGTGTTATTTATGCAGGGCTGTCCTATGCGGTGCTTATATTGCCATAATCCCGATACTTGGGATATCGGCAAGGGACGTGAGGTCAGCGTTGACGACGTCCTGGAGCATTATAACAAAAATGCCGTGTTCTATAAAAACGGCGGATTGACCGTCACAGGCGGTGAGCCGCTGTTGCAGATAGATTTTATGCTTGAGCTTTTCAAAAAAGCCAAGGAGCTTGATATCAATACCTGCATAGACACATCAGGCATCACCTACGACCCCCATAACACCGTATATACAGAAAAGCTCTGCGAGCTTATGAAATATACAGATCTCGTTATGCTTGATATAAAGCATATCGATCCCGAAAAGCATAAGGAGCTTACGGGCAGGGACAATAAAAATATCCTTGCATTTGCAAGGTTTCTCGACGAAAAGCATATTCCTGTGTGGATCAGACACGTAGTTGTGGAAAATTACACACTTGTAGACAAATATCTTTTCGATCTCGGTAGATTTATCGGATCATTGCATAATGTCAAGGCACTTGATGTTCTTCCCTATCACAGCATGGGCGTTACTAAATATCACGAGCTTGGTATAGAGTACAAGCTTGAAGGTATACCCGCACTTGATAAAAGTGAGGCTGTAAGAGCGCGCGGCATAATAATGGATGGCATAAGAAGCGTAAGACATCCCGTATCCGACAAATAAAAGATCACTCGCCGAACACAAGATTCGGCGAGTGATCTTTTTTGTTTTATATTGTTTTATGATCTATATCATTCATCAAAGTGCTTTTTCTTTTTGTAAAGCACAGCTGCAGCACCCATAAGCGCTATTGAAGCCACACCAAAGGATACAGCAGATCCGCATCCATTCTTTTCCTCGGGCGCATCCGTCTGATCATTACTTGTGTTCTCTTCGGATATATCGGGAGCTGATGTGGTCGTTCCGTCAGTAATAACATCGGTATTATCCTCTGTGGGAACTTCCGTAGTTACCTCGGTAGGCTCATCGGTCGTATCCTCGCCCGTTGTGGGCTCCTCTTCTTCAGGCTTTACGGGAACTACTATATTCTTGATCGTAAGGAAATGCAATGCCCTGTCGTCATTACCGGGAGTTACAGCGAAATGTACCGAAACACTTGAGCCTGCATACTGCTCAAGGTTTGCCTCAACATCCGTGAATACCGCATGATCCTTTGCTATTGACTTTATCCACGCATTGTCCGATACGAGCTTTACTATTTCATCGTCAGCCGCAGAGAAGCTGCCACCCGATACCTCATACCAATTTTCCTTATCTACAGACCAAAGTATTCTCTTCTGTGAGCCGTTTGCAAATGCCCAGCCCGATATCGTAAGTGTCTTACCGTCGATGAGAATTATTTCAGAGCCGTCCACAGTCGCGGGCTTGATAGACTGCTGCTTTTGCTCATCTGTCCATTCAGAGCTGAACTGGGGATCTCTCATTCCGTAAACATTTTCATAGCTCTTGCCACATATGCTTGTGGGTGATCCTACATAGTAATATGAGTAAGACGGGTTTCCTACAAAGCCTGATACCACCTCATTTTTGCCTGTGTCGGCAAGTCCAAGACCGTCAAGGAAGTTTATACCCTCAGTCTCCATATTCTTAACAGTGTTCTTTGCTTCGCCGTGATAAACAAGAGCAAGACCGTTTACAACGCTCCTTACCTGATTCTGACCGTCAGATACTGCGCATCTTCTTACATATTCGTCACCCTCAAGAGTAACGAGCTGGCAGGATCCGCCACCGTCAAACATAAGTGCATCCTTGCATCCGAGCTCAATAACAAGATCGTACATTTTATCCATGGTGATGGCATTTCTGTTGCCGTCCGCGGTAATAGTAGATGTTATCATAAGAACGGTGCCGTCATCCTTGATACCAACTATGGGGCAAGGATATCTTGTGTTGTCACCTGCGTGATTGTCTTTTCTGACCTTGTCCATGCATATCGTCCAGAATCCGCCCGTCGCGCTTTCAACACTGTTCCAAAGCGATCTGTTAGAGCTGTTCTGTGAGTCTCTCCTTACAGAGGGGTTTATAGTAGCTACATCGCCAACCTTGAATGTGTCCTTAAGAGTGTCTACCTTTGAGCCTCTTGCGCTGATAACTACCGTCTTGTCGGTAATTGCAGGGCGCGCGCTTGTGTCACCGCTTGCAAAAACATGTGTAACAGTACCCTTGAGATCCTGTCCGATCTTGAAATTCGCACTGCTGTCGCATTCAAGATATACTTCATATGCATCAGAATGAGCATAAGACTCATTACCGCCGCGATAATTGTATATGATTATGGAATTCGGAGCTGCAAGACGGTTTATTCCCTGCGCTACGAATGAAACATCAGAATTGTTGTCGTTCTTTACGGATATTGAGAATTGAGGTGTTCCGATAAATGCCTTGCCGTCGCTTGTGTAAGCAAATGCCGCCTGTGTAGACGCAACTACCGCAGCCTCTGTGCCGCAGCTCATGTTACCCTCGTCAGCTATCTGAGGCGTTGCCCAAAGCTCTCCGTCAATTACCATGACTCCTCTGAATACGGATACATGCTTAACAGGCGTATCCGTGCCAACGTCGGATTTACCGTCGCCTGTGTAGTCCTTGTGGTGCAGATACCAAGGGTCTGTGTTCATAGCCGCAAGAACTGTCTCTCCCTTGTGCTCGGCATTGTATTCAACAGATTCCTTACCCATAGTTCCCGTTGAATATGTGTATGTACCGCCGTTCAAGGTCTCAAATGACAAAAGCGGGTCAGACGGATCTGCCTCGATTATGTTAAGGAGTCCCTCGTAGCTTGATGCCGCGTACAATGTGTCCTTGTCAAGCCTTGCCTGAGTTATGGTAGCTCCTGTGTCCTTGCCATCTACCTTGATGGACTCTGTTACCAACTTGCTTGCTCCCGTTACCTTTGAGGTTGCCGCAAAAGACGACAGTGAAAGAGAGGAAGCGATCATCAAAGCGCAAAGCCCGATGGAAGCAAAACGTGTGATCTTTTTCATAAATCCCATGTCCTTTCAAAAATTTTAAGCGATCGTATATCGCCCGATTGCCGATCCGACGCTCGCAATGCTCGACCGTGTCGGATTCGTTCTTTGTAACTATTATAGCATAAAAAACTTTTTTTGTAAATGGCTTTTTGATATTTTAGATAAATTTATGGCAAAAATCCATTTAGATCTTTATTGTACCGATAGATAATGGGGTGCTTTTATAAGCTTCAGATGTGCACAAAGCGCATCCCTCTGCCCGACCCGTGCATGTCAACTTGTTTTTGCACTTTTTAAAGAAATTGATCCGCGAAATATTGACAAATATACTTTTTTTTGGTATAATGATAAAGTTAGAAAGATAATTTCGGGGTGTGGCGCAGTTGGTAGCGCGCGACGTTTGGGACGTCGATGCCGCAGGTTCGAATCCTGTCACTCCGACCAATAGAAAAAGGGGCTTAAGCCCCTTTTTCTATTGGTCGATATTTTACTGATGAAGAACCTCGCCAATGCCTGCATTGGCTGTTTTGCGAAGGATGAGTTTCGATTTGGATAAACTAAGTCGCAAAACTAAGGTTCTGAATCTTGTCATATAAAATTGGCTTAAGCCCCTTTTTCTATTGGTCGATATTTTACTGATGAAGAACCTCGCCAA
>CAZVUD010000025.1:0-249 GCA_964629615.1 uncultured Clostridium sp. | reverse complement strand
TGCTTGCATTGGCTGTTTTGCGAAGGATAATTTTCGATTGGGATAAACTAAGTCGCAAAACTAAGGTTCTGAATCCTGTCATATAGAAAAGTCTTTGGAAAGCAATTTCCAAAGACTTTTTCTTTGCTTACTGCAAAGCAAAAATTGAGGGCTGACGGTCGTTTTCCGTCAGCCCTTTGTGTATTCGGCTATGCTCGACAAATTGGAATTTATTGTATATAAAACTTGAATATTTCTTTTGCCCAACCG
>CAZVUD010000024.1:0-26923 GCA_964629615.1 uncultured Clostridium sp. | reverse complement strand
TGTGCAAATTGCACCTTACATTTTTTTGATTTTTGTGGTATAATTAACATATATGGAATTGAATATTCTGTAACAACTATTTAATTTAAGGACGGTGTGATATGTTTAACGTTGGTGATCTTATCGTATATGGCAACAGCGGAGTTTACTCGGTTTCCGAATATTGCAAATCGCCCGTCGACAAGCATGACACGCGCGTCTTTTATCTTTTGCGCCCGATGCATGAATCTGCAAGCAACATAATAATAACTCCCGTTGACAACGATCGCATACCTATGCGAGGCATCATATCGGAAGATGAAGCTTACTCCTTGATAGACAAGATCCCGTATATTACTGCGCTTGAGATAGAAAACGAAAAGGGGCGCAAGGAAAAATACCGCGAAGCTATCGGAAAGTGCGACCTTGAGGAATATGTAAAAATAATCAAGACCGTTGAGCAACGACGTGATAACGTGCTCAAAGCAAAAAAGCGTCTCAGCGAAACAGACGCCGACTACGAAAAAAGGGCGAAATTCTGCCTTTACAGCGAGATAGCCTCTGTATTCAACTTAAGAATGGATGAGGTCGAGGGCTTTATTTCGCAAAGAATAGCACAAACAGTTTAATATACACGCAAACGGATCGGTGCTGATATTCAGCACCGATCCGTATTTTTATGTAATATCCTTCTTTATCGCCACATCTCTCAGATGCAATATGTCCTTTCCCGAGGCTGCAAGATAAGCTATGGCTGAAAGCGTTATACACAGCACAGTATGCCACACGCGACTGCCTGAAAGCTCCAGAAGCTTAAAAAGTGCAAACGACGGAAGTATGGATATAAAAGCACAAAATGCCGGCTTAAGCATTATCCGCCTTATGCTGAAGCTTGCAGAGGCGCACTTCTCCAGATAATACAGATCTATTATACATATGATAAGATCGCATACAAATGTTCCTATCGGCGCACCTATCATTCCAAATTTTTCATTTCCTATAAGGATATATGACAAGGCTATCTTTGCCGCCGAGCCTGCAAGCATTGATATTATGGGAATATACGTGTGTCTGTATGTCTGAAGTATCGCATTTACCACGCTTACTGTGCATGACATGGTCACAGAAAGTGCCAAAAGCGCAAGCGGCAGGCTCATCATATCTGCTTCTGTGATATTGCCCGCAAATATCATGGAGAGGATATTATATGAGAACAGCGACATGCCCACAGATATCGGCATTGAGGTATATGAGGTAAGGGTCAATGCACTTTCAATGGTTTCAAGCTCACTTTGCCTGTCATTATGTGCAATGGCTTTTGAAAGCGTCGGGATGAGCGGCAGAGCGATCGCGCTTATCAAGGCAGGCGCTAAAGCGAAAAGCGGCAAGCACATGGTGGCATAGCATCCGTATATGCGATTTGCCGCGCTCTCACTGTATCCTATATACTGAAGTCTGCGAAGTATGACCGTCATGTCAGCCGCTTTTGTAAGGCTCATAAGCACTGATGAGGCAGTTATGGGAAGAGCAAGGAGCAAAAGCTCCAAAAATATGTCTGCAAGCTCCCCCTTGCGCCATGTTATCTTGATGTGCTCTCTTTTTCTTTGCATGGTTTTTTTGACTGCAAGATACAAAAGCGAGAGTGCGCTTGCAACGGCAACTCCAACGACTGCAAATGCTGACACGATATAGACAGGATATCCGCGTCCGCTCGCGTATTTTGCAAGCGCTATGCCGAATATCACTTTTCCCACCGCCTCTATAAGCTGTGAAACAGATGTGGGCAGCATCTCATTTCTGCCTTGGAAATACCCCCTGCAAGCTCCCGACATACACATAAATATCACCGCAGGTGCAAACGCAGCTATGGAATACACGCACATGCGGCTGCTTATCATCTCCGAAATTCCTACAGAGAAAAAAGCCATTACTGTAGCACCGGCAATTCCGAATGCCAGCATTGATCCAAGCGATATCCGGTATATCTTTTCCCTTTTGTTCTCTTGGCATGAGGATATCATCACAGACATGGCAACGGGAAGCCCCGTCACCGCACACGAGCATACCAGCGCATATATCTCATAAGCAGAGTTAAAATATCCCATGCCTTCACCGCCGAGCAGATCAAGCATGGGAATTTTAAACACAAGTCCTGTAATTTTAACTACAACTGTTGACAGCGTGAGCATCATCACGCCCGACAGAAATTTATTTTTTCCTTGCGATGTATTTAATTTGGGCAAATAACCACCTCAATCGTAATAGTGTTCTGCAACATCACGGAATTTGTAAGTGAGCTGCTCCTTATCAATCGTAGTATATTCACCGTTTTTGTAAAGTATGTCACCGTCGACCATAGTCATTACGACATCCTCTGTCTTTGCGCTGTATGCAAGCGTGGATTCATAGCTGAAAAGAGGCATATTGTTTATGGCATTCATGTCCAGCATTACCATATCTGCACGGCATCCGACCTCTATCCTTCCGCAGTCATCTCTGCCCTGTGAAAGTGCGCCGCCAAGCGTTGCGGCATCTATGATATCTCTTGCATTTGTAGCCGCCGCATCCCTCTCATTGCCCTTATGGATAAGTGCGGCAAACTGCAATTCCCTTATCATGTCAAGGCGATTATTGGAGGCAACTCCGTCTGTGCCGAGTGCAAGACGTACACCATGCTTCTTTATGAGAGAATAAGGCATTATACCGCTTCCGAGCTTAAGATTGCTTACGGGATTGTGCGCGATGTAGGCGCCCTTGTCTGCAAGGATATCCATATCGCTCTCGCTGAGATATACACAGTGTGCACAGGTCGCAGGCACGTCAAGGACACCCGTCATATTAAAGAATTCCGTAGGAGTCATGCCGCGTTTTGCTATACACTCATCATGCTCCTTTTTTGTTTCTGAAAGGTGCAGCTGCATTCGGTAGCCGTTTTCCTTTGCATACTGTGCCACATATCTTGCGCATTTCTCAACGTTAGTATATTCGGCATGTAGCGACATGTCAACCTTGATCCTGCCGTCATTCTTGTTATGCCACTTATCTGCAAATTCAATGGATTCCTTCATTCTGAAGTCATTTTCCATATCTATATTCTCGTCAAACGAAACTATGCTTCTTGCAAGATTTGCCTTCATTCCCGTATCGCTGACTGCACGTGCTACAGAATCCATGAACATATACATGTCGGAGAATGAAACTATTCCTCCGCGAAGCATCTCCGCGCAGGACAGCATAGCGCCCCAATACACCTTTTCATCATTTAAATAATTCTCTGCGGGAAATACCTTTGTATTGAGCCAAACATCCAGAGGCAGATCATCTCCGAATCCGCGGAACAATGTCATCGCACTATGGCTATGCGCATTGTAAAATCCGGGAATTATGAGATTACCGTTGCCCTCTATCACACTGTCTGCAGGCATATCTTCTTTTCCGATATATTTGATGACACTTCCGTCTACCAATATATTTACACTACCGACATCACCGTATTTTTCGGTGCGGTGAACATTCTTTATCAAAATACTCATTTTACACAAACTCCTTATAGATCGAATCTTCCCCTATCCAAGCTCTGTCTGCGCCACCTACGCCCTTGAGCCTTGAGAGCATATCCGCGGCATATGCGATGTATCTCTCATCATTTTGTATCTCTGCAAAATATTTTTCAAGATAAGGCTTTAATACATGCAATTCGTAAGGCAGTGTCGTATCTATCCTTACGCAATTATCACGGACATTCGGGAATATATTGGCATTTTCGTTTCTTCTCACGCTGTCCCAAAGCGACAAGGTAAAGCCCACGCTCGCACCTCTGAAATTCTTATCTCGTACGATACGGCGCAAAAGTCTTATCTCGTTTGCCTCAAATTCTTCATCCCCTATTTTTATGCCACTGCTCGGGCATGCAAACAGTATCCTTCCGTTCATGCCGTCAAGTATCCTTGATATCGACGGATAAAGCACCTGTATGCCCTCAAAAACGAACACATCGCCCTCTGACACACATATCTCCTCATACCCTTCGCGCTTGCCCGACTTAAAATCAAAAACGGGCTTTTTCGCGCGTCCGCGAGAAAAAAGCGTTGTAACAAAGTCCTCAAGGAGCTCTGCATCCATAGTGTCGGGAGAATCAAAATCCAGCCCGTCGGCATTATCTGACGGGATCTCATCCCTTGAAAAGACATCCTTAAAAAAGTCGTCAAGAGATATGACCTTCATCTCAGACCCCTTCTTTGATATCATCCTTGAGAGCATGCGCGAGGCAGTTGTCTTGCCGGAGCATGTAGGCCCTGTCAGACCTATTATCCTTTCATCTCCCGTGTATACCTCAGTAGCGGCAAGAGCCAACCTTTTTTCAAACTTACTATCACAACATTCTATAAATTGCCTGTCGATGCGATCATCGACACAAATATATTCTTTCATAGCTTACCGCCTTTCCGTATATGCTTCGATATACTATTTTTAGTCCTGTTTTAAAATTATATTCTATCCGAGTATATTATGCTCACAATAAAATCTCTCTGCCGCATCAAGATTTTCTTTAACTCTGTCAGTTGCGAGATATTCATACGGATATTTCAGATTGAACACTCTCTCGATCTTGCGTTTACCGTCTGCGGAATAGTAATCCACAAATTTTGAAACTGCACCTGCGCCTACCGCAAATATGGAATGTACCTCCTCCATCATATAGATGTTGTAAAGTCCCTCACATCCCGGCAGAGCAAGACCCACATTTTCAAAATTTCCCACAGTATTCTTCTGTCTGTACATATAATAAGGTCTGTATCCCTCGTGCTGTGCCTTTATCTGAGAATAATCCACGCTCTTTCCGACATCACCGCCGCGCATGGAATATATATTGCTATCATTCTTCAGGGCGTCGCACGCATTCTTTACACTGAATGTATGTACGGTTATATTTTCGGGACGCAGGGCAAGTATCCTGTCAAAGGAATCAGAAAATGTCTTGAACTTATCCCCGGGAAGTCCTGCGATAAGGTCAGTATTTATTATAGGTATTCCGCTCTCTCTTGCCATATCGTATGCACGCAAGAAGCACTCGGTATTATGTGCCCTTCCGATGCGTTCAAGCACATCGTCGTTGAGGATCTGCGGATTTACGCTTATCCTGCCAACTCCGTATTTTTTTGCCACATTCAGCTTCTGCGCCGTGATGGTATCCGGGCGACCGCACTCAAGGGTATATTCCTCAAGCAGACTTACATCCGTGTTCTCGGCTATAAGCGAAAGCAAACCCTCAAGCTGGTATTCGTCAAGTATGGTAGGCGTACCGCCTCCTATATACACAGTCTTTAAATTCAGTCCCAATCTTTTTATGAGATCAAACGTTGCCACAAGCTCCTCTTTCATCTTCACAAGATAATCGGGGATGGTATCAAGAAGTCTTTTTGACGTATATGACACAAACGAGCAATAAGCGCATCTTGTGGGGCAGAACGGTATGGATATGTATATACTGCAATCTCTTTTTTCGGGTACACCTATTATCTTGGCTTCGTTTATGGCTACCTCGGTTGCAAGCGCCGCCTTCTTCGGGATGACAAAATAATCCTGCGTCAGCTGCTTTTTGACTCTTGTCTTTGACATTCCGCTTGACAAAAGCTCGGTCGCGACCTTGGACGGTCTGACACCTACGAGCATTCCCCACGATGGGCGGTATCCGAGAAGATCGCCGCACGCGGATATCACGGAATCACCTACCGTAAGCTTTTTGAGCCTGTCCGAGCTTATATCCGAGCGGCGCGGATTATGGCGCTCGCTTTCGGCGGTCTTGCCCTTGTGGCAGACTCTGCAATATGCATGTGCGCCATCGCCGTCCTCCCTGTATGTCAGATGAAGCACTGGATGCTCACCGTCATCCTCCTCGGACTCCGAAAACTTAGCTCCCGGAAAAAATATCATGCTGAGCATCTGGACGTAATAGCGATTGATATCTCCGTCTATATATATCTTCATCTTCAGCACCTCTTCAGCAAAACATCACTGTCCATAACGATCGTGACAGGTCCGTTATTTATAAGAGATACCTCCATGTGCGCGCCAAAGACGCCACTTCCGACGTGCTTCAGCTCCCGTGCCATGAGGGTCTTGAAATATTCGTACAGTCTGTTTGCCTCCTCGGGGGGTGCAGACTCAAAGAAATCCGGACGGTTTCCGTGTCTGTAATTTGCCATAAGAGTGAACTGCGATATAACGAGTGCCTCGCCGTCTATGTCTTTAACTGACAGATTCATTTTTCCGTTCTCATCGGTAAAGATCCTGTGTGCGCATATCTTCTTTGCCAATGCCTCCGCGTCCGCTTCAGTGTCACCGTTCTTAACGCCGAGAAGTATCATAAGACCCTCTCCGCACTCGCCTACGGTAACATTATCCACGTCAACAGACGCGCGTTTAACTCTTTGTAAAACTGCTTTCATTTATATATTCCTGCCAAAATCTATTATATACTGTTATGATGTAAATCCTCTCGCAACGTCTATAACGCCATCAAGCGATCTCAGACGCGATACGATGGAATAATAATGGTCGATATTCTTACAGCTGACCTTAAGGTCTATAATATAATCACCATTGCTCTTTTTTCTCGAATTGACCTGAAGTATCATTACCTTCATGTCGGCAAGTGCGATAGCTATATTTGCAAGCATGCCTATCTTATCCTCTGTGAATACCTGCAAAAGCGCCTCGTAAACATTTCTTGTGCCTGCGCTGTCTGTGTCAGACTCCCAATGTGCACTTACCCATCTGTCACGGTTCTCTTCATTATCCTTACCGTTTATGACATTCGGGCAATCCTTTTTGTGTATGGATATTCCGTACCCCTTGGTGATAAAGCCTATGACCTCATCGCCGGGCAGAGGATTACAGCACTTTGCAAACTTGACCGCACATCCGCTCTGACCGTCAACTATGATGCCGCTGTTTGACTTGAGATGCTTGGGCTTTGTCTTTTGCACCATGCTCTCTTCGGTTATCTGTATAGCTTCAGGCTCGGGGGCTATGATCTTTGAGGCTTCGTCACGCAGCTTAAGCGACAGCTTCTGCATGGAAAGTCCGCCGTATCCGAGCGTATTGTGAAGGTCGTCCGCGCTTGCAAATCCGATCTTCTGTGCCACTGATTGCAAAAGCTCCTGTTTTTGCGCATCGGTAAGCTTGGGGGCTATCTTTTTAAGCTCGGCATCGGTCACGCTCTTGCCCATGATGATATTTTCTGCGCGAGTTTCCTTCTTGAACCACTGTCTTATCTTGGTCCTTGCTTCACTGGTCTTAACTATATTAAGCCAATCGCGCGACGGACCCTTTGTGTTATTTGTGGTAAGTATCTCGATGATCTCGCCGTTTTCTACCGTGCGATCTATGGGAACTATCATTCCGTTTATCTTCGCACCTATCATCTTGTTTCCGACAGCGGAATGGATGGCGTATGCAAAGTCTATGACCGTAGCACCCTGCGGAAGTGCAACAACATCTCCCTTCGGGGTGAATACGAACACCTCATCATGGAAGATATCCGTCTTGAATGCATGCAAAAATTCAGCTGTATCTCTTGCATCGTCCTCGGCTTCGATAAGCTTTGCGATCCATTCAAGCTTTTTATCCATATCCTCCTTGGCAGTAACGCCCGACTTATATTTCCAATGAGCCGCGATACCGTATTCAGCCATGTGGTGCATCTCCCATGTTCTTATCTGCACCTCAAACGGTATACCGTCCCTGCCTATTACGGTAGTATGGAGAGAACGGTACATATTGGGCTTCGGAGTGGATATATAATCCTTGAACCTTCCGGGCATGGATTTGAACATTTCATGTATTATACCGAGCACCGTGTAGCATTCAAGCTCTGTATCAACGATTATGCGGAGCGCATAGAAGTCGTATATCTCATCAAAGCTCTTATTTTGCTTGAACATCTTCTTATATATACTGTATACAGTCTTGATACGTCCCTCAAGCGTGAATTTCAAATTGTTTTCTTCAAGCTTTTCGGATATTGTATTTCGTATACCCTCGATAAGATTAAGGCTCTTTCCGTATTTGGTTTCGATATTCTCCTTGACCTGCGCATATCCTATCGGGTCAAGATATGAGATACCAAGATTTTCAAGCTCCTGCTTTATCTTCTGCATACCGAGTCTATGCGCAAGAGGTGCATACACCTCCATGGTCTCAAGGGCAGTTATTCTTCTCTTCTCCTCGGGCTTTGCACCAAGCGTACGCATATTGTGCAGTCTGTCGCACAGCTTTATAAAAATTACTCTGACATCGCGCGACATTGCAAGCAGCATCTTTCTGATGCTCTCGATGTGCTTCTCTTCCTTGTCCTCAATGGGCAGAGCAACTATCTTTGTAAGTCCGTCAACGAGCAATGCAACATCAGGTCCGAACTGCTTTCTTATCTCGTCAAGGTCGGTCTTGTCCGAGCAGTCCTCGACCGTGTCGTGCAAAAGTGCCGCACATATGGAATCGGTATCAAGCTCAAGACCTGCCACTATCTCGGCAACGGCAACAGGGTGAGATATATACATCTCGCCGCTTGCGCGGAACTGTCCCTCATGAAGCTTATAAGCATACTCATATGCACGCTGTATTTTATCTATATCGTACTTTTTGCCCGTTACTCTCAACAGATCGCAAAGTCTTTTTATGTCCGTATGGGGTTGTAGATTCTGTTCCATACTAAATCCTCGTCCTTTCTCAAGCCCGATAGACCACGGGCTCATGAAAAAATGTCAATTTTTATATTATCAACTGCAACAATTTTCTTCTGTTATCATTCTGAATGTCTTTGACATGCCAAGCTGTGTCTTTTTTGCATTATCATTGACACATATGCGCACGCCGCCGTCATCCTCACTTACCGTGCATACCTTTATCTCGTGCAGTATGTCAAGTGTGAGCATGACCTTTATATATGAGAGCTTTTTCTGAAGTCGCTTATTTATGACGGCAAAGAGATCCGCCTTTGGCATTACATCCTCGCATATACCTTCACGAAGAAGTCTGTAAACATGACCTATCTCTGCTCTTGTAGGTATATCCTCCATGTCAGCCCTCGCCTCTCCGCTCACTATCTTTTTGTACTTGTCTTCATCTCTTGCCATCTCGGCAATATAAGCCTCGGATGTGCGTATATTGACAGTCACGAGCTGGAGGGTCTTTTCCCCTCTGAACTCATTTATATTGAGCTTGCACATGATATCCACTCTGTCATCGCGGTCGAACTTGAAATCAAATCCTCCCACGCCAAAGCACACCGCATGTATGCTGATGCGCCCGTCGGTGAGCACGAGCTTTGTATGCTTGCCGCCTCCAATCGAGAATATGCTCTGTATCTTAAGATCTCGTATGATGAATTGAGGTGTGGGATTGGCTACTCCGAATGGCTCAAGCGCCGCCAGCTCGCATGCGAGCTTCATATTTGCCTCATCCAAGGTTATCTCGGTATCTGCATAGCAATGCTCCTCAAGCTCACCTCCACCGAGGCACTCATTTGCATACTGATTTATCTTTTCTTTGAATTCGGGTATTCTGTCACGCCTTACACTAAGTCCTGCCGCAAGCTCATGACCGCCGTATCTTTCAAGACAGTCCTCACAGTACTTAAGACCCTCTGCAAGATTGAGTCCCTTTATGCTTCTGCCCGAGCCCTTTCCGATATCGCTGTCCGACGGTTCGCCGTCAAATGAGCCGTCAAATGAAATGAGCACAGTGGGAGAACCGTATTTCTCTGTCACCCTTGACGCAACTATTCCTATTATACCCGGATGCCATGTGTCACCCGATATAACTATTACCTTATCCTTATCAAAATCATGTGTAGCTTCAACTATGGCATATGCGCTCTCGGCTATCTTGTTTTCTTCTGTCTGTCTTTGTATATTTATCTCACACAGCTCGACCGCACGCTCATACGCATCCCTATAGTCATTTGAAAGCAACAGCTCCACCGCTCTTGAGGCGGTGCTTATCCTGCCTGCGGCATTTATCCTCGGAGCTATGCCGAATCCTATATATCCTGCATCTATCTTGCGCTGTCTTTTTGCGGAGGACCTCGAAACCACGGGTCTTGCATTAGTTACGTTTGCCGACGCCTCTATGAGAGCTTCTATACCCACTCTCGGCTCGTCTGACATGCTCTTAAGTCCCATAGCAACTATTACTCTGTTCTCATCGCACAGCGGCATGACATCTGCCACCGTACCAAGTGATGCAAGATCTGCATATTTTTTACATATATCCCGCACTACGGCATCATGGTCCGCATCTGCGCCCAAGCGCTTTATCTCTATCGCGCACACGAGCTTAAATACGACGCCCACCCCGGCAAGCTCCGAAAAGGGATAAGTGCAATCAGGTCTGTGTGGATTTACTACCGCACATACGTCAGGCAATACCGACAAGCACTCGTGGTGGTCAGTTACTACCGTATCAATACCGAGGGTCCTTGCGTAATCGGTCTCATCCTTGGCGGTTATTCCCGTATCTACCGTTATTATAAGCTCTGTTCCGCCCTCATGCAGTGTGTTGATGGCTGAAACAGAAAGTCCGTAGCCCTCTCCCTCTCTTGTGGGTATGTAATAGTCTATTTGCGCTCCTATGCTTTTAAGATACAGATATGCAAGCGTTACCGAGGTCACGCCGTCAACGTCGTAATCTCCGTAAACTGTAATGTGCTGTTGGTCATTTACCGCGCGAAGTATTCTGTCTGCCGCCGCGTCCATATCCTTCATAAGGAAGGGGGAATGGAGCTTACTTACATCTATCTGAAGAAAATCTCTTGCCGACTCAACATCAGTCGCACCTCTGTTGTACAGTATTGCCGCACATGTCAAAGAGATACCGAGCTGCGATGATATCTCGCGCACGGCATTCTCGGCGACAGCGTCCGACTTACTGTACAAACATGACCATACCTTTGGTTTTTTGTTCATACTATTCATTTGTTCTTACCGAAATTAAATCTCATAAAGCGCAACTATCCGACATAGCATGTAAGATACCATGCGCCATCGTCAAAAAATTTAATTTATATCCCATTTTTATTTTTTTCAGATTTAAGATGCAAAGCACAAACGAACAACATAAGACATACTCGCTCTGCATTTTTTCTGTCAGCGCACATATGTGCGCTGACAGAGATATTTAAGCTCTTGTCAAAATGGCAACTGCCACCTTGATACCGTCCACCGCGGCGCTCGAAATACCGCCGGCATAGCCGGCACCCTCGCCGCAAGGGTATATATTCTTTTTTCCGATAGCGACCATATCATCGCCTCGCTGTATCCTCAACGGTGCAGATGTTCTTGTTTCCGCTCCCGTAAGTATTGCTTCCTTCCTTGCATATCCGTGTATCTTATTGTCAAAGCATACAAGTCCCTCTTTAAGTCTGTTTGTCACAAAAGGCGGAAGCACTCTGTCCATTCTCGACAGCTTGTATCTTTTTCCGTCCATATATGTGGGGGTGATGACAGTAGGCTCACTTCCTTCTCTGTCGCAAAGAAGATCTCCGACGGTCTGTATGGGTGCTCCGTAGTTGCCTCCGCCGCAGGCAAACGCCGCTCTCTCTATCCTTCGCTGAAACTCGATAGCGCCAAGCACCGCGCTGTTATCATATTTTTCTATATCATCGGTCCTGACCGACACGGCAACTGCCGCATTGGAATTTCTGCCGTCACGAGCATAGCAGCTCATGCCGTTTACAACGACTCCGCCCTCTTCCGACGCCGCCGCCATTACCTCGCCTCCGGGGCACATACAAAACGTATATACTCCGCGATCTCCGCGTGTATCGGACAATGCATATTCAGCAGCTCCGAGAGACGGATGTCCTGCATACTTTCCGTAAAGTGCCTTTTCTATATCCTCGCGTCTGTGCTCTATCCTGACACCGACCGAAAAAGGCTTTGGTGACATCACAAAATCCGACATTACAAGATACCTGTATGTATCTCTTGCGCTGTGACCGAGTGCAAGCACCAGTGATGAGCAAAGTATATCGCCCTTTGAAGTATGAGCCACGATACCGCACTCATTTTCGCTTGATCCGTCAAATCTGCATCTGTATATCACTCTGCCGCCAAGCACGGATATTTTTTTAAGTATATTCTTGACCACTCCGCGCAAAAGATCTGTGCCGACATGCGGCTTTGCCTTTGTAAGTATCTCCTTTGGCGCGCCGAACTCATGAAATCTTGCAAGTACATAGTTTACAAGGGGATCATTTATTCTTGTGACCATCTTTCCGTCTGAAAACGTACCTGCACCGCCTGCTCCGAATTGGATATTTGACTCGGTATCAAGTATGCCCGTTCTGTAAAAGCTCTCTACCGCTCTGACTCTGCTGTCCACATCGTCGCCGCGGTCTATTATGATCGGAGAATATCCGTTCTCCGCCAAAAGCAGGGCGCAAAACAGTCCGCAGGGTCCCATTCCAACTACGAGCGGCGGATATTTCGGCGCAGGAGCAATATTTTTGATATTAAACTCCTCTGCCTCTATCTCGCGCACGTTAAGATTTTTCAAGCCGCCAAATCTTATACGCCTGTCATCCTTCGGAACTACCGAAAAGGAGCACACGATGCGTATCGCATCCTTTTTTCTTGCGTCGATGCTCTTTTTATAAAGGCTTATGCTGTAAGAATCCTTTGAGATACCGCCGCGCGACAGCTTCTCCGTCATTTCTGAAAGTATCTCGCTGTCACAAAGCCCAATATCGACGCTGTATCCCTCGATCATGTATCTTTTGCTCATTGCGACACCTGAAATGTTATGACCACATCCACATAATCCTCTTTGAGCATAACGCCCGTGGGAAGATCCTCATTTTCAACACGCACGGTAAGACTTCCGCTGTCTATCTGCTCCTGCGTAACACTCGCCTTTATCTTTCCGTTTTTAACGGCATCTGAAAGTATTACGGTAGGATCTCCTATAACAGTTATGCTGTCATAGCTGTATGTAATATTGCTCGGGAGAGGAGAACCACCGAGAAGCAGATCTATTCCCATGCTTCCCTCTGTCGTGACCATAAGCTCAACCACCGTATTATCGGTCGAATAGGTAATTATCCTGTCGTCATACGGAACGCTGTCGCCGTTTTGGTCGAAGAAGCTGAGCTTGAAGCCCGAGAATTTCGTGCTTGTGTGATAATCTCCGCTCTTTATGGAATACTTTGCCGAAACTATCGATTCGATGACAGATCTCGGACCTGTTATATCCACTGTAGTCTTATTCTGAACGACATTCAATTGGTAAGGAGTTGTTACCTCGCCTCCCATGACAGCCTCAAAATCCACAGTCTTGGTCTCCACGATATCCGTATAGAAGGTGACGAACTGAGGCTCGACTGATACCACCGACAAGCTGAGTGACGTGTCGCTCGGAAGCACGGGCACTACCTCGATCGAATGCTTGCCCGTTCCGCTGACAGAGCCTATGTCTATTGCCGCCAGATAATCTGCCGCACTGTATTTTTTGAGGTCGCGGTTAGTTCCTTTAACGGTAATGGTGACCTCCTGCGTATCAAGTCCGTACATCATCTGTCCTGAGCTGTTCTTTAAGACATCTGCGCCTGTAACGTCAAGTCTTACCTTAAAGGTGGCAGTGACACTGCTGTCGTTTATATTTACAAAGTATATCCACAAAATTATCGCAAAGACAAGGCATATCAATCTCGGAACGATGTCAAGCTTTTTCTTCTTGACGTCCGATATAACGATATCGTTACTATCGGCGTCCTTTATGAAATCATGCTGTTTCATATACAAATTACCCTTTCATCGTGATCAGTTGCCGGATGCATCGGCGCTGTCAATATTCTTAAGCTCATCGTCAACTATAAGCTCTGCTTCCTTGTTTCCGCTCTTTGACACAAGATCGGCTACGCTCTTGCCCGTCATGAGCCTTAACAGATCATCACGAAGGTCTGTGGACTTATGCTTTCCGCCTGTTCCGATATCGTTATAATCTCGCTTTAACAGCTTGTTATTTGCAATGGATATAGTGCCTGTTTCCTCGGACACCACAACTACAACGGCATCACTTATCTCAGATATCCTCACTGCCGCTCTGTGCCTTGTGCCAAGTCCGTGAAGCATCTCGTCATTTCCCGATATGGTCTTGGATTTACAGGACGCGGAAACTATTCTGCCATCGCGTATTATTACCGCGCCGTCATGCAGCGGAGCTTTATTTACAAATATATTTGAAAGCAGCTGGCGTGATACGAGCGCGTCTATCGGAGTTCCCTCTGACATCTGATACTTCAATTTTCCCGATCTTTCAAGCACTATAAGCGCACCGTCGCCCTTTGCGGCTATATCGAACGCCGCCGCCGACACCTCGTTTACAGTCTTGAGCATCATGCTGTCATAGTCATTTCCCGATCTGTTCTTTTTATGCTTTCGGATATTTATGGACGTTGAGCCCACCTCCTCCAGCGTTTCGCGAAGCTCGGGCTGAAATATTATGCATATCGCCATAATGCCTACGGCATAAAAGTTCTTCAGTATCGATGACAGTGCGATCATTCCTATCAGGTCACTGAGTGCATATATCGCGATCAAAAGACCCACGCCGTATGCTAACCTTGAGGCATGCTTTTCTCTTATAAATTTATTGTACGCCACGTATATCAGCGTTGCCAACAGTATTATATCTATGATATCTATAAGATTTATGCTCTTTAATGGAAACATGACGTAATTATCAACAAATTCCGTTACAAATTCCCATATCTGCGCAATTTTTTCAGACATTGCTCATCCGCCTTTCTAAAAATTATTGTCTGCAGTACGCCTCTAAGCTATGAATGTCGTTATATCAAAATGTCATTTTCTGAGCATGCTGTACTTGACATCCCACAGCTTTTGCGAGAGATCGACATAATAATTGTGAGGATTTGTAAATCTCCTTACTTCCTCCCACATACCCTCAAGCTCCTGCTTGTGATGCTCACGTATGCTCTCAAGAGTCGGAAGCTCATACACGAGCTCTCCTTTGTCAAACACTCTTACAAGGAGCTCGGTCGCGGTGTAGTTATTCATGACCTTTCTCTTCCATGTATGCTCGGGATCGAATATTTCGATAGGCTTTGTGTCATCAACATATTCGTCGTGCAAGCATATAAGGTCCGCCTCTGCCTTTCCCGTTTCTCTGTCACGAAGCCTGTATACCTTCTTGAAGTGGGGCGTGGTTATCTTACCTACGTTCTCACTTATCTTTATCTTCGGAATGACCTCTCCGTCGCTGTTCTCAACCGCGCAAAGCTTGTATACCGCACCGAACACGGGATGGCTCTTTGAGGTTATAAGTCTTTCGCCGACACCGAATGCATCCACCTCCGCACCCTGACGGATGATGTCGCGTATTATATATTCGTCAAGCGAATTGGAAATGATTATCTTACATTTGCTCCAGCCTGCCTCATCAAGGAGCTTTCTGCACTTCTTTGTAAGGTATGTTATATCTCCCGAGTCTATTCTTATTCCGCAATTTTCTATTCCGAGGGGCTTCAGCACCTCATTAAAGGCGCGTATAGCATTCGGTATGCCCGATTCAAGCACGTTATAGGTATCTACAAGAAGAGTCGCGTTATTCGGATATATCTCACAATAGGTCTTGAACGCCTCATACTCTGTGTCAAACATCTGAACCCACGCATGCGCCATAGTTCCCGTTGCAGGAACTCCGTAAAGCTCATCGGTTATCGCACACGCAGTGGAATTACAGCCGCCGATGTAAGCAGCTCTTGCGCCAAGTATAGCCGCATCCGCACCCTGTGCACGTCTCGATCCGAATTCGGATACCGCTCTGCCCCTCGCCGCTCTCGTGAGTCTTGCCGCCTTTGTCGCTATGAGTGACTGGTGATTTATCGCCATCAGGATATAAGTTTCTATAAACTGCGCCTCGATAGCCTTGGCTCTGACGGTCACAAGAGGCTCTCCCGGGAATACTATGGTTCCCTCAGGCACTGCCCACATATCGCCTGTAAATCTGAAGTCCTCAAGATATTTCAAAAACTCCTCATCAAAGAGCTTCTTACCTCTCAGGTACTCTATATCGTCCGCATCAAATCTGAGGTCCTTTATATACTCGACTATCTGCTCAAGACCTGCAACTACCGCAAATCCGCTTCCATCGGGATTATCTCTGTAAAAAACATCAAAATATACTATTCTGTCCTTTATACCGCACTTGAAATAACCGTTTCCCATGGTTATCTCGTAAAAGTCGGTAAGCATGGTGAGATTTCTCTTAATATCCTTCATAGTTTTCCTCCGTCCCGCGCAACGCGCGGGATCAAATATATATAATATATTATTATAACAGATATTATGCACCAAAGTCAATACATGGAGCGTAAATATCTGATCATTTTTGTCGAAAGTTATTAGCTTATTGTTCCGTCTGTATCGTTTTCACACGCCTGTCTGCAAAGCACCTTCTCAACAAGCATGATAAACACGAATATTATGGCAAAATACACTGCCGCGCCGTACACGGCATCTGCAAGATAACGCGTGATGAATGTCAGAGCCTCGGAAAGATTTTTTATGGGTCTTGTTTCCAGCGTTATGTATATCTCATCTATCGTGGTAAGCAATACTCTCGTTACAAGCACGATCATGCCGCCGCAAAATGCACTTCTCTGCACAGGTCTTTTGATATCGCAAAGCTTGCCTATATCACGCATATCAAAGGATCCGTCCGCATCTGATCTCTGCCATACTCTCAATACAAATACAAAGAACAGCGTGAACTGTATCATTTCAAGCACGAGCGGAAGAATGATCTTCCACGCGATCTCAACAAAAAACCCGTTATTGACAGCAGGCAATCCGCCGTCCAGCATCCACAATACTATCTGCGACACGGTGCACTTTATAAGTGCGGCAGAGCCGTATGTGACATATATCATTCTGACAGCATTCTTCGCCTTTAATGAAAGTATGCATGCAGCCATGGCATATCCGACACTCATACAAAGTATCTCCACCATCTTCATGACAAAATTCACTATATCGGGTATTGCCGTTCTCTGATACAAAACATCAGACGATGTCCTTGCATATATCGGTATCATAACAAAGCAATATACAGCCGCAAGCAGTGTCATTCCAAAAAAACAGTATTTACATACAGATCTTGATCTTTCGCGTTGATTCTCCATAGGATGCTATTATAAATCCTTCCTTACACATTCATTCGCTCAAAAAGCGCATATATAATAATTATATCATACTTTGAAGACTAATTGATGTTTAATTTGTAAACATTGCGTCTGTATGACTCGGTTTTTGCAAAAAAGTGTGACATCGCGCCTGCACTTCTCATATACTTCGGATAGAATGCGTAAAGCAAAGAGCGCATATCCATACGGAGGTGCATTATGACAGAAAACGGTATAAATAACGGCGGTGTCGGTCATCTTGTAATAAATGTCACGACCGCACGCGGTGCTATCCCTCTTGCAGGGGTGGGGATAGATATATTCGGATACGATATCGGTACAGAAAATGACGGTAAGCTGATATCGCATATGACGACAGACAGATCCGGCAAAACCGAGCGTCTGTCGCTTGACGCGCCGAAAAAGGAATCCTCCCTTAAGCCCGGTGGCGGCAAAAGCTATTCACGATACAATATCAGCGCATATCTTGAAGGCTACTATCCACAGCAATACATAAGCGTCCCGATATTTGACGGAGTGACTGCCGTGCAAGGAATAGACATGATCCCGATATCCGAAAACGGTCGTGAAAACTACACATTCGACACAAGATTTTTTGAGCATGAAAACCCTTATCTTGAATGATAAATACCCTTTTATGACAATACACAAAGGAGAACAACATGCCGCAAGCGCCATACATACCCGAATTTATAACCGTACATCTCGGACCACCAAGCAGCAATGCCGAAAATGTGACGTTGCCGTTTTCCGACTACATAGCAAACGTCGCTTCAAGCGAGATATATCCGACATGGCCCGAAAATGCCATCCGAGCCAACATGTACGCACAGATATCATTTGCGCTCAACAGGATATACACAGAATATTACCGCTCGCGCGGATACGATTTTGACATCACCAATTCCATAGCCATAGACCAATCATTTGTAAAAGGCAGAGATATATTTTCAAACATAAACGAAATAGCACTTGAGCTTTTTGACAACTATATAGTCAGGCAAGGCAGTGTAGAGCCTCTGTTTGCGCAGTACTGTGACGGCGAAGAGGTAATATGCGACGGGCTGTCACAATGGGGGAGCGTATCCTTGGCACAGCAAGGGTACACGCCGTATGAAATACTGACATACTACTACGGAAGCGACATAAATATAGTGAGCGATGCCCGTATCATGGGCGTTCGTGAGAGCTACCCCGGTTACCCTCTGCGCATAGGAAATGTCAGCGATGATGTACGCATCATTCAGATACGCCTCAACCGCATATCCGACAATTTTTCAGCCATACCAAAGATCCCATCCCCACTCGGCATATTCTCATTCGATACCGAGGACGCCGTAAAAAGATTTCAGGAGAACTTCGGACTCACGCCGGACGGCATCATAGGAAAAGCCACATGGTATGAGATACAAAAGATATATGCAAGCGTAAAGCGCTTAAATGACATTAATTCCGAGGGAATATCGCTCTCGGAAATATCAAAGCAATTCCCCGAGATCCTACAGTTTGGCGACACAGGCATCGGTGTCAGCTCACTGCAATACTATCTCGCCTATATATCGCAATTCTACAATACGGTAAGCACGCCTGCAATAGACGGGATATTCGGTCAGGGCACGCTTGATTCCGTGCTGTCCGCGCAAAACACGTTCGGTCTTACATCCGACGGCATAGTCGGTCCTCGCACATGGAACGCAATATATAATGCCTATCTCGGAATAGTGAACACCATACCCGTAAAATACATTGAGGGGAATGCAATACCCTTCCCGGGAGTATTTTTGCGGCGAGGCGTGGAATCAGAGGATGTGCGCGTCCTGCAGGAATATATACGCTTTATATCCGAGAGCTATCCCGAGATACCGAGCGTATCGCCCACGGGATATTTCGGTTATCAGACCGAAAATTCCGTAAAAGCGCTTCAGCGGCTGTTCGAGCTGGAGGACAACGGTATAGTCGGTCCTCTTACATGGCTCAGGATCGCCGAGCTTTACAGCGATCTTTACAACGGCACGAGATTGAACGAGGGACAGTATGTCGGGTTCTCTCCCGAGCTGTAATAAAATAGATCTTGGAGAATATATATGCGACAAAATAACCGAGAAGCGACCATCATGCTTCAGACATATCTGCGCCAGCTTTCTTATCACGACAGCGACATACCGCCTATAGTTATAGACGGAATATTTGACTCATACACGCGCGACGCGCTCAGAGCGTTTCAGAAAAAGTACGGTCTTGACCCGACAGGCAGGCTGGACCTTACCACAAACGACCTGTTATACGAAAAATATCTTTTATCTCTTGCAACATATCAGTCCCCAGAGCCGCTTGATATCTTTCCAATTTATCCCGATGCGTACTACTATTCCATAGGGTCTGCGGGCTTTGAGGTCGGTGTGATACAGCACATACTGACAGAGCTTTCAGGCATATATGACTTTGCAAATATAGAACGCGACGAAATATACGGTCAGAGCACCGCGGACGCCGTAGCACGGTTTCAGGAAAAGAACGGGATATATCCCACAGGCAGAGTTGACCGCATGACATGGAACATGCTTGCAGAGCAGATGAACCGCAAGAGCGCGAATTACTTTGATCTTTAAGATACATAAAGCTCACATGCACTTTTTCAAAGCAAAAGCGCATGTGAGCTTTTTTATATTGCACACAGGCGGATATGAACATTATAAGGAGCAAAAAAAGTTTTCAAATAAAGCAAAAGCGATTGACAAAGCCTTGCCGTTATTGTATAATAAAGGTGTCAGGGCTTTGCCGTGGCATAAATCTCAATCAATGATAAGGAGATAGAAATGGATTTTAAAAACGTAGACAAAAAATACCGTCCCGTGCCCTTCTGGTCATGGAACGAAAAATTATCTGTCGATGAATCTCTCCGTCAGACCGAACTTATGGATAATGCAGGAATAGGCGGATATTTCATGCACGCAAGAGGCGGTCTGCAGACCGAATATATGGGTGAAGAATGGTTTGAAAACGTTGAGGCATGCATAAATGAATGCAACAAGCGCGGCATGCATGCTTGGGCTTACGATGAAAACGGATGGCCCTCAGGCTTCGGAAGCGGCAAGGTCAACGGCAAGGGCGAGGCATATTGGCAGAAATATCTCCGTTGCAGAGCCGCAAATGAGGATATGTCCGACATCCCCGAAAACAGGATCATTGCAAATAACGGTCAATATATATTCTACTACGATGTAAACCCCTTCTATGTAGATACGCTCTCACATGACGTTATAGCCGATTTTATAAACGAGATATATCAGCCGTATTACGACAGATTCGGCTCTGATTTCGACGGATTCTTTACCGACGAGCCTCAGATCTCGCGTAACGGTATTCCGTGGAGCTTGACACTTCCCGAAAAATATCAGCAGGCGTATGGTGAGGATATAAAAAATATACTTCCCGCACTCTTTGTGAAAACAGAAGGATATGAAAAGGCAAGAGTGAGATTTTGGAAGCTCGTTACAGAGCTTTTCTCGGAGAATTTCATGAAGCAGATACACGATTGGTGCACAGCTCACGATCTCAAGTTTACAGGACATCTCGTTCTTGAAGAAAATCTTATCACACAGCTCACCTCCAACGGTGCCTGCATGCCCCATTACGAATATCTCGACATTCCCGGCATGGACTGGCTCGGCAGACCTATATTCCCCTGCCTTACACACCATCAGGTAGCATCTACGGCAGCACAGACAGGCAAAAAGCAGGTGCTTTCCGAAACCTTTGCTCTCTGCGGTCACAACGTAGGTCATGATGAATTAAAGCGCAATTACGAATGGATGATGGTAAGAGGTATCAACCTTCTCTGCCAGCACCTTGAAGGATATTCCAACCGCGGCATACGCAAGAGAGATTACCCCCCGGCGATGTACATCCAGCAGCCTTGGTGGGCTGACTACAAGGTATTCAACGATGCTATGTCAAGAGTCGGCATGATGCTCAGCGAGGGTAAGATAACTACAAGCACATTGCTCATGCACAACCAGACATCGGCATGGATATGCTTTGACAATGCACAGAACGAGGGACTGATGCACTACAGCGATGACCTCGTACGTGCGACTCTCGCGCTTGAAGCAAAGCATGTTCCCTTCCACCTTGGTGACGAGATACTCATGGAAAGACACGGCAGAGTTGAAAACGGCAAGCTCATAATAGGTGAGATGGCATACGACACTGTAGTTATCCCCGAGCATATAGCATTCTTTGAGAACACCGAAAGACTCCTTGCAGAATTCAAGGAGAGCGGCGGTAAGATACTCACTGTAGATCAGGTCGAAAGCAACGACATCATCGACAACGAGAACATCACATATGCAACACGCTCTTACCCCGACTTCACTCTCCACTACTATGTAAACTCAACCGATAAAGAGCAGGCTGCAAACATAAAGCGCGGCAGCTACTGCATAGATATCGCAACAGGTGAGCGCACCGAATTCTGCGGAAAATACACATTCCCCGCATATGGAAGCCTTGTAGTTATAGACGACGGCACGAGCATGAGCGAGGAAAAGCCCGAAAAGCCCTTGTCCGCACTTGATATCAGCGGAGATTGGGATGTAGTATCCTCCACAGAAAACTCATTGACTCTCGACACCTGCACATATTGGATCGACGGCGAGCTTCAGGAAGAAAACGGATACATACTTAACGTTGCATCCCGTGCATATGAGCTCGGACGCGGTGCAAACATAAAGTGCAGATTCACGACCGACCTTGCATACATACCGAGTAAGCTCTACCTTGCATGCGAAACGCCCGAGATATTCAAGATAAGCGTAAACGGCAAGGAGATAGACAAGACTGACTGCGGATATTTCAGAGATACCGCTTTCAGAAAGCTCGATATATCAAGCTATGTCAAGCTTGGTGAGAACATAATCGAAACCGAGGTATACTTCGTTCAGTCACAAACAGTATATGAGAACATGCAAAAGGCAAAGATCTTTGAGTCTGAGATGAACAAGCTCACCTTTGACATGGAGATAGAGGCTATGTATCTTGTTGGTGATTTCGGCGTTGAATGCATAGGAGAATTTGAAGAAATACCCAACAATGCTTCCTTCTTCGACGGAAGATTCAGAATAGTTGCTCCAAATAACAAGGTAACTCTCCACGAGATTGAAAAGCAAGGATTTACATTCTTCTCCGGCGAATTGACGCTCAAGAAGAATTTCACGCTTAAGGATACTGACTGCAAGCTTGAATTCATAAAGCAGGGTGTAAACGCCATAAGGATCAAGGTGAACGGAAAGCCCATCACAAAGATCCTTTGGACTCCCTACTGTGTAGATCTTTCCGATGTACTTGTGGAAGGCGAAAATGAAGTTGAGCTTACCCTTGTAAACAACCTCCGCAATCTGCTCGGCCCTCACCATCACGTTGCAGGCGAGCTTTTGACTGTTGCTCCGCCCCACTTCTACGACGGACCTGCAATATTCAACGGATATTCAAGCGGATACTTTACAAAGAAGTACTCCTTCGTACATACATCCCTTATCTGATAATAAAAATAAATCGGGGGCTGCTGCATACGCATCAGTCCCCATGATCATACTGCCCGCCATGCATGGCATACGAGCAGATGATCCATGAGGAAAAGATATGACAGAAAAACTATACGACAACGACAGCTACATAAAGGAATTCAGCGCGAGAGTCATCTCCTGCACACATACTGCCGAAGGATACGAGGTGATCCTATCAAGGACCGCATTCTTCCCCGAAGAGGGCGGTCAGACATGCGACAGAGGAGAGCTTGACGGCATAAATGTAGATCATGTCAAGCGCAAGGGGGATGAGATATATCACCTGCTCTCTTCACCTTTAGATGTTGGAAAAGAGGTGAGCGGAGAAATTGATTTTTCTCACCGATACTACAACATGCAGCACCACACGGGCGAGCACATCATATCAGGCATTGTAAACAAGCTATACGGCTATGAAAATGTTGGATTTCACCTTTCTTGCGATGGCATGACCGTTGATTTTTCGGGCGAATTGTCACGCGACGAGCTTGAAAAAATAGAGATACTTGCCAATAGAGCAATATACGCAAACAAACGCGTTATTGCATACTATCCGTCAGGAGATGAGCTTACAAAGCTTGAATACCGCTCAAAGCTGGATCTGCATGAAAATGTACGCATAGTCAAAATAGAGGACACAGACATATGTGCATGCTGTGCTCCGCATGTGAAAAGCACAGGAGAAATTGGGATCATCAAGATACTTGATGCCATAAGGTACAAAGGCGGCGTCAGGCTGTCGGTAAAATGCGGTATGGCGGCGCTGTCTGACTACAACGAAAGATATAAAGCCTCCTATGCGATATCCACTGCTCTCTCGGTCAAGCAAAATGAGATATATGCGGCAACCGAAAGACTGCTCTCCACCATAGAAAGCTACAAGATCACTCTCTCGCGCCTGAGACGCGAGATATGCGAGCTGAAGCTCAAAGAGATACAATACACAGACGGCAACATATGCCTTTTTGAAAAGGACGGCGATCTTGCGCATTACAAGGAGCTCGCAAACAAGGCAACGGATCTGTGCTCGGGCGCGTTTGCGATATTTATAGGCAACGACCATGACGGCTACAAATACGCGGTATATTCAAGGACAAAAGATCTGTCCGACATATCGCGAAAGATGAAGGAGATATTGGGAGCGCGCGGCGGCGGATCCAAGATAATGATACAGGGCTCTGTTACAGCCAGCATGGCATCCATAAAGGAGCTTTTTGACAACAACTGATTTTTTGGCGTTTATAATAAAAAGTTTTGCTCTACCTCTTGATTTAGTTTTAAATATGGTTTATAATAGTAAAAGACCCAAGAATATTTACACGGAAAGGAAGCTGAACTGTGAACAAAGAAAATTTTGATAATATCATATGTGACGCCATAAATGACAGCGATCTCAAGATCTCCGATATTCCTTCCATAGACCTCTATCTCGAACAGATCATAAATCTGATCCAGGATAAGAATGATCTTGGCTCTCCGAGATTTTCCGACCGAGTGCCGACAAAGACGATGGTAAACAACTATTCCAAAGCAGGACTTATAGCTCCTATCAAGGGAAAGACATACAACAAGGAGCAGATAATCCAGATCCTGCTTACCAATTCCCTCAAGAACACGCTGTCCATCGCAGAGATAAAAAACATAATGGCAATACTCTCAAAAAGCAGTGACAAAATATCTCTTGAAGAGGTATGGGACAAATACATCAACATAAAATATGCAGACAAGGACATTGCCCCGACAGCCGTATCAAGGCTTATTGAGGACAACGGCTTTGACAAGGAGAGCAGTGTGGACTGCCTTATGGTAGTTATGGCTATGGCTGCCATGGCAGATTACTTCAAATGCATTTCAAAGGCTCTGCTTGAATCTCTATCCGATGAGCTTGGGGTAACACAATCCCCCGAAGAAGAGAATGAGCCAAGCGAAAAGGAGCTCAAAAAAGCGGCAAAGCGAGCTGAAAAGGCACAAAAAAAGGCTGAAAAGGAGAATGTGGGCGCTATATCCGAGGATTACGACGACGAAAATCGTCAGGAGAGCGACAGAGATCCCGCAAACTGAATATACGAATGAGTGAAATTAATTTTAATGAGATATCAAGCGATGCGCTTGCCTATCTCGGCGACTGTGTTATTGAGATGCAGGTGCGTGAATATCTCGTTATGAGCAAGGTAAGCTCATCGGGTGCATTGAACAAAAGATCCCTTGAATTTGTCAAGGCAGGGGCGCAGGCTCAAGCCATGACAAGGATCATGCCGCATCTGTCCGAGGATGAGCTTGCAATGTACAAGCGCGGACGAAACAAGCACGGCGGCAATGTACCGAAAAGCGCAAGCATGTCAGAATACCGCTCGGCTACGGGAATGGAGGTATTATTCGGATATCTTCATCTCATGCATGATACAGAGCGCATATCCGAGCTTTTCAGCATTGGATACGGCTTATCCGAAAACAAATAAAGAATTTTAAAACCGAAAGGAATACAATAAACATGAATGAACCCAAGATCAAAATAAACGTTGCAGGTCACGGCACCATAACAACCGAGCTCTACCCCGAAAAAGCTCCCGAAACTGTTGAGAATTTTCTCTCGCTTGTAAAGGAGGGCTTTTACACAGGACTTATATTCCACAGAGTTATAAAGGGATTTATGATCCAGGGCGGCGGCTTTGACCAGAGCTTTGAGCAGAAGGAAGCGCGCCCCATACACGGAGAATTTATGGCTAACGGCTTCATGTCAAACGACATTCCTCACAAGAGAGGCGTTCTCTCCATGGCAAGAACACAAGCCCCCAACTCCGCATCATCGCAATTCTTCATCATGCACAAGGATGCTCCTCACCTCGACCGTCAATATGCCGCATTCGGCGCTGTTATCGACGGAATAGAGGTCGTTGACAGCATAGCTAATGTTAAAACGGGAAATTACGGTTGGTTTGGCGATGTTCCGAAGACTCCCGTAGTGATTGAAAGTATCGAAATTGTTGAATAATAAACCGTTTGTTTATATTTTTGGTATTTAAAAAGCCTAAGTGTGCTATCCTTAAGCTTCAAATAGTATAAGATTATAGGCATAGCCCGATGCATTTGTGTAACAAATGCAAAGCCGACGATAAAAACAAAAGAGAGAGTAATGCGGAAAATTCCGCATTACTCTCTCTTTTTTGTTCACTCGGCGCAAGCCGAATATCACTGCGAAGCAATACAACTCGCCGCAGGCGAATATAGAGCTTTGGCGTGATACTCGGTTAAGAGTATCACGCCATTACTTAAGATCTTTTATATTGCCAAGCTGAGAAGTATATACAGTATAAGAAATGCCGCACATATGATGCCTATGGTCACAAACATGGGTATAAGCATACTCTTCACGCTTTTGACATAGGTCTTCCATATTGCCTGCGCTCTCGTGGGAGCTCCGTCATCGGTATCCTTACGCACTCTTCTCGGGCGAACGCCCGACATATCGGCTATGGTAGATCCATCGTCGTAATATACTACCTTTGGCTTTTTCTTCTTGTTCTTTTTACTGTTCTTATTGCTCATATCATTTTTCAAGCAAGTGGCAAGCGGCAAAATGTCCCGGCTCATACTCACGGTACTCGGGAACCTCGCACTTACATCTTTCGGTCGCGTTAGGGCAACGTGTATGGAATCTGCATCCCTTGGGCGGATCTGCAGGAGAAGGAATATCTCCGCTGAGCACTATTCTGTTCATCTTAACATCGGGGTTAGGATTGGGAATAGCTGAGAAGAGCGCCTTTGTGTAAGGATGCAAGGGATTTGAGAATACATCATGCTTGCTTCCGAATTCCATCATCTTACCAAGATACATAACGCCTATCTTATCGGAAATGAACTTTACAACAGAAAGGTCGTGTGATATAAAGAGGTATGTCAGTCCCATGGACTGCTGAAGCTCCTTGAGCAGATTGATGATCTGTGCCTGAATGGATACGTCAAGCGCGGATACGGGCTCATCGCATATAACGAGCTTGGGGTTTACGGACAAAGCTCTTGCTATGCATATTCTCTGTCTCTGACCGCCTGAGAACTCATGCGGATATCTTTCATAATAATAATCGCGAAGTCCGCATTTTTCCATAAGCTTGAGAACATAGTCCTTAACTTCACCCGGGGGCACTATCTTGTG
>CAZVUD010000023.1:0-26971 GCA_964629615.1 uncultured Clostridium sp. | reverse complement strand
ATGTGCCTGTAAGAGTTGATACTATTGTTGTATCATCACAGCACAGCGATGCGGTTAGCCTTGAGCAGATAAGAAAAGACATAATAGAGCATGTTATAAAGCCCATCGTTCCGTCAGAGCTTCTTGACGAGGAAACAAAGATATATGTAAATCCCACAGGTAGATTTGTTATAGGCGGACCTGCAGGTGATACCGGACTTACGGGCAGAAAGATAATAGTAGATACATACGGCGGATATGCACGTCACGGCGGCGGAGCTTTCTCGGGTAAGGACCCCACAAAGGTTGACCGCTCGGCTTGCTATGCGGCAAGATATATTGCCAAGAACGTTGTTGCGGCAGGACTTGCAAAGAAGTGCGAGATACAGCTTGCATATGCTATCGGTGTGGCTCATCCCGTATCTGTAATGGTGGATACGTTTGGAACGGCAACTGTTGATGAGGCTAAGATCTCGGAGGCTATAAAGAAGTACTGCGACCTGCGCCCTGCTGCCATCATCCGCGATTTCGATCTGCGCCGTCCGATATACTGTGACCTTGCGGCATACGGTCATATGGGACGCGAGGATCTCGGCGTTGCATGGGAAAAGCTTGATCTTGCAGAAAAGCTCAGAGGAGAATTCTGATATTTCGCCTCTTAAATATGAGGGGGACTGTTTTAACGGTTTGCCCCTCTTTTTTGTAACACATTATGATTGGAGGTATATATGCAGGACGAGTCTGATATTTATTTTGACACAGATGGGTATGAGAAGCTTTCGGGATGCGTTGAGGGCATAATATATACTAACGAGGATAACGGATATACTGTGTGCGATCTCGGAACGGATGACGATGATATAGTGACCATATACGGTATAATGCCGTATATATGCGAGGGCGACAGACTTACGGTATACGGAGAATGGAAGCACAACCCCAAATACGGCAGGCAATTTTCTGTGGATCAGTATGAAAAGCAGTTACCTGCAAACGCCATGGCGATACTCAGATATCTTTCGTCGGGCGCGATAAAGGGAGTAGGCAAAAAGACAGCGCAAAAGATCGTGGATATGTATGGCGACAATACGCTGGATGTGCTTGAGAACCACCCCGAGTGGCTCTCAGACATACCCGGAATGAGTCAGAAAAAGGCAAAGCAGATATGCGAGGAATTCAAGCAAAAAGCAGGGATCAGAACGGCTATGATCTTCTTTAGGCAGTATTTCGGCGCATCTCTGACTATAAAGATATATAAAAGATGGGGCGCGGCGTCTGTTGACGTGGCAAAGAAGGATCCGTGGCGACTCTGCAAGGAGATAGACGGAATAGGATTTGAAAAGGCGGATGCGCTGGCTAAGAATATAGGCGCGGATATCAATTCGGCTTCGCGAATGTCAAGCGGTATCAAATATGTATTGAGCAATATCGGAATGTCGAACGGACACGTCTGCTTAAAGAGAGATATGCTTTCTTCTGAAGCTGCGAAGCTGCTTTCATCGTCTGCAGAAGATGTAAACGAGGCGATAGACGATATGCTGTCAGCAGGTGAGCTTAAGATATACAGATGCGACGGATGCGAATATATATTTGACAGGATATCCTATGCCTGCGAGGAGTATATAGCTGAAAAGCTGTCATATCTTGACCGGCTTTGTCCGAGCATAGATGTGCGTGACATAAATGAGTTCATAAAAAAAGAAGAGCGCCTTAACGGCTTTGAATATGCCGCCATGCAAAAGGAGGCAATAACAGAGGCATTGAGCTCGGGTGTGATGATACTCACGGGCGGACCGGGAACGGGAAAGACCACCATAGTAAAGGCGCTGTTGTCCATATTTTTGAATATGGATATGAAGGTTGCTCTTTGCGCGCCTACGGGGCGCGCCGCAAAAAGGCTTTCGGAATCCACGACATGTGAGGCTAAGACCATACACAGATTGCTTGAGTATGATTTTGGCGGCGATGATGAAAAGAGCGGATTTCGCAGGGATGAAAATAATCAGCTTGCCGAGGATGTTGTTATAGTTGACGAGTCATCCATGATAGACAATATGCTCATGTCCTCACTTTTACATGCGATAAAGCCGGGCGCAAGACTCATACTTATCGGTGATGCCGATCAGCTTCCCAGTGTCGGCGCGGGAAATGTATTGCGCGATATCATAGGCTCTGAAAGATTTTCTACGGTCAGGCTCAATGAGATATTCAGACAGGCGAAAAGATCCCTCATAGTCACAAACGCGCATGCCGTAAATCAGGGTCAGATGCCGATACTTGATGTGAAGGACAATGACTTCTTCTTCCTTGCGCGCAAGAGCGACAGGGAGATCTCTGCGACGGTCACCGAGCTTTGCAGTACGAGATTGCCGCGCGCATACGGAGATATGGGTAAGCAGGCACAGGTGATATCGCCCTCCAGAAAGGGCGAGGCGGGCACAGAGCACCTGAATATCCTTTTGCAGGATGCACTCAATGCGCGAAGTGCCGGCAAGAAGGAATATAAATACCGAGAGATCACTTTCCGCGAGGGAGATAGGGTCATGCAGGTGAAGAATAATTACGAGCTTGAATGGTGGCGCGATGACGATACCACGGGTATGGGCATATTCAACGGCGATATTGGCATTATAGAAAAGATAGATACCGCAAGCAGTGAGATAAGCATTGTGTATGACGATAAGCATGTTGTTTACGATACTTCTGTCCTTGATGAGATAGAGCATGCATATGCTGTTACAGTTCATAAATCTCAGGGATGCGAATATCCCATAGTCATAATCCCTGCCTACCGCACATCTCCCATGCTGCTTACGAGAAATCTTATTTATACTGCCATAACGCGAGCGCAGAAAATGGTGATAATCGTCGGGTATTCTGATGTCATAGAGAGAATGGTCAAGAACGATCATTTTTCCGTGCGGTATACATGCCTGCGCCACAGGCTCTGTGGGTCGGGAGGCAATGCATGAATAAAAATAAGAGGATGAGAATGCTTGCATGCATCATGTTTCCGCCCAAATGTATATGTTGCGGAGAGCTTACAGATGTCAGGAGATGTGTTGAGAGCAATATCTGTATATGCGAAAAATGTGAGCCTAAATATCGCATGGCAAAGGCTGAAGTGTGCGAGAGATGCAATATGTCTGCGGACAGATGCACATGCGGCATTGGCGGCAGAGGGGTCAGGATAGATGAGCATGTGAAGGTGTTCTATTATCATGCAGATGATCCACTGTGCGTGCAAAATAAGATAATTTATGCGCTGAAGCACAAAAATGATATAAGATATCACAGGTTTGCCGCGGATGAGCTCTCGGTGTCATTGTCGAGATATATGTCTGAAAATATGATAGATCCCGAGGAGTGCATATTTACTTATATGCCGAGGCGAAGGAGCGCTGTTGCGAGCGACGGATTTGATCAGGCAAAAAGGCTGGCTGAATGCGTTGCCGAAATATACGGAGCGAAAAAAAGCTTTAAGGATCTGTTTGTAAGGCATGGAGGCGGTGAGCAAAAGAAGCTATCGGCTGATGAAAGACGGGACAATATTAAAAGCTCCATATCTCTTAAGAAAAATGCATGCAATACAGTTAGTGGCAGATATGTTGTATTGATAGATGACCTGCTCACGAGCGGTGCGACTCTTGCACACGGCAAGCGCTTGCTTAAAGAAGTCGGCGCAAAGGATGTTTTGTGTACATCTGTTGCAAGGACAAAATAATATCTCATTTAAAGCTGGCGTGATACTCATACCGTAGTATCACGCCAACTTTATTAGCCTTATGACGGGTGATATTGCTTTGCAAATTTTATGGCGGGAATATTGGTTACAAAAATATCAATTTTTTCGTTATTTTTAACAAACATTTTAAAATTTTCAAAAAATGATTGACTTTTATATACTGTATGGTGTATAATTACCATAGATGACTGTGAGCATCAGTCAAATATAAAGGAGAGGTGATCCGGTGTTAAAAAATTTGACCCTTTCTAAGGATATTGCGATAGATCTCGGCACTGCGACAGTTCTCGTTTATGTTCAGGATAAAGGAATCGTTTCAAGAGAGCCGTCTGTGGTGGCTATCGATACCGCAACGGACAAGATAATCAAGGTCGGACGCGAGGCGCAGGTCATGATAGGAAGAACGCCTGACAATATAGTAGCTGTGCGTCCCTTAAAGGACGGAGCTATAAATCAGTATGAAGTGACATACAAGATGCTTCAGTATTTCGTGCGCAGATCCTGCCAGAATACCCTGCTGGCTCCAAGGCTTATGATAAGCACGCCCTCAAAAATGTCTGAGGTGGAGCAGAGAGCCATACTTGATGCGGCAACAGAGGCAGGCGCAAGAAAGACATTTCTTATAGATTCACCCATAGCGGCGGCTTTAGGTGCAGGACTTGATATAGATACCCCTGTCGGCAATATGATCGTGGACATCGGCGGCGGTGTTACGGAGATCGCCGTTATATCCCTTGGCGGAATAGTTATATCAAAGACCGTGAAGATAGGCGGAGATCAGTTTGATGAGTCTATTGTGCAGTATGTAAGGGATAATTATGGTGTGCTCATAGGTGAGCGTACGGCAGAGGGCGTCAAGATAAAGATAGGCGATGTATACGAGCATGAGGATGCAAAGATAGTCGAGGTCAAGGGCAGAGATCTTAATCTCGGCATGCCAAAGGTCATAAATCTGTCGTCAAAAGAGATGATAGGCGCGACCTTTAGCCCTATGACCGCACTTATAGACAGCATATGCGATGTTATAGAGCAGACACCGCCCGAGCTTGTGGGAGATATATTGCATAACGGTATAATGCTCTGCGGCGGCGGAAGCCAGCTTCGCGGACTTGACAAGCTCATAGAGCGTGTTACGGGAATACGCACGCTTGTCGCAAAGGATCCTGCGTCCTGTGTGGCGATAGGTATGGGAGAAAGGCTTGCATCTATGCAAAAGCGAGCTGATTGATTTTAACGGAGATATTTATGGATCGTGTTATAGCAGATGTCAGACACGAAAGAGTGTTTAACATTTTTGAGGACATATGCGCTATTCCTCACGGCTCGGGAAACGAGCGTAGGATCGCGGAATATGTCGTTGATTACGCAAGATCACACGGATGTGATGCCTTCATAGATGAGGGCGGCAACGTGTTTGCAAGAAAGCCTGCCGCGGCAGGCTGTGAGGATATGCCTTGCATTCTTTTGCAGGGACATATGGATATGGTGTGCGAGAAGAATTCCACGGTAGAGCATGACTTTTTGCACGACCCCCTGAAGCTTTTTGTCAAGGACGGAATGATCGGGGCTTACGGAACTACTCTCGGAGCTGACGACGGAATGGCAGTGGCATACATGCTTGCTCTTTTGTCGGAGGATGTAAAGATGCCGCTTGAATTGCTCTTTACCGTGTGCGAGGAAACAGGTCTTGAGGGAGCAAAATCCTTTGATACCTCGAATATAACGGCAAAGAGAATGATAAATCTTGACAGTGAGGAGGACTCCACGGTCACGGCAGGATGTGCAGGCGGTGTCAGAACAGATATCACCATTCCTGTTTCATACGGCGATGAATGTGACGGCGTTTGCATTAAGATATGCGGACTTGCGGGAGGTCATTCGGGCGCGGAGATAAATTCAGGAAAGTCAAGCGCGGTATTGCTCATGGGCAGATTGCTCTCTCGGTTGCTTGAAGCCTGCAATATAAGCCTTTCAAGCGTGCAGTGCGGCGGAAAGGACAATGCGATCGCGCGTGAATGCACGGCAGTCGTTTGCGGCGACAGAGAAAAAATAAGAAAAGAATGCTCTGGCTTTATGTCTGATGTGCACAAGGAGCTTCTTGCCGTTGACAAAGGATTTTGTGTGCAGTGTGAGGATGTGTGCGCAAGGGAGATCTGCGGCGGCGGAAAGAATATAATAACCTTGCTCTCCTGCGCAAGATGCGGCGTGCTCAAAATGAGCAATGATATTTCGGGACTTGTTGAATATTCAAGAAATCTCGGAACTATAAGGGCAGAAAAGGACGAGATAATATTTACGTTTTCAAGCCGCTCGTCCATCGAATCTCAGCTTGACGCGTCCATGCGAGAGCTTGATCTTTTCGGATCGGCGCTCGGCGGCAGTGTGGCACATTATGAAAGATATCCCGGCTGGGAATATAAGAGTGAGTCGAAATTGCGTGACGAATATCTTGCCGCTTACCGCGAGCTTTTCGGAAAAGAGCCGTCGGTATGCGTTATACATGCAGGACTTGAGTGCGGTATAATTTCTGATAAGCTGCACGGCGATATAGACATCATCTCGGTAGGACCTAACCTTTTTGACATACATTCACCGTCAGAGAGGGCAGAGATAGCGTCTTGCGAGAGGATATACGACGTTTTGCTGTATATGCTGACAAAATAATATGTAAGTAAAGCAAGATATGTTTATGTCTTGCCTGAAATAAGAAATCTTTAAAAAAATTTATATTTAAGGAGGATTTATGAAAGCAAAAAGAATTTTGTGCTTCCTTATATGCGTATTCATGCTTGCAGCGGTACTTGTATCCTGTAATAATGATACCCCCGAGGAAGAAACAACAGGCTCATCGTCAAATCCCGGTGGTTCAGTAGTTAAACCCGGAGAAGTTGACACAACATCCGCGGCTGATGCTGCTCTTGAAAAGATCCAGTCATCCGGAATAGATATTTCGGGTGAACCCTTCCATATCCTTTCAAGAACAGACCTTGAAGAGGATTTCAAGGTTAAGGAAACAGACACCAAGATGACAACTATGCAGGAAGCTGTATACAACAGAAACCTCATATTCAAGGAGCTTTTCGGTGTTGATGTTGAGGTTTCGACAATGGAAGATAGTAACCTCACAGAGTACTTCAGAACAGACGTTACATCCACAAAGCAGTATTCTTGCATGTTCTCTCACACAAGCTGGAACATTGACCTGGCTTCATCAGGATATCTCTACAACTTCCTTGATCTTGAGCCTTACATCGACATGTCCCAGTCATGGTGGGACCAGGGTACAAGAGGCTTTAACATTGCCGACAGTATCTGGTTCATGAACGGCTCTTTCAACTTTGATGACGATAAGACTACATATTGCCTTATGTTCAACAAGAACATTGCTGAAAGAAGCTTTGAGACCAACGATATATTCTATGAGCTTGTAAATGAGAACAAGTGGACACTTGATACATTCTATTCTTATGCAAACAAGGTATCCGAAAACCTCGGCGAGGCAATTTGGGATGAAAACGACAAGTACGGATTTGTAACTACATGGGAATACGGTATTACATTCTTCTACGGCTCAGGTCTTAGATTTATCAATTGCGAAGAGGGCAAGAGTCCCGCACTTACACTTGATCAGGCAGGCATAAGCAAGGCTACTGACTTGCTTGGCAAGCTCCAGGACATATATGCAACTGAGGTTACATATTGGCCCGAGGGCGGTAAAGAACAGATAGGTAAGGACATATTCTGGGCAGGCAGATGCCTCTTCTTCGGTGAGATAGTTACAAACGTTATCGAATCCAACGAGAAGATGACAGACGAATACGGTGTTCTTCCTGTTCCGAAGTATGATCAGAAGCAGGAAAAGTATCTTACATGGACACATGGTATATCCTCAAGTATGGTTCTTTCCAAGAACGTTAAGGATCCCAAGAAGTTCGGTACTCTTCTTGAGGCGTTCAACATCATTTCCGAGCAGTATGTAAGACCTGCTTTCTATGATGTAGTTCTTACACGTAAGTCTGTTAACGACGCAGACAGCGGACCTATGCTTGACATCATATTTGCAGGACGTGTATATGACTTCGCTATGTACAATGACGAAAAGCTCGGTCTTATCAAGAGCTTTAAGACATGTGTAAACGAAGGCAAGACAGGATTTGCTACCGAGTACAAGAAGGTAAGCGGTTCTGCAGGAATTGCACTTACAAAGATGGTAAGACAGTTCGGAAAGCTCAACAAGAGCTGATAGAGCAAATATTTAAGAGGACGGGGCAACTCGTCCTCTTTTTTCTTCAAAAAGTTATTGACATGAGCTTTGTGTATTGGTATAATCTAAGAAAGGGCATTGCAACATGCATGTGCAAAATGATAAGGATGAAAAACAAAAATGAGAAAGCTTGACAGGGAAAAACTTAAGAAAAATATTGAAGACAGGATAAATGCCGACAGAGCGGCAGGCAGAGTAGACGGAGTTGCCGCGATCGTCGTTCAGGGCGGCGAAACTGTATATGAAAACACATTCGGAAGCAGGATACCTGCAAGCGGCATGAATGATGTGCGCATGGATACCATGTTCAGGCTGGCTTCTATGACAAAGCCGATAACGGGTGTTGCCGCCATGATCGCGGTAGAAAAGGGATATTTCTCGGTTGATGATGAGATATGCCGCTATCTTCCCGGCTATGAGAATATGAATGTGGGACATGTTGAGAATGGCGAGATAGTTATAGATCATGCCTGTGAGAGAAAGGTAAAGATACGCGATTGCCTTACCCATTCCAGCGGTATTGGTACAGGCGAGGTCGGAGATGCTGTATTTTCGCACCTACCCTTGCGTGTAGGCACTACCGTAAAGGATGTTGTTGATTATTATGCGGACAAGCCCTTGGCTTTTGAGCCTGCAAGCGCACAGCTGTACAGCCCTGTTATCGCGCTTGATATCGTGGCAAGGATAATTGAGATGAAGTCGGGCATGACATACGGCGAATTTCTCAAAAAGGAGATATTTGAGCCTCTGGGAATGGTGGATACGACATTTTCTCCCACTCCCGAGCAGTGGAACAGGATGATAGTCATGCACGGAATGAAGGATGGCAGGTCTGTTGCTTGCGAGATGCCGCAGGGCTGTGTTTTCGGCGGATTGCCGACAACATATGAAAGCAGTGCCGCAGGTCTTGCATCCACTGCGCAGGATTACATTAAATTTGCGCAGATGTTGCTTGGCGGCGGAGCTTATAACGGCAAGCAGATAATTTCGCGCGAGCTTGTGCGCGAGATGTCAAAGCCGCAGCTGCCATATGAGATAATGCCTGCTCATGAGATATGGGGATATACTGTGCGCGTTATCGTTAGCGAGGATTACGGAAGGTTGCCTGTCGGTGCTTTCGGCTGGAGCGGTGCGTACGGTACACATTTCTTTGTGGATCCTGTCAATGATATCGCCGCGGTGTATTTGAAAAATTCTTCGTATGACGGCGGCGCAGGTGCTGTAACGGCAAATAATTTTGAAATCGATGTCACGTCAAGTCTTGTTTGATGATTTGCGAAATAATTTTATATTGATCTGCAGGGGCGAACTATGTTCGCCCCTGCAGAGGTTATAGATTTTATGTACCTATCGTTATGTAAAGTAATCATAAAACAATATTCTTTCAGACCGACGAATGCAAGCAAGTTGCCGACGGTCCTCATAACATTGAATTTATATTTATTCCACGGCTACACGATACACCTCATCATTTCTCCCGCTGGAGAAGGCTTTTGTGAGAAAGTTTTGTACCAAGCTTTCTAAAAATTTTGTCATTCGTCAAGTCAACGCGATTTACAAAAAACAATCCATAACATGCCAGGAAGTTTTTTGCCAAGCTTTTTTTCAAAAAAGCGGAAGAAGCCAAGCTTTTTTAAAAAAGCGGGGCAAAGCGGAACAAAAATATGTTGACATACGGTGAAAATATTGATATAATAAAATCATAGAATAGGATTTTACTTTGCGTCTTGTGACACGGCGCGAAAGAAAGGGTACATATGTCAAAGGTACAGTGGAAGGGCGGAGCTCTGTTGGCGCCCGTGCCGCCTGTTATGGTCAGCTGTGGAGATATGGAAAGCTCCAACATCATAACCGTCGGCTGGACGGGAATAATCAATACACAGCCCCCGAAAACATATATTTCAATACGCAAGAGCAGGCACTCATACGACATTATCCGCAACAGCGGAGAATTTGTAATAAATCTCACACCGTCAGACCTTGTAAAAGCGGCGGATTATTGTGGGATATATACAGGCAAAAAAGTAGACAAATTTGCAAAATGCGGACTTCATAAGGAGGCGGCGTCGCAAGTTGCATGCCCTGTTATAAGCGAAAGTCCGCTTTCGCTGGAATGTCGCGTGTTTGATATAATAGAGCTTGGAACGCACGACATGTTTCTTGCCGATATAGTCGGTGTGGACGTCAGCGAGGACATCATTGGACATGACGGTAAGCTTATGCTTGATAAGGCAAAGCTCACAGCATATGCGCACGGTGAGTATTTTGAACTTGGCAAAAAGATAGGAAAGTTCGGATTTTCCGCAACAAAAAAGAAAAAGAAAAAGTGATACAAAGCCGCAAAGCAGAAGGAGGATCACTGCATGTCAATGAAAAGAAAAAAGAAAATATTGTCCGCGATAGCGGCACTTTGTATACTATTGTCGTCTGCATCGGTAATGTCGTCATGTAATAAAAATGATGACGGTGACGATGTAAAAACAGACAGCGACACAGAATATGTAACAGGGGACGATGCTTCTATGGAAACTCCTGATTCCACCGCGGACGAGAGTACATCCGAGGACGAAACCACGGGAGATGACACTACGGGTGATGATACTATAGGTGGTGACACCACGGGTGGCGATCCTACATATGCGGATATGGCAGTCGCGGGAGATATAATCATCACCAAGGCGTACGGTAACGATTCCGCCGCAGATGCGCCCATAAGATATAGCTTTATTGAGCTTTATAATCTGACCGACAAGGAGCTTTCTCTCGGCTCTATGTCGATGTATTACGGCGAGGGAAAGTCGTTTACAAAACTGAATTTTTCAAATAATGTCACAATAGCGCCCAAGGGATATTATCTTATAAAATGCGCAGGCACGGAGGAATATACGGGCTCTGAAATACTCAAGGTGGAGAAATATGACCTTGAATGGAACATAAAGATAGATAACAAGAGCTTTGAGCTTGTGCTGGCGCTTGACGGTACTGATATTTCCCCGAATGCGGATCTCAGAAATATCGATGGCGTGTCCTCTTATCTTTGCGCAAGCCTGACCCCGAGCGTTGATATATTCTCGGTAGACGACCTTTCAAAAAACAAGGTCATCGTTAGAAACGGAGCAAGCGCAGATGTGGGATACAGCCTTGTGAATATCAAAAAATCAGGCGCATACGACCTTGAAAAGATAACTCCAAAGAGCTCTCAGGGCGACAACTCTTATGTTAACTCTAATTACGTTGAGGTCAAGTTCTCGCGCGAGGGCGGAGTTTACAATGAGATATTCGATCTCAAGCTCACAGCGCCCGAGGGCTATAAGATATATTACACCATGACAGGTGCAGACCCCGTGTCAAATATATCAAGCGTTTATACGGCACCCTTGAAGATAGCAAATACCAATAATGTAAGAGTCGGCAGTGCGGTCTTGCACGCAAATAAGCTTTTTGGAAGCTCGTTTAAAACAAGCGGATTGCGACCGGGCGGCGTTGTGGTAAAGGCTATGGCGGTATCGCCCGAAGGTGTGGAGAGCGCGGTGTTCACACAGACATATTTTGTCAGCGAAAAGCTCTCAAAGGCAAATACCATAATATTCTCCATATCACTGCACGAGAATGACCTTCTCGGCAATGAGACAGGCGCATATTATACCTATCAGTATGACCTTTGGGGTACAAGACCGAGAAGCCGCGCATTCCTTGAGGTGTTTGATAAGGACGGCATCAAGAGAGGCGGATCATATATGGAGTTTGCGGTGAGCGGAAACGGCTCGTCGGGACTTCCCATGAAATCCTTGAGGATATACTATAAAGACCCTCTCTCTTTAAACGATCCCGCCCCCGATTCCTTGGAATACGATCTGTTTGACGGCTGGTCAAAGAATGTCCTTGGGCAGAACATATCCACCTTTGAGCGCATACTTATAAGAAACGCAGGCAATGATTACGGTCATACCTTTATCCGTGATGCCTTCGTGCAGAGGATGGCGTATGGGCTGAATGTGGATTCCATGGCTTACACGCCTGCGATAGTGTTTATGAACGGAGAATTGTGGGGAGTATACAATCTTCGTGAAAGGTACAGTCCCGAATATTTCAATCAGAAGTACGGCGTGCTTGAGGAGAATATCGTTATAATCGAAAATGAATCTCCCCTGAAATACGGTTCGTCTGCCGAATCATGGAATAATGACTATGTTGCCGCCACGGGAGATGTGAAATATGCCACGGAATTCAATCAGCTCGTGTCATATATCAAGACTCATGATATGAGAGACCCCGATGTGTACAAATATGTGACCGATCGCATAGATGTAGATTCATTTATAGACTATATGATAATGGAAACATATTTTTGCAATAACGACTGGCCGGGCAACAACATAAAGGTCTGGAGAAATATTGATGAGAATGATCCGTCGGGAATGGATACGAAATGGAGATTCGTTCTGCTTGACATGGATCACTGCTGCGGATATATAAATGTAAACAATGCGACATCAAATTTCTTTGATAAGATAAATGACGGCACACGTTGCGGCGCGGTAATGAACGGTCTTATGAAAAATACCGAATTCAAGACCAAATTTGCCCTGCGTGCATATGAGCTTGCAAATGATGTATTTTGCGCAGACAATGCAATAGACGTGCTTAATGATATGGCGGCTGAAAGACGCGAGCTTTTGTATCTTCAGTATGCTGTATACAGCGGCGCAGGAAGCTATGATACATTTGATGCACAAGTGGATGTCATGCGGAACTTTATAAACGGCAGAGCGGATAATTATAAAAATCAGGTAAGAGCACTTACGGGAATGGCAGAGCCTGAGGACGAAGACTGCACTGTCAACATAAAGCTGGATGACAGATATGACATTTATGTAGATTCTGTCCTTATTACGGATAAGAAGAAAAAGATAAAATATGAAAAGGGAATCAGTATAAAGGTCAGCGTAAAGGCTAAGAGCGGATACGATGTGTTTGCAGTGGCTTTTTCGGCAAACAGCGGCGGCGTTTATAAAAAGGATGGCAGTGAGGCGGTGTTTGATATCAATGCCTCGGGCGATGTCATCGTATATGTAAGAGCTAAGTCGAGCGGCGAGAATGTCGTATCTGTGGATCACGGCGTCAGCGCAGGCAAGAGCAGCTCGTATTATATTGATGCAAGCGGAGATCTGTACGCTTGGGGACAGAATACAAACGGTATCCTCGGTATACCCGGGGGAAATGATAAGTTTTCGCCGACATATGTCATGAGCGGTGTGGCAAAGGTGGAGAGCACACGCGGACTTGTTATTGCCGAGACTGCAAATGTGTCCTCAACAGCTATATTGACGACCGATGGAGTGCTCTATACGGTCGGAAATAATCAGTACGGACAACTCGGACGCGGCGGAAGCGCCGCAGATCTTCTCCCTGTTGATTTCGACAAGAGGATAATAGATGTCAGTGTGGGTCAGGATTATTTGTTGATCCTGGACGAGGATCATGATCTTTGGGGCGTTGGAAACAATGCGCGCGGACAGATAGGCAATAAAAATGCAGGCACAAGCGTAAGCAAATTCCAGCTTGTGGCAAGCGGTGTTAAAAAGGTCGCCGCAGGCAGAAGGACCACTTTGTATATAAAGGAAAACGGCGATCTGTATGCTATCGGAGATAACCGCTGGAACAAGGTAAGTCAGGATGATGTCGAAAATATCCTGACCCCCTTGAAGATAGGCTCGGGTATGCGTGATGTGGCGGCAGGCTCACATCAATTCGTTGTTATAAGCGAGGATAATACGCTTTATTATATCGGCTGGCGCCGCTTTGATGTATTCCAATCGACATACAGCCAGAGCGATCTTCCGAACGGCGTGCTTTACCGTGTGCTTGGCAATGTAAAGAGCGCGGATATACACGAGGAGCACATCGTTGCTCTGACATTTGACGGCGATGTTTACGGATACGGTATAAACAATAACGGCGAGCTTATAATAAGCGGAAATATAGTTAATTCTGTTGCTCGCAAGATATACAGCGGCGCTGTGGATGTTGCCGCAGGAAACGGATTTACGCTTATATACACAAAGGACGGAAAAATAGTTTGCTACGGAAAAAATGACTTTGGTCAGGCAGGCAAGGGTACTGTCAGCTCAACGTCAAGCGGAGCATATATTACCATGCCTTAAACTGAATATGCACATGGGCTGTCTTTGGCTATCCGAGGACAGCCCGTTTTGCTTAAAATGTGCCTTTGATATGAGCTTTGCCTTGACAATGGGTCTGAAATATGATAGAATAAAAATGGATGGTCATGTCAAAAAAATCAGTTTGGAGAATAAATAGAAATGACAGATAATGTAATAAAGGCTCCCGAGCTTCTTTCCCCTGCAGGCAATCTTGAAAAGCTGAAGGCGGCATTGCTTTATGGAGCTGATGCCGTATACTGTGCAGGTCAGAGCTTTGGAATGAGATCTGCGGCAGACAACTTTACAAATGATGAGCTCGCATATGCGGTGAAGTATACACACGAGCGCAATAAAAAGATATATCTTACCTTGAATACCATGCCTCACGCAGATGAATATGAAAGCCTGAGAGCATTCCTCCGAGATATAAAGGACATTGGAATAGATGCATATATCATTGCAGACCTTGGCGTTATGGCTACGGTCAAGTCCATAATACCCAACGCCGAGATACATGTATCGACACAGGCAAGCATAGTTTCTCCCGAGGCGGCGCTGGCATATGTTGCAATGGGCGCAAAGAGGCTCGTGCTTGCGCGTGAGCTCAGCTTTTCGGAGATAAGAAATATAAAGGATGCATTGCCAGAGGGCATAGAGCTTGAGGCTTTCGTTCACGGCTCTATGTGCGTTTCATACAGCGGAAGATGCATGCTCTCAAACATGCTGACAGGCAGAGATGCAAACCGCGGCAGATGCACACAGCCCTGCCGCTGGAGCTATACTCTTTACGAGGAAAAGCGTCCCGACATTCCGATACCGATAGAACAGACAGAGCTTGGCACATTTATAATGTCCTCTAAGGATATGTGCACGGTAGAGCACATACCCGAGCTTATAGCGTGCGGTATAGATTCATTTAAGATAGAGGGCAGAATGAAGAGCGCATATTATACCTCTGTCGTTACAAATGCGTACAGAATGGCGATAGATGCATATATAGCCGATCCCGAAGGCTATAGCTTTGATGAAAATATTCTTGTCGAGCTTGACAGTGTGTCGCACAGAGAATATTGCACGGGATTTTATCTGGATGACCCTATGGAAGAGGCAAATCTTTCAAGCCAGACGGGATATATCCGGGAAAAAGCATATTTTGCTACGGCGGTGGAATATACTTGTGAGGATATGGCGGCGCTTGAAGAGAAGGGAATAGAGATAGAGAACGCAAACGGACGGATATATAAGTTTATACAGAGAAACAAGGTAAAGATAGGGGATATGGCGGAGATCATCTCGCCCTCCAGGATCGGACGCAGATTTTCTGTAAATGAGATATACCTTGAGTCAGGAGAGGCGGCAGAGTCTGCTCCGCATCCCTCCATGTACTTTTTTGTAAGAGTTCCTTTTGAGGTGCGCACGGGCGACATAATGAGAGCAGGCAATTAATGTAAGACCATATCCGAACGATAGGAGTCAAGCTGCTTTACGCATTGACCGATATATGCGGTATGTATCTTTGACAGGGGGGATATCATGATCTTAATAGAGATCATCAAGGCAGTTATATTCGGTATCATCGAGGGAATAACCGAATGGCTTCCCGTAAGCTCAACGGGGCATATTATTTTGCTTGATGAATTTTTGCATCTCAATGTTGCTCCCGAGCTCGGAGCGGAGTTTGCCTCTGAATTTGGGGAGATGTTTGAGGTGGTGATACAATTGGGCGCCATACTTGCGGTGGTTTTTATGTTTTGGAGTAGGCTGTGCCCGTTTGGCAAAAATAAAGATGTCACAGAAAAAAAGAGCACATATTCCCTTTGGCTCAAGATAATCGTGGCAAGCATACCTGCCGCGCTTATCGGCGTTGTAGGGGATAAGCTGATCGAGGGATTCAGCGGCAAGGATATAGACGGCTGGCTGTTCAATTCTTATGTGGTCGCAAGCATGCTCATATTTTACGGCATACTTTTCATTATCATCGAAAGGATATATGCAAAAAAGCGTGCAAAGACAGAGAGGATCGAGGATATAAGCCTGCGCTCGGCGTTTTTTATAGGCGTATTTCAGGCGCTTTCCATAGTTCCCGGAACATCGCGCTCGGGTTCTACCATACTTGGTGCGCGCATGCTCTCGGTAGGCAGAACTGCGGCAGCGGAATTTTCCTTCTTCCTCGGCATACCTGCAATGCTCGGAGCATGTATGATAAAAACGCTCGGATTTATCAAGTATGTTACACAGGGGGATATATCCGTTCCGATAAATGCATATGTAGTGTTGGCGGTCGCGGCGGCTGTCGCGTTTCTGACATCTCTTTTGTGTATAAGATTTCTTATGGATTTTGTAAAGAAGCATAGCTTTATACCCTTTGGCGTGTACAGAATAATACTCGGTGCGGCGGTGCTCTTGTATTTTGCGGTGAGATGATATGGAAAAGTTAAATATAAATTATCCCATAATAGTTGAGGGAAGATACGACAAGATAAAGATACTGTCTGTTGCAAATGCATATGTGCTTACGACGGATGGATTCGGAATATTCAAGAATAATGAAAAGATGGCTGTCATAAGAAAGCTGGCTTCGGTAGGCAAGATCATAGTCATGACAGACAGCGATGGGGCAGGCAAGCTGATACGCTCACATATAACCTCGTGTGTCAGCAAGGATAAGCTGATACAGCTCTATACCCCACAGATAAAGGGCAAGGAAAGGCGAAAGGAGCATAGCTCCGCAGAAGGATTTTTGGGAGTTGAGGGCGCGGATGCCTTATTGATATATGATCTGTTGCTTCCTTTTTCATCGGATACTTCGCCGAGAATCGGCTGTGGGCTTACAAAGGCAGATCTTTACAGTGACGGACTTACGGGTCAAGATAACAGCAAGGAGATGCGAAATCTGGTCTTGAAGCAGCTGTCACTGCCAAAGGATATGACGCCGAATGCAATGCTGTCTGCGCTTAATGCGGCTTACAGTATAGAAGAATATAAGGATGCGCTTGCACGGGCAAGGGCAGAATACATTAAATAAAAAGAACATTTCGGACTTGTGCAGTGTCCGAAATGTTCTTTTTTTATGGGTAAGCTGTAATAGGAGATATACTCATATGTCATCTCCGAGCTTACTTATTATATCGTTTATCTCATTTGATATTTTGATCATATCCTCTTCAAATTCTTTTACGGTCATACGTAAAATACCCGAATGAACCGCAGAAAACTGAAGAAGTCGGTCGCCTGTCACAAGGCAGATGTCAAAATCAGGACCGAGCCGGCTCATCAGCTTTTCAATGTATGCGTCAGCTGTGACATCGGTCTTGGTGTATACCACATTAAATCCGTTGTATCGGAATTCCTCCCCTTTGTTGTCGGCAACAAGATATGCGTCGAATACAAGGGTAACATCGCGCTTTGTGTAGGCTACATAGTTTGATAGCATGTCCATAAGAGTTGTGCGTGCCTTTTCAAGATCAAAGGCGGCTATTTTTGAAAGCTCCTCCTCGGAGTGTATGTAATTGTAGCCGTCTATAATGATCTTTTTTTCTTTTTTCTCGTATTTTTTGTGGCTGTCAGCCGAGCATACGGTGGCAGGCTCCTTGTAGGATCTGCGCTTTATAGGCCCGAATTCTCGCAGCATGATGCTTTCAAGCTCTTTTTCGTCTATGTGATACTTTTTTACTACCTTTTCATAGCTCGGCATCATGCTCTCTATGGAGGATCTCTTCATAGCATATCCCGAATCTATGTGCTTGAATTCATACACCTTGTCCCACGGCACATTAAAGCCTGCACCGTGTGCGCAAAATACCGAGCATGAGGGGGCTGTAAGATCGCTCTCGGGTGAATATCCGATACTCTTTACTACATTTTCCTCATCGTGGCAGGGAAAGTATCCGAGATAGGTAAAGGAGCATCTGCCCTCGCCGTGAGTTGCGGATGTGAATTCGCGCATATAGCCTCTAAGGGATGAAACAGGACCCTTTCCTTCTATATAGGTCATCCTTGAGTCTGAGGACTGTATCTTGAGATCGCAGTGGCGTGCCTCAAGATCGCAGGATATCCTGCCTGTATACTGCGTCGGTATGCTTATGTGTATCTTTCTGTATGGCTCAAGCAATATCGTTCCTGCCGCCATAAGACCTTGCCTCAGCGCGCGATATGTTGCCTCGCGCATATCTCCGCCCTCCGTGTGCTTTAGGTGCGCCTTGCCTGCCACGAGGGTTATCTTCATGTCGGTTATGGGGGAGTTTGTAAGTATGCCCCTGTGGGTCTTTTCGCGCAGATGTGTCATTATAAGGCGTTGCCAATTAATATCCAGCATGTTTGGCGGAACATCCGTGTCAAATATAAGACCGCTGCCCTCCGGCATGGGCTCAAGCAGAAGATGCACCTCGGCATAGTGGCGCAATGGCTCAAAATGTCCGACGCCTATAGTCTTGTGACGTATCTTTTCCTTATACAGTATCTTGCCGTCGGCAAGATCGCAGTCAAGACCGAATCTTTCTTTTACCGTTCTTTTGAATATCTCGGTCTGCACCTCACCCATGAGTCGCACTTCTATCTCGCCGGATGCTTCGTTGTAATATACAGACAAGGACGGCTCTTCCTCGCAAAGCTTACTGAAGTAAGACATGGCAGTGACGGTATCGCAGTCCTTTGGCAATACGACCACATAAGACAATACAGGGGATAGCTTCATTTTTGACGAGTCAGGCTCTCGCCCAAGTCCTTGACCTGCATATGTTTTGGAAAGCCCCATTACGGCAACCACGTCGCCTGCATAAGCCTCATCGACAGATACTGCACGCTCGCCCGAATATATCATGATCCTGTTGATCTTTTCTTTTATGTGCTCTCCGCTTTGCGACATGTAGGATATCTCGTCACGCAAGCACAGCTTGCCGCCCGTTATCTTCATAAATGTCAGGCGATCCTTTACGTTCGATATCTTAAATACCTTTGCGCAAAAGTATTTTTCGGGATATATCGGCTCGCGCGTGAGTGCATCTACGGTGTGCATGAGAAATGATATGCCGTCAAGCTTTAAGGCAGAGCCGAATATGCAGGGAAAGAGCAGGCGACTGCATACAAGATGTGCAAGCTCGTCGTCCTCTATATTTTCACCCGATATTACCTTTTCCATGAGCGCATCGTTTGCCATCGCAAGCCGCTCGTTGCGCGCATGTATGTCTTCACCCTCTTTAAAATATACGCATAATGGGGAGAGCACGCGCTCCAGCATCTCGCACAGCTCGCCTTGGCTTTTGTGGGAGATGTCCATTTTGTTTATAAATATGAATGTCGGAATGCTGTATTCCGCAAGGAGCTCCCATATCGTGCGTGTGTGGCTCTGAATGCCGTCAGTTCCGCTTATAACAAGGATGGCGTAGTCAAGTAATTTGAGCGCACGCTCGGTCTCGGGCGAAAAATCTATGTGTCCGGGGGTGTCGAGCAGAGTTATGTCACACATGTCTGTGGAAAATCTCGCTTGCTTTGAAAATATGGTTATGCCGCGCTCCTTTTCCATATCGGAGGTGTCGAGATAGGTGTTTTTGTCGTCCACTCTGCCAAGCTTGCGTATCGCACCGAACTTGTACAGCAATGCTTCTCCAAGCGTTGTTTTTCCTGCGTCAACATGCGCAACTATGCCTATGTTAAGCTTCTTTTTCAATAGCTCACCCCCTTTTGTTAATATAATTAGATTATATCACAAAACATGCCGCGTGTCAACGAGCAAGACCTCAATATGTGTTTCGGATAATTAAAAAGTGTACATATTTTTTCATACAGGATTAATAAAATAGTAAAGAAAATGATACAAAAAAGTCGTCAACTTCACAACATATTTACATGTCAATATATTGACAAACGAGTGCTTTTGTGGTATACTATTTACAGTTAAATAAATAACGATAACCTTAAATTCAATACATAAAGGAGAAAAAGAAATGGCAAGATTTACACTTCCCCGCGACCTTTATCACGGTAAGGGCGCACTTGAAAACCTCAAAAACCTTAAGGGTAAGAAGGCTGTTATCGTAGTTGGCGGCAGCGCAATGAAGAAGAACGGCTTCCTTGCACAGGCAGAGGGCTATTTGAAAGAAGCAGGTATGGAAGTAAGACTCATCGAGGGCGTTGAGCCCGATCCTTCGGTTACCACGGTAATGAAGGGCGCTGAGGTAATGCGCGAATTTGAGCCTGATTGGATCGTAGCTATGGGCGGCGGCTCTCCTATAGATGCTGCAAAGGCAATGTGGATAAAGTATGAGTATCCCGAGATCACATTTGAACAGATGTGCGTTGTATTCGGTATTCCCGAGCTTCGCAAAAAGGCTAAGTTCGTAGCTATCCCCTCAACATCGGGTACAGCTACCGAGGTTACGGCTTTCTCTGTTATTACCGACTATGAAAAGGGCATCAAGTATCCGCTTGCTGACTTTGAGATAACACCCGATGTAGCTATCGTTGACCCTGCATTGGCAGAGACCATGCCCAAGAAGCTCGTGGCTCACACAGGTATGGACGCTATGACACATGCCATTGAGGCTTATGTTTCCACATGCAATTGCGATTACACAGATCCGCTTGCGATCTTTGCCATCAAGATGATACAGAACGACCTTGTAGATTCCTACAACGGCGATATGGATAAGAGAGCATCCATGCATAATGCACAGTGCCTTGCAGGTATGGCATTCTCAAATGCGCTTCTCGGTATAGTTCACTCCATGGCTCACAAGACAGGTGCTATATTCCAGGATCAGGGCGCTCATATCATTCACGGCGCGGCAAATGCTATGTATCTTCCTAAGGTAATTGCATTCAACGCAAAGGATCCCACAGCTAAGAAGAGATATGCTGTAATAGCTGATTACATGGGTCTTGGCGGCGCAAACGAGGATGAAAAGGTAGCTAATCTTATCGCTCACCTCCGTCATATGAATGACGAGCTCAATATTCCTCAGTGTATCAAGCATTACGGCGCAGACAGCTATCCTTGCGAAAATGGATTCGTTCCCGAGGAGGTATTCCTTGAGAGACTTCCCGAGATCGCAAAGAACGCAGTTGCAGACGCTTGCACGGGATCTAACCCCCGTCAGATATCTGTAGATGAGATGGCAAGACTTCTTAAGTGCTGCTATTACGATACAGAGGTAGATTTCTGATATTGCCGTAAAGATAAAGCACAGAGATACTGCTTTTAAGTAAATAATATATCCCCGATGCTTTGTCGGCTTTCGGATACAGGAGAGCAGGCGATGCATCGGGGATGCTTTTGTATATATGATGAAAAAAGTAGAAAATTCCCGTATTTTGAGAAAAAAGTGTACACTGAAATCAAAAATCATTGACAAGAGGCTTCTTTTCTGCTATAATGGTGCGTGGATAAAATGCTCTTTGGAGGCAACAATGAATATCGCGAAAAAACTTAAAACCTTCGGGCTTATGACGCTCGGTAGTATACTTATGGCTCTTGGTGTGTACTTTTTCAAGATGCCGAATGGCTTTGCTATGGGCGGAGTTACGGGTATAGCCATGATACTTGCGGCGGCATTGTCCTTTTTGCCCATAACCACAAGTATGTGGATCATCATACTGAATGTGTTGCTCTTGGTTGTCGGATTGCTCATACTCGGAAAAAAGACTATTGCAAAAACAGTGTATTGCAGTCTTTTCTATTCCTTTGTGACCTTTCTGCTTGAGACCTTCCTTCCCATGTCAGCGCCTCTGACAGACGAGCCCTTCCTTGAGCTCGTGTATGCAATAATACTTACAGCCATCGGATCTGCTGTAATATTCAATGCAGGCGGTTCTTCGGGCGGCACGGATATAGTTGCGCTCATACTCAAAAAGTATTCCACACTTGATGTCGGCAAGGCATTGCTCGTTGTGGATTTCATAGTAGCGGCAAGCTCATTCTTCTTCTTTGGCATCAAGGTCGGATTGCTTTCACTGCTCGGTCTGTTTGCGAAGGCATTCGTCGTTGACAGCATGATAGAGAGCTTTAACGTATGTAAATACTTCATAGTTATCACATCAAAGAAGGATGAGATAGCACAGTATATCATGAATACTCTCGTGCACGGTGTTACCGTAAATACAGTCATTGGAGAATACACTCATGAAGAGAAGGCTATGATACATACGGTCTGCAAGAGATATGAGGCTATTGCACTCAGGACAAAGATAAAAGAGATCGACCCCGATGCGTTTATAATAGTAACGACATCAAGCGAGATAATAGGCAGAGGATTCAGAGGAGTCTGATGCTGTGCGCAGGATAGGCATTTTGCATATCCTGCGCTCTGTTTTTTATATGGATTGACAAAATGGCACAAATGTGGTACAATATATAAAAGTAAAATGAGTTATTATGCGCATTTTTAAGACTTTTTATAAAAGGAGATATCAAGATGAGCAATTATATAGATCTGCATACCCATTCCTTGGCTTCTGACGGCACAGACACACCGTCCGAGCTTGTCGATAAGGCTATTGCAGAGGGACTTTGTGCCGTTGCCCTGACAGACCACAACACCACGAACGGACTTTTTGAATTTACGTCTTATGCGGAGGGAAAAAATATATATGCAATTCCCGGTATAGAAATATCTACCGATTATAAGGAAAAAGAGCTGCACATAGTCGGTCTTTTTATAGAAAGGGAGCATTATTCCAAGATAGAGGATGTAATGCATGAGATGAACCGACGCAAGACAGAGAGCAATATCGCGCTTATAGAAGCCCTTAAGGCTGACGGATATGACATAGATTATGAAAGCGTCAGAGCCCGCACGCCTGCAGAGGCGTTCAATCGCGCGCATATAGCCATGCATCTTGTGGAAAAAGGATATTTTGAAACAAGACAGGACGCATTCAAGAGCGTGCTTGCAAGAAACGGAAGATATTATGTTCCTCCAAAGAGGATAACCTCATTTGAGGCAATAAGGCTTCTCAGATCCATAGGCGCAGTTCCGATACTTGCACACCCATATCTCAGCCTGGACGAATACGAGCTTATGGAATTTTTGCCCAAAGCCAAGGCAGAGGGACTCGTGGGAATGGAGACCATATATACCACATATGACCGTCAGACCGAGATGATGGCAGCCCAAACGGCGGCAGGCTTTGGCTTGCTTGAGAGCGGCGGAAGTGATTATCACGGCTTAAATAAGCCTGATACACAGCTTGGACGCGGATATGGCGATCTTAAGATACCAAAGGAGATACTTGAAAGACTTCTCGGCGTTAAGCTCAGCTTTGAGAATATCTGAAAGAAATTTTAATTTCTATCTGCGTGAAGGCTAATACAAGTAAAGCATTATCTTTTACGCATGAGCTAATACTATCTGTGCCGCGCATGGCGGCAAAATGGAGTTTGATATGAAAAACAAAAGAATAATGGCGGCACTTCTTCTGCTCCTTATTGCTGTTCAAAGCGTGGTTTACGTGTCAGTGGCTCACAAAAAGCAATATCTGCACATGGATGAGGCATATTCCTTCGGTCTTTCGCAGTATCACGGCGTAGAGATACAGGACAACCATGACTTTTACGGCAATTGGCATTCAGGCGACTATTACAGAGATTATCTGGTCGTGGATGAGGACGAGCTTAATGACATAAGTGCGGTATATAACAATCAAAAGAACGATGTTCATCCGCCACTGTATTATTTCTTTCTCAGATTTTTTATGGAATTTTCAGTTGGTGAATTTTCCATGATGACGGGTATAATACTGAATATAATTATATATGCATTCGTAACGCTCATTTTGTATTTTATCGTAAAGCGCATATTTTCAGCGCAAAGCTATGCAGGCATAAAGGCATTTGTCGTTACCTGCCTGTCATCCTTTACGCTTTGCACGCTTTCAAATGTGATATATATCAGGATGTACGCGCTCCTCACCCTGCTTGTGTTGCTTATCCTCATGCTCCACATAAAGGAATATGAGAGCGGCAGACCAAGGCTGTATATAAGCGTGCTGTATGTGGCGGTGTCCTGCCTCGGCGTGCTTACACATTATTATTTTCTGTTTTTCCTGCTGCCTTTGTATATTCTTTTCAGCGTGAGATATCTCAGGAAAAAAGATATAAAGAATGCGGCTCTGCGCACTATCCCGTTTGCTGTCGCCGCAATAGGTGTGATATATATATTCCCCCATTGTATAGACCATATGTTTTTCGGCTACAGAGGGCAGGGAGTTGTAAGCAAGCTGTTTGATATGTCAGGTGTTTCGCATTCGCTCAGTCAGTTTTTAAAGCATATAAATAAATATGTCTTTAATGCGACGCTTGCCATAATAGTTGCGCTTATCGCGATATTCAGCGTCGGAGCGCTCATCAAGTATTTTGTATGCAAAAATAAATGCACAAAAGAAACTGCTGATAACGCAAATACTGATAACACGATCGGTGATGACGCAAACGAAGAAAAAAAGAGCGGCAGATCTTATTATTTCGGACTCATAAATACTATATGGATACCGACAGCCGCGTATTTTTTGATAGTTGCCATCGCATCTCCCTATACAGAGCTAAGATACATGTACCCGATATGTCCGCTTATATTTGCGCTTTTGCTGGCGGCACTGTATTTTTCTGCGCGCGCTCTTACAGGCAAGATCGGTGCTGTGGCGGCTGTGTGTGCTGTTGTATGTGCAATGGTCATCATGCCCAATTACAAGGGATATGAGCCGCAGGTCATGTATTCGGAAAGGCAATATGCGGTGGATTATATAAAGGAGCATAAGGATGTTCCCGCAATATACGCATTTATAACAGAGAACGACAGATTTCTTGATGATATATATCTCTTCACGCTTATGGAAAATTCCTATATCACACGAGATTGGGATATCAATTCCGAGAATATGACGAATGTGTTTGAGGGCATAGATACATCAAAGGGAGTTATAGTATTTATCAACGTGCCTCAGAATGACGAATATATACTTGAGGTCATAAGAAGCACACTTGATCTGAAAAACATAGAACACGTAGAAGGGCTGAACAGTGCCAATATATATTATATAGGCAACTGACAATGCCATATTTAACGGAGGTAATATGAAATTCAAAAGGACAGAAATTATCGCTTTGATACTTATAATAGTATTGCAAAGCGTGATGTTTATTCCGTTTGCATTGAATAAAAGCTATATCCATATGGATGAGGCAAGCGCGCTTGGACATGCAGGATATAACAATCCCTCTATTCAGGATAACGGAGATTTTTTTAATACCTGGCACGGTGGCGAATATTATGAAGAATATCTCGCGCTTGGAGAGATAAGCGGAAATATTTTTGATGTATACAAAAATCAGATGAAGGATATAGATCCGCCGCTTTATTATATGATACTCAGGCTGTTCATGAATCTTACGAGCGGAGGATTTTCGATCCTTCCCGGAATACTCATAAACACACTTGCGTACGCATTCGTTACGATATTTTTGTATCTTATAGTAAAGAAGCTGTTTTTGGGGGAGGATCATTGCCGCGTAAAGTCGCTTATACTGACGCTTATATCGTCCCTGACCTTGGGAACGCTATCTTGCGTGATATTTATAGGTCCGTATGCCATTATGGCTCTGGAGATAGTTATATTTGCATATCTGCATATAAGGATGTATGAGAGCGGAGCGGCTTCCAAAAAATATGTTGCGGCAATAGCTGTCACGACATTTTTAAGTTTGCTTACGAGCTATTATACCTTGCTGTTCATAATACCCATGTATATCCTCTTTTGCATGCGATATACAAGGGATAAGGACACGGCATCGCGAAAAATATACGGTATATTTGTGCCGATATCGGCTCTCGGTGCAATAATCACATATCCGTTTGCTATAATAAATATTATTTTCGGCGGACTTGGCGGCGAGATAGTCGGCACGCTCGGAGTACAGTCGAGGCTGTTTACAACTGTCATAGATTATATACAAAAGCTCAATTTCTTCGGCTTTAACAATATGATATTGGCAATTATTGCGATAATTGTCGTGTGCGTTATAGTCAAGGCAAGAAAGGACCATAATACGGATGACGACGGTGCTGTATCGAAGCACAGCAGCAGGCGCATGATAATAAAGACACTGCTCATTCCCTGTATCGTGTATTTTATCGGCGTTATAGTCGTGTCGGAATGGACGGAATACAGATATATCGCACCGATAATGACGCTTGTGTTCGTAACGGCGATATACGGTATATACAGGCTCATTAAGTATTGCTTTAATGTAAAGGTGGCGTGCGTAGTTATATTGGCTCTGTTTTTAGCAATGGGGACATATCCCGTTATATCCGGCTCTGCACCAGAATGCACCTATGCAGACAAGCGCGAGCTTATGGAGGATATAAGCGGAGAATATAATATTCCTGCCATTTATGTTTTAAATACCGATGACGACAGATTTCTTGACGATATATTGCTTTTCTGCAAGCTGGACAGATCTTATATAACCGATGGAAATAAGTTTTTTGACGGCAAAACAGACGTGTCAGAGGTGCTGAAGGACGAGGATCTTTCAGGCGGAATGCTGGTGTTTATAAATAACGGTCAGGCAACGCGCCATATACTTGATAAAATACTTTCCGAAACAGACTTTGACGGATATAAGACCTTTGCAATTCTCAACAGCGGCAATATATATTATTTTGCCGACGGAATAGAGAAGGAGGATGTAGAGGAGAGCGAGGACGACAAGATCTTTGAGGATACCGTTATAGTTTACAGCCTTGATAATTGACATATTAATGCACATCAAAATAAATACTTGACAAAATATATATAATGTGCTAAAATGAGATAAGTAAACAG